>JANXVU010000150.1 GCA_025351485.1 Candidatus Eiseniibacteriota bacterium | reverse complement strand
AACTGCTTGCGGCGCGCATCCACGCGCGCCTGCAGGCGGACTTTCTTGCTGTCCATGTCGCTGATCTGCGCGGTGATCAGGTCCTTGTCGGCCTGGAGACCCCCACCGGTCTTGGTGAAATTGTCCACCGCCTTGAACAGGCGGCCGGCGATTCCCCCGTCGCCCGTGAAGACCGCCATCACCTGGGCCGGATTGGCCTCGAGGGCCGTGGTGAACTTGGAGGCGTCGGTGACGGAAAGCGTGCCGTCCCGGGCGATGGTCACTCCCAGGTCCGCCAGGGACTGCGGGGCTCCCGCCGGCGCCCCGGAGAGGATCGAACCGGAAGCGTCGCGAAGCGAGTACTTCAGTTCCCGGACGTAGCTGTCCTCGGCCAGGGCCTCCCGGCTCTTTCCGTCCTCGGACACGGCGCTCTTGGAGCGAAGAAAGCTCAGAACGTCATTGAACTTGGCGACGAAGTCGTCCAGGACCTTGCGGGTCGCGGTGGCGTCGCTGGCGATGCCGAACTGGACCGGGGTGGCGGTCAGGGCCTTCAGGTTGATGGTCACGCCGGTGAGCGCGTCGGTGACCGCGTTGGAGCTGGACTCGAGGTCCAGGCCGTCGAGGTTGAACTTGGCGTTCTTGGCCTGTTGCAGCGTGGCCGCCGAGTAGGCCGAGTCGCTGGAGGTCCCGCTCAGGGCCAGCTGGGACATGAGGCCGCCGGAGGTGTCGGCGACGTCGCTGATGATGTTGGCTGTTCCGCCGGAGGCGGACTGAAAGACCAGCTTCTGCTTTCCGCTGGTCGCGTCCGTGGTCACCACGGAGGCATTCACTTTGGCGCCCGAGCCATTGACGGCCGAGGCCACCTTGGAAAGCACGGCGCCATCGGTGTCCCCGGCGTCCACGGCCACGCTGACCGTGGTCGTCACTCCGGCCACCTTCACGGTGAACGAGTAGCTCCCGGCGGAAACCGTGCTGCCGGACTTCGAGAGGGCGGCGCTTCCAAGCGCATGGGCCTGTGCGAGCTGGCTCACCGTGACCTGGTGGGTTCCCCGCGCGGCCGCGCTGTTCGCAGTCACGTCCACGATGGAGCTGTTTCCGGTGGAGGTGGTGAACAGGGAGAGTGATGACAACGATCCGGGGGTTCGGAGGCTATCCAGGGCCGTGCGCAGATCGGACAGCTTGGTCCCGATCGTGCTCAGCAGGCTCTGGGTGTCCGTGACCTTCGCGCGGCGGGTCGCCAGGTCATTGAGGGGCCGCTTCTCCGAGAGGAGAAGCGCCTCGATGGTGGAGGCGAACTTGCTGTTCGCTGCGCTGGTGGACGTGACGCTCATGGAACCCTCTCCTGCCGGCCTCTAGCCGGCGACGACTGCTTCGGACACGGCGCCAGCGGCCTGGGCGGCGAACGCCTCGGCCCAAGCTTCGCGGAGTCCGGTCAAGATCTTCTCGGGCTCTTCAAAACGGTTTTCACGCACCTCGCGCAGCGCAAAGTCGTACAGCACCAGGAAATTCCCGGCGATCGGCTGATTGAAGTCGAGGGCGGCGATCAATTCGGTAAGCACGTCGCGGACCAGGGCGCGGTCCTGGCGGCGGCAACCCTTGATTCCCAGGTCGTAGGCCGCCAGGAGCAACTCACCGGGGCTCTTGCTGAGAATGTCCTGTTCCAGGAACTTGCGGGCGTTCGGACTGACTGGCATGGAATGGGTACCTCACCCTGGGGTGGCGGCGTTCCCGGCGGGGACCTTGCGGCCCCCGCCGGTTCACCGTTGCCTCTTCCGGAGCGGTTGCCCCGGGGACGTTCAGACTACCGGAACAGAGCCAGCAGGCCCTGCGAGTTGACGTTCGACTGCGCCAGCATGGCCGTCGAGGTCTGCTGCAGGATCTGGCTGCGGGTGAGCTGCATCTGCTCCATGGCCACGTCCGCGTCCATGATGCGGCTGTACGCGGCCTGCGTGTTCGCGATCGAGACCGAGATCACGTCTTCCTTGACCGTGAAACGGTTCACCAGCGAACCGATGGTGGTGAGACCCGACAGCACCGTGCTGGTGGCAGCCGTGATCTCAGCCAGGTACGTGGAGTAGTTCGAGCTGTTGATCACGCCGCCGGCCGTCAGTGCCGCCATGCTGGTCATCGCCAGGGACGTCGCCAGGTAGCTGCTCGACGCGAAGGCGGTCTGCGAGGCCTCACCGGTCTGGAACGTGAAGCTCACGGCCGAGGACAGCAGCGAGACTCCATTGAACGAGGTGTCCGTGGCGATGTTGTTGATTTCCGCGGTCAGCTGCGAGAGCTGCGACGAAATGGCCTGGCGCTCGGACGTCCCGATCGAGTCGGAAGCCGCGTGCAGGACCTTCGAGGACATCTCGGAAAGCACGTCCTTGAGCTTCTCGAGACCGCCTTCGGCGACGCCAATGAGGTTCTTGGCTTCACCGAGGTTGTCCAGGACCGTGGCCAGGTTGTTCGAGCGCTGCTCAAGCTTGGTCGCGATGGTGAGACCCGCCGGGTCGTCACCGGCGTTGTTGATGCGCTTGCCGGTGGCGAGGCGAAGCTGGTGGATCCCCACGTCGCGGTTCACAGAACGCAGAGCGTCCAGGATGTTGAGGCCCTGGATGTTCGAACGCAACCGGGTGATGTCGGATGAAGCCATGTGACCTAACTCCGTGTAGTTGCCTCACCGTCCGTGGCGAAGCGGGTTTCCGTACCCTTAGCGGTACAAATCGATCCCTCGTTTGCGGAATCCGGCTCCGGGGTCCTTTCCGGGGCCGGTTCCCGCGCTTGTGAGGATCATCGGCCGCGATGACCGAAACTTGAGGCTCGTTATGCTCCCGGGGTCGTGTTCAAAGGGTTCCACGGCGGCGCATTCGCGGGGTCAGGCGGCGGCGCGCCCTGCCAGCGAGGGATCCAGCTGCACGGCCCGTGAAAAGACGATCCCCGCTTCCGTTTCCCGGCCCGCGTCCAGCAGGGTGAGTGCGTACTGGGTCAGGGCCGGAGCGTCCATTTCGTTGCCTGCAGCCAGGCGTTCGAAGCGCTGCAGGCTTTCGTCCAGGCGGCCGGCCTGGCGAAGCGAGATCGCCAGCAGCAGCCGGCAGGCCGCATCGCATGGATCCACCTTCTCGCACTCGAGCAGCAGCTCGGCGGCCCGCGGCGCATCGCCCGAACGCAGCGCTCCCCCGGCCACCAGCAGCGAAAGCGCCGGCGGTCCCCCCGCCGGATCGAGCCCGGCCAGGTCCCGATCGCGTCCTTCCGCGGCCAGCGACTCGGCGAGACGCAGCGAACACTCCCATGCGTTTTCTCGGGCCGTTGTCATGCCCGGGTCCAGCCGCAGGGCCTCCTGGAAACCGACGAGCGCGGGCCCGAACTTCCCGATGCGGTACAGCGCGTTGCCCAGGTTGTAGTGGCGCCTCGGATCCAAAGGCCGGAGCTCCACGGCGCGGGCGTAGTGCGCCGCCGCCTCTTCGAAGCGCCCCAGCTTGTAGAGGCAGTTCCCCAGGTCCATGCGCAGGTCGCCCTCATCCAGCTGCTCCTCCCATCCGGCGGTATCCCCGCGAGAGACGAGCCGCTCGAGCTCGGAGGCGGATTCGGCAAACTCGCCACGCATGAAGTGCAGGCCCGCGGTGATGTAGCCGACCAGCGGGCTGCCTGGCCGCAGCGCCCGCGCCTCGGCCAGGTCCGCTTCGGCTTCGGGAAGACGGCCGGAGGCCAGCGCGACCTGCGCAAGTTTCACGTGCGCCAGGGCCCGGGCTTCGACCGGAAGGCCCGGGCCTGCAAGCGCGGCGCGCAGCGCGCGGGCAGCCTCGTCGCGGCGCTCCAGGGCGAACAGCGTGACCCCGAGGTGGAACCGGATGAACCCGTCTTGCGGATGGTCGTTCACCTCGCGCTCCAGGAGAGCGAGGTTCCGCTCCTGCTTTGCCCGCATCGAAGCCGGGTCCAGCGCGTAGCCCGAGTGGAGGATCCGGATCGAGGTGCGCTTGACGCGCGCCCCGGCATCGATCAGCGAAGGCAGGATCTGCTCATGCACCCGGCCCCGGAAGGCCACTCCCGGCAGCTTCCGGAAGAGCCTGCAGTATCGGTGCGCAATGCCGGACAGGGCGCTGCTGCCGGCGAGGCGGTTCTGGATCAGCACCTCGGCCGCATCCCACTCACCGCCCAGGAGCACTGCCCGGACCTCGGACGCCGAGAGGGGGTCGAGCTCCTCGTCCGCATCCAGGAACAGCACCCATTCCCCGCGGCTGGCCTCGAGCGCGGTGTTGCGCGCCGCGGCAAAGTCGTGGTTCCACGCCGAACGCAGCACGCGGGCGTCCGCCGCTTCCGCCAGCTCCGGAGTTCCGTCGGCGGATCCGGTATCCACCACCACCACCTCGTCCGCCAGCCCCGCGACGCTCGTGAAGGCGCGTCCGATCGATCCGGCGCCATCGCGCACGATCATGGCCAGCGTCAGTCCCGGCCACGTGCCCGCCGGCGGCCCGCCCAGGGGGGACCGCGCCGCCAGCGTTCGCTTCATCGCCACGAGGGCGGCATTCCCGGGTTCGTGCGCCAGCCCGTCCTCCAACTCGGCCATGGATGCGCCCGCATCCCCCTGGAGCAGGCGGATGCGGGAGCGCGACCGGTAGGCCTCGGAAAGATAGGGGTGCAGCTCCAGCGCCCGCCGATGGTGGGCCAGCGCCGCTTCGAGCTCGCCCGCGTCTTCGGCGAGCATGCCCAGTTCCATGTGCACCTCGGGCGAATCCGGGGACAGTCGGAGCGCCTCGAGCAGCCTTTCACGGGCGCGCACCGGACATCCGCGCGCGCGCTCGCAGTGCGCCATCTGGACCAGCAGGTGCGCGGGCTCCACGCGGAAATCCATGGACGTCTCGCGCTCCTCCGGTGGATCGGTGAGCAGGCCCTCCAGCAGGGGCAACGCGCTTTCCGGGCGGCCGGACCGGCGCAGGCCCTCGGCCCGCAGCAGCACCGTTCCCTGCGATCGCTCCATGCCGGAAAGAATTTGTTCCGTGTCGTCGAAGCGTCCCAGCTCCAGGCAGCACATGGCCAGATGCCAGCGGGCCTGGTGCGAAAGATCGGGGGGAAGATCCGCCTGGACCAGTTCCTGGAACAGCGTCCGGGCGCGCTCGTGCTCGCCGGCCGCGAGGAGCGCGTTAGCCAGGTTGCGTTTCACCAGCACGTCCCCCGGGCGGCGGCCCGCCTCCGATTCGATGATGGCCAGGTTCCGGTCCCGCCGGCCCGCCTCCTTGGCCGCGTCGGCGTAGCCCAGGTGCCGGATCACCACCGGCAGGCGCGGCGCGCGCAGGCCGAGCGGCCCGTCCGGGCCGATCACCTGCTCGTGCAGCGCGCCCTCGAAACGCACGCCGGCGGCGCGGCGAAAGACGCGCGGATAGTAGTGCGAAAGCCACACGCCGGAATGATGGTGCCTCGCCTCGCTCTCGATGCGCGTGCAGAAGGCCGACAGCGACGGGTCCGCGCCGTCCAGCAGCCGGCGCAGTTGGACCCCGTTCAGGTCGTCCATGCGCTCGTCGGCGTCCAGCATGAGCACCCAGTCGCCGGTGGCGAGTTCCAGGGAGCGGTTGCGGGCGGCCGCGAAGTCCCCGGTCCATGAAAACTCGGCGACGAGCGCGCCGGCCGCCGCGGCGATCTCACGGGTCCGGTCCGTGGACCCGGTGTCCACCACCACCATCTCGTCCACGAATCCAGAGGCCTGGCGCAGGCACTCGCCCAGGTGCGCCTCCTCGTTCTTCACGATCATGATCAGGGACAATTTCTCAAGAGGCACGTCGCGCCTCCTCTTCCCGCATCATCTCCAGCCGCTTGATCAGGCTGGGCAGGAGCGCCAGCTCGGGATCGCGCCACTTCTCGTGGAAGATGGCGCGGTTCGCGTCGATGAGCTGCTTGTAGTCGATGCGCTCGGCCCGGAATGTGGCGCTGCCCTCGTGGTGCACGTACGCGCCCTCGGCCACCAGGCAGCGCAGCCCCAGCAGCCGGACCCGGAGGCAGTAGTCATCGTCCTCGAAATTGCCGATGCCGAAGCGTTCGTCCCACGGCCCCACCAGCTCGGCCGTGGTCCGGCGGCAGGCCAGCAGGAAGCCCACCACGCGGTCCACTTCCCGCACCGCCCCCTGGCGCCAGTGCCGGAGCTCGCGGGCCATGCCCTCGGGCCCGCCGCAGCGGTCGTAGTCCACCGGGATCTGCTGCGACCCGGAGGCGTAGTTGGTGAGCGGGCCCACCAGTCCGGCCCCGGGTTGGTCCAGCGCCGCGAGCAGCTCGTCCAGCCACCCCGGTGTCACCTCGATGTCGCTGTTGGCCAACACCAGTGTTTCCCCGGCGGCGGCATCCACCGCCTGGTTCACCGCGGCCGCAAATCCCCGGTTCACCGGGTTGACCACCAGGCGCACGTCGGCCGAGGCCAGGAAGGCCTTGGTTTCAGGACCGGAGCCGTTGTCCACCACCACGATCTCGTGGGGCTGGGGAGTGTGGCGCGCGATCGAGCGGAGCGCCTTTTCCAGCAGTGCGTGCTGGTTGAGGACCGGGATCAGGATGGAGACGAGCCCGTTCGGTTGGATCATTTCAGCCGGCAAGGGCTTCCTCCGTTCCGCCCGGGATTGCCGGCGCGCCGGGCGCCGGCTGTGCACCGGGCTGTGTCGAAAGCGCGCGCGCCAGGACCATGCACTCGCGCGCCATCTGGATTTCGCCCACGGCGAGCAGGCACTCGGCCATGCCGGTGAGCACGACGGGGTCGCGGCGCCGCATCTTCAGGAGCCGCTGGTAGAGTTCGAGGGCGGCCCCGGGGTGACCGTGGGAACGCAGCAGCTCGGCCAGCGGCTGCACATGGCGCGCGGACCATGGAGCCAGTCGCGCGGCCAGGTCGAACGCCTCCTGGGCCGCCCCCGGGTCTCCCCGGCGCAGGCTCGCGAGCCCCATGAGCAGATAGGCTTCGGGGTGGGCCGGGTCCAGCATTTGCGCGCGGGCCGCCGCGGCGGCCGCGGTTTCGAACTGCCCGGCGCGCACGGCGTGGAGTGTTTCGTCCAGCGCCTGGCGAACCTCCTCGCGCCCGGCTTCGGGTTCCTCTGAAATACGGCGAATCGGGCGGATCCCGCGCTCGAAGTAGTCCGCGGGCGAGAGCCCCCACTTGCGCTCGAACGTGAGCAATCCCTCGGCCGGGCGCGCCGGCGTGCCGGCCATCTCCGCACCGCCCTGCAGGTAGGCCACCCGGAATCCGGCCTCGTGGCAGCGCAGGCACAAGTCGTCGGTCACGAAGGGCGCATCGAGGTCCTCGTCCAGGTCTCCCAGCCGCTCGAAGAGCTCCCGCCTCAGCGCCACGCAGCCCGACAGCAGCCGGCCCTCGCCCGCGCGAAGCCCGGCGGCCCCCACGTCGGGGAGGCCCCCGATGCCCTCGAGGATCCCAGTCAGCCAGCCCTCACCCAGGTGGACCCGGGGCTCGAGCAGGATCGTCACCGCCCCGGTGGCTGCGCGCAAGGCCAGGTTGGCGGCATACGCCCCGCCACGAACCGGCTCGGCGGACACGTATCGAATGGGATTCCCGTCCACTTCGGCCGGACCGGACCCGGCCAGTTCCTCGGAGCCGGTCACGATCCACTCCACGGGCGGAGACGGGGGCAGCGGAATTCTCCGCACCCATTTCTCCAGGGTCCGCGCGTTCATTCCCTGGGCGTGCAGCACCACCGTGGTCATGGGCGCCCGGATCGCCTCGCGCTGCGGCCCGTGGGCGCTGGGCGCCCAGACGGGAAGCATTCCATCCTCCAAGCACTGTTCGGTGTCGTCGGGGCTCACCCGTGCGCCCCAGCGCGCGTCGAATCGCTCCAGGTTTCGGACGAGGCCGCTCCAACGCTCGGGCCCCGCGGCCGACTCGTGGTGCGTCAACACGCTGCCGGGCTCGTAGAAGACCTTGAAGCCGCATTCGCCGAGGCGAAGGCACAGATCCACGTCCTCGAGTCCGTTCCAATAGCCGGCGTCAAAACCGTCCAGCAGTTCGAACAGGTCGCGCCGCACCAGCATGCACGCGCCGGTAACCGCCTGCAGTTCGCGCGGACGGGTGACCCACGGGGAGGTCGGCTCGGAGCCGGAATGGAAGTGATACGGCACCACTGCCGGCTTTCCGGTTCGCTCGCGGCAAAAGACGATCCCCGCGTGCTGAACTTTGCCGCCCGGATAGAGCAGCAGCGATCCGGCAGCGCCGGCAAAGGGATTGCGGTCCAGCACGGCCACCAGCGGGTCGAGCCAACCGGCGTGCACCTCGATGTCGTTGTTGAGGAACAGCACATGACGGCCCAGCGCCCCCTGCGCGCCCTGGTTGCAGGCGCGGGCGAAGCCCAGATTGGCGTCGTTCCGTATCACGCGAATCCGGCCGGAAAACGGCTCGAGCACCCGCGCCACCGAGGGCGGGGAGGCGTTGTCCACCACGATCACTTCGATCGAGCAACCGGGCGGATGCGCGAAGATCGATTCCAGGCAGCCCCGGGTGAGCTCCGCCTGCCCGTACACGGGGATGACCACCGAGACGTCCAAGGGCGTCGGCCCCTTCATGGAAATGGAACTGGAATCGGAAGGCCGTCGCAGGTCCAGTTCCCCGCGCGGGCCGGCCAGGTAGAGCGCGCCGCAGGCGGCGCAGGCAAGCGGCATCACGGGTTGGTTTGTGGGTTCCATGGCGCCCTCCCCGCACCGGGGACATCGCAGCGCGGGCGCAAGCCAGCCCGCGGCGTCGATGCACCCAGGGACCGTCTCCACGGGCGGCGCTCCCAGCAGCGGGGGGGCCGCGTTGGAGCGGTGGAGGATGCACAGCACCCGGTCGCCTCCCCCGAAACTGAGTTGTCCCGCCAGCTCCTGCCAGCGGGCCCGCTCTGCCTGGAGCGACACGCGCGCCTGCTCCCCGGCGCCAGGCGTCCGGTCCAGCAAGCGCGCGGCCTGGACCCACAGCGGATGTCCCGCCGCGGCGCTCATGAACTCCCACTGGCCGCCGGAGCCGGTAAGCTGCTCCATGGCCACGGACTGCCGGCCGTCACATCCGCACAGGACCCACTCCGCCGAAACGCGAAGCATCTCCCCGAGCGCGCCGTCGAGCTCCTCGTCGCTGTCGGAGCAGGCGAGATCCGCCCGCACCACGACGCGAACCGCGCCGTCCTGGAAGGGCAATGCGAGCAAGTCCGCGTTCACCGCCACCAGCGAGGGCGGCAGTGCGCCCGTGAACCGGCGGTCCGCGCCGGCCATGGCTGCGCCGTGGAAGAACCCCAGGCGCCCCTGTCCGCCAACCTCCAGCACCGATGCGCCGGCCAGGTCGGCCCGCTTCAGAAAGCCCATGATGGGCGCATAGTTCAGAAAGTCTCCGAGCATCGGCTTTCCCGTCTTCCCTTCCCCGAGTCCGGGCTCACGCCCGGGAGTCCGACTCCCGACGGGCCAGCTCGTCCACGGCGTACACCGTGCGCTCGGCCTCCTGCAACGTCACCGAGGCGCCGCAGGGAAAACACAGCGTGCGGCGCAGGTACTCCACCGCTCCCGGGAACTCCCGGCGCACGTGGCGGTCGTCCGGGTCGAGGCCGTGAACCAGGCGCAAGAGCGGGCGGGCCACGCTCACCTGCCGCGCGTGGAGCCAGCGGGTCCACGCGGCGTTGGGATAGTTGCCCGCGCCGGTGAGCACCCTCACCGGGTATCGGGGCCAGGTGCCGCGAGTGCCCGCGGAGTAGTCCGGGAGCGAAAGCGCATCCAGCGGGCCCCAGGCCGATTCCAGGATCGAGGCCAGCCGCCGCTGTCCCGCGAGGCGGGCCGGCGTGGACTTCACCCAGGCCTCGAAGCCCGGGTCCGGAGCACATTCCGCTTCCACCGAGCTGCGCTCGAAATTGGGAAGATTCCGGGAAGCTTCTTCGACGGTCTCGCCGGAGACCGAGCCGATGCGCGCGCGGCCGTCGGGGCCGCGCAGCACCACCGCGTCGGCGTGGCTGCCCACCTTGTCCCCGGACGAGTGTGCGCCCAGGGATTCGCGGACCTCCTCCACCACCACGGCATCGCGCGCGCGGGCCAGCGCCTTCAGGCGCGAGGCTTCGGGCGGCAATCCGTTCACATCGTGCATCCACAGCGCTTCAAAGCCGCTCTGCTCCCGCGCGACGGCTGAAACGTCCAGGCGGCCGGTGTCCGGGTCCACGTCCAGCGCCACCACTTCGTAGCCGCCCAGCTCCAGCGACTCGGCCAGGCCGGCGCTCCCCCACACCGGCAGGACCACCCGCGCGCCGGGGCCGACGCCGAGTGCGCGCAGCAATGCCAGGGCGGCGGTTTCGGGTGGCGAGGCCGGTCCGAGCGTGGTCACGGCGATGAAGTCGGAGAGGGCTTCGGCCGGGGTGGCGGCGGGTGAACCAGGGGATTCGTTCACGGGGATCTCCGGTGGAAAGCGAAACGATGGCGGCCATCAGGACCAAGGCCTGAAACTGGCCGCCGGGGACTCATTCCATGGAGAATCGCAATCCGCATGCCACGAAACGGGGCGAAGCAGGAAGGAGTTAAGTCATTGTGGACAAAGGGCCATGCCGGGGAATACGCGGCCTCCTCCCCGCCCGGGCGGGCCGGCAGGAGCAGCTTCCGGATGGAAATTGTCCGGTCACGCGGCCCGTTGCTGTGCGGGCAGATGGGAGCCGCAGGCCCGCTCAAGCTCCTCTGCCAGGCTTTCGTCGCCGCGCGCCCGGGCGCGGCGGATGGCCTCCTCGAACACCGCCGGGAGGCGATCCGTGGCCCCCAGCGCGGCCAGCGCTTCGGCCTGCTTGATCACCGGCCACACTGCCGTGGCGTCGAGTTCGGCGAGACGTCCGTAGCCCTGCGCGGCCACCGCCATGTTGCCGCAGCGCTCGGCGAGCAACGCGGCCTCGTTCACCGCCCACAGGCTGTCGGGTTCAAGACGGATAGCCTCCTGGATGCAGGAGGCCCCTTCAATGGGCTTGCCGGCCGCGACCAGCATCTGGCCGAACGCGGTCAGGGCGCTCGCCGGGCGATCGGTGCTTCCCATAGCACGGCGCAGCCACGGCTCCGCCTCGGCAAAGCGGCCGCGGCGGCTCAGCGAGAGGCCGATCCCCACCATGGCCCATGCAAATCCCGGGTTGGCTTCGAGGCAGCCCCGGAACTTCGCTTCGGCCTCCGCGTAAGCGCCGGCGCGCATATCGTCGTAGGCGCCGGACATGTGCTCGGCGAGCCGCATCGGGTCCGACAGGTCGCCCGATCCCGCATCCGCGCGGGGACCGATGCGCAGGGCTTCGGCCAGCTTCGGATAGATGGCACGATGCCCGTAGAGGGATTCCACCAGTTGGATCCCGGCGGCCGAGACGGAGTTCCACAGCGATTCATCCTGGTACAGCCGGACCACCGCATCGGCGAACTCGCTCGGCGAGGCGGCCACCAGGATGTCGCGCCCGTGCGACAGCCCCATGCCCTCGGCCGCGACCGGCGTGGCCACGCTGGGAAGGCCGTGGGCCAGGGCGTTGGTGATCTTGCCCTTCATGCCCGCACCGTAGCGGATCGGGGCCACCGAGAGCCGTGCGCCCCCGAGCAGCGCCGACAAGTCCTTCACGTGCCCGTGCACGATCACCCGACCGCCGGCCAGGCGCTTCACGTCCGGCGGCGCCGCGTCCCCCACGATGTGGAATTTCGCGTCCGGCAGGCGCGGGGAAACCAGCGGCCAGATCTCCCGGCAGAACCAGGTCACCGCGTCGGTGTTCGGGACATGCCGGAATCCCCCCACGAAGACCAGGTCCGCCCGGGGCCCGAATGCCGGAATTTCCTCCGGGGGCTTCACCGGGTAGTAGTCGGGAACGCAATGCACGGCCCGCTCCGGCAGCTCCCGCTGCAGGCATTCCCGGTCCTCCTCCGTCACCACCATCATGGCGTCGGCGGAGCGGTAGTTGGCCAGCTCGTGGCTCTTGTCCTTGCGGTACTTCACCCACATACCGGGGTCGTTGCTTTCCATCAGCCGCCGGGCCTCCCGCCGAAAGTGCACGTCCTGGCAGTCGATCACGATGCGGGTGCGGGGGCTGTGCTGGCGGATGTGCGGAATGAACTGCGCCGCCGAGTAGTGCCACGGCAGGTGCGCCACGTCGTATTCGCGCTCCAGCAGCAGCGCCTCGAAGGCCTTCCAGCCGGTCTCGGGACGCTCCTTGAAACCGCGCGCCAGGGGCAGCTCGAGCGCGTGCACCATCACGCCCATCCGGCGCAGGCGCGTCATGTAGGGCTCCACCTCCGCGCCCTCGAAGGTGCGGCCGTGCAGGCACACGAAGCTCACCTGGTGGCCCTCCGCGAGGTACATGCGGACCAGGTGGTCCAGGCGGAGCGATCCGGCGGCCCGGTCGTACATGGGCGGCGCATCGTGGGCCATCAGGATGCGCGAGCCCTTGAAGCGGTGCGCCGCGCGGCCCATGCGCAGCCGGTCGGTGGAAGGCTCCCCCTGCAGCGCCAGCTCCTGCACCCACTTCCGGACAAACTTGGGCCGGTTGATTTCCTGGTGCTTCTTGAAGCCGGAGGAGAGGTCGGTGCCGGCGGTGCCGCCCTCGAAGTGCACCACCACCGACTCGGGCTGGTAGAGCACCCGCAGGCCGGCCTTGCGGATGGAGAAGCACAGATCGGAGTCTTCGTAATAGGCGGGCGCGTAGCGCGTGTCGAATCCGCCCAGGGAGCGGAACAGCGCGGCGCTCGTCAGCAGGCAGGCGCCCGAGCAGTAGTCCACCTCCCGCACGAAGGCGTAGGCCGGATGCCCGGGATGGCCACTGCGCCCGTAGTTCATGCCGGTGCCGTCACGGAACACGGCTCCGCCCGCCTCCTGCAGCGATCCGTCGGGATAGACCAGCTTGGAGCCCACCGCGCCCACCGTGGGATCGGCTTGCGCCACCGTGACCAGCGCTTCCAGCCAGCCGGGCTGGGGCAGCGTGTCGTTGTTCAGGAATACCAGGAAGTCGCCGCGGGCGGATTCCGCGGCCAGATTGTTGGCGCCGACGAACCCGAGGTTTTCCCTCTGGTGCAGCACCGTCACCTGCCCGCGGGGCATGGAGGCCTGGAACTCGTCCAGGCAGGCGCGCGTGCCGTCGGTGGAGGCGTTGTTCACCAGCACCAGTTCGTATAGGGAGGGCGGGGTCACGCGGCGAAGCTGCTCCAGGCAGTCGCGGGTCAGTTCCACCTTGTTGTGGCATGCGATCAGGATGCTGGCTTTGCAGGACATGGATTCCCCTCCCTGGGCCGGGTTCAAACTGGCCTAAAGAGCAGCAATCCGCGTGCCACCGCGCGGGCGAGGAATCGGGGGGGCTATCTGACGGCGGGACTTGGGGCGAAGCGAATCTCTCCCGGCGGAACCGCAACAAAATCGCCGCTCCCCCGCCTAGGCGGGAAAGCGGCGCAAGAATTCTGGCCGGGTGACGGCGCTATTCTTTCTTCTTCACCTTTCGCAGGGCGGTGGCGGCATCCTTCAAGTCCATGGGACTGGCACCGGAGGCGCGGCGATTCTCCTCCTGGATCCGCTCATAGATCTCCTCGCGGTGAACGATCACCTCGGGAGGAGCCTCGATGCCCAGCTTCACCTGGGCACCTCGCACTTCGAGCACCGTGATCTTGACGTTGTCACCGATGCGTATGTTTTCGCCCAACTTCCGTGTTAGGACCAGCATTCTATGGATAGCCTCCGTGGCCCTGGCACGTGCCCGGCCTATGGCCTTGCATTATGGCACGGCTTGCGCCGAGGAGATAACAGGAATTTCGGCTTTCACCGGATAACTGCTTTCGAATAGCACAACCTGCATGCCCTTGCGGGACTTGGGGTTGAACAGAATTGGACCACGCAGGTTTGCGGTTACCGCGCCCTTGCCCGTTCCCACCGTCACGATCACCAGCGGAACCAGCGTGTCGTTCACCTCGGAATCGAGCGCCTTGCGCTCCACGTTTCCGAGCGGAACCGTGTAGGCCGGGTTCAACAGGATGGGCGAAAGCAGCGGAAAACAGATCTCCGGCGCATCCACCGAGACCATCCACTCGAACGGCGCGTACTCGTCCTGGTGGTACAGCCCGAACCGGCGAAGCTCCTCGAATCCCAGGAGGCCGTGCGGGAAATCGTACACCGCCTCGTCGCTGAGCTCGAATTCCCCGAACTGTGAGTTCTTCAGTTTCATGCGCCCCGTTCCTAGCCCAGGAGGGATCCCAGGCCCAGCGAAAGGATCTTGTTGCCGATCTGGAGCGCCTGCTGGTACACAGCCTGCGCCGTCTGCAGATCGATGGCCACCCTGGCGGTGTCTGCGTCCTCCAGGGAAGAGAGATGCTTCTGCGTATCGAGCGACTGGCTTTCCAGGGCGCTCTGAAGCCGGTCCAGCCGGGAGGTCCCGGCGCCCGTCACGGTCAACTGCACGCCCACCTGGTCCTCCAGCTTGGTCAACTGGGGCATGAGGGCGGTGACAGCCGGACCGTCGTTGGAATTGAGTGCGTCGCGCAACTGGACCAGCGTCTGGAAGTAGTCCACGGAGCCCACCGGCGAGCCCGCCCCGCCAAAGACATCGGAACCGTTCAGGTTCACCTTCACCACCGCGGTGCCGATCTGGCGGTTGATCGAGCCGGAGACGGCCGCCGCCGGAGCAGCCACCGAAGTGATCTGGCCGTTCACATCGCGCGTCACGGTATAGGGCGCGGTGTTGGTGTTGATCCCGGCCATGGTGTAGGTGCCGAGGTAGGAATCGTTGGCCTGCGTGGCGGCCTCTTCCAGCAGGTCGTTCACCTGCTTGCCCAGGGCGGCGCGGGCGTCCGCGGTCGAAGTGTCCCCGGCCCCCTTCAGCGCCAGCTTGTGGGCCGCACTGATCAGCGCCTGGGCGGTGGTCACCACCGTCTCCGAGTGCTCGACGTGCTGGCGGGCGTCGTCCAGGTTGGAAAGGTACTGGTCGATGACCTGCTTTTGAGTGTGCAGGCCGCTGGCCTGGATCGAGCCGCCCGGATCGTCCGAGGGGTCCACGATGCGCTTGTTGGTCGCAGCCTCGCGCTGCACCTTGTAGAGCTGCTCCTGCTGCTGGTGCAGGTCTGCCAGGTAGGAGCCGGCCACCATCGAGCTGCTGATTCGCATGGCTATCTCACCATCACCAAGATCGAGTCCATCAGGGTCGTCACCGTGGTCACCATCTGGCTGGCCGCCTGGAACGACTTCTGGGCGGTGATCAACTTGGTCATTTCTTCCTCCATGTTCACGCCCGCGGTCGATTCCCTCTGGTTCTGCATCTGCTGGAGCAGCACCGTCTGATTGGAGTTCATGTCCGTGGCCTGGGCCGTGCCGCTGGCCACCGTGCCGGCCAGGGTGGTGTAGTAGCCCTGGAACGTGGTGGAGCCGGTGTTCATGGTCAGGGCGACCCGCAGCCCGGCGATCTTGAGCGCCAGGCTGTTGTCGCCGGTGGCCCCGGACGTGCCGGCATCGATCCTCGCCGGGTTGGCCGAAGTGGTCGGGTCAAGGGCCAGGGACGCGGCCGTGGCGCCGGTGAAGATGTTCGAGCCGTTCGGGCCGGTCGCCTGGAGCGAATTCACCTGGGACGCGAATCCGGAGGCCAGCGCGTCCAACTGCGCCTGGTAGCCGGGGATCACGTTGGTCTTGGCGTCTTCCAGGGCGCTCAACTCCCCGCGGAGCACCACGCCCGAGCTGCCGTCGGTGGCGTTCAGGGTCACCTGGCCGCCGGTGGTGGTGAT
Source organism: Candidatus Eiseniibacteriota bacterium (assembly GCA_025351485.1). Lineage (GTDB taxonomy): Bacteria > Eisenbacteria > RBG-16-71-46 > RBG-16-71-46 > JACRLI01 > JANXVU01. The sequence continues at coordinate 11,714 of JANXVU010000150.1, read as the reverse complement.
GCCGGACACGGCCCGGTTGCTGGAGCCTTCCACCAGGTTGAGGCCGCCCACGCGCACCGTCATCATTCCGGCGGCGTGCTCGTCGTAGGAGACGTTGACGATCTTGGAAAGCCCGTCCAGCAGCGTGTCGCGGCGATCGCGCAGGTCGTTGGCTTTCTGGCCGGCGGTCTCCGCGTTGCTGATCTGCTGGTTGAGCTGCGCGATCTGGGACGTGTACTGGTTGACCTGGTCCACGTCCTGGCTGATCTGCGTGTCGGTCTTGGTGGAAACGTCCTTGAGCGCCGCGGACATGGTGTGGAACTGGTCCACCACCGCCTGCGCCTGCCCCATCACCGCCGTCTTGTAGGCCGGCTCCTCGGGATGGTTGGCCAGGTCCTGCCAGGCGTTGAAGAACTTGCCCATGGTCGCGTTGAGGCCGGTGTCGCTGGGCTCCTTGAAGATCGTCTGCAGGTCGCGGAAGACGTTCTCGCGAACTCCCCAGCGTCCGGCGGAGCCGCTCTGCTGGCGCACCTGGACATCGGTCAGGGTGTCGCGCATGCGGCGCACGGATTCCATCGTCACCCCGGTGCCAAGCTGGCCCGGAAAATAGTCCATCGGATCGGTCGCGCCCAGGAGCGCGTCCTGTCGCGTGTAGCCCGGGGTGTTGGCGTTCGCGATGTTGTGGCTCAGGACGCTGAGCATGTTCTGCTCGGCCATGAGCGCGCGGCGCGCGACTTCGAGCTGCCCGATCAGTCCGGCCATGGGCTACATCCTCCGGCTGAGGATCTTGGGATCCTGCGAGCCCTGCGGCTGGCCCGCGTCCCCGTAAAAATGGACCTGGCCGGTCTCGCCCAGGATCAGGCGGACGGTGCGGTCGTTCATATCCAGGGCGTTCCGGATGAGCAGGAGGTTGGTGCCGTTGAGCTTGTTGAGGCGGCCGGTGAGCTCGGTAAAGTCCTTCTGCAGGCGCTCGAGGCGCAGGCCGGCCATGCCGCGGGACATCTGGCCGAGGCGCTCGAGCGTGAGCTGCTCGGCCGGCACGCCGGTCTGCTCGGAGATGCGGCACATCACCAGGTGGCGCCGCTCCGCCAGCGACTGCACGCGGGCGAGCACGCCGCGGATCTCTCCCAGGGAGCGGTCCACGCCGTCGGTGTCATTGGCCACTAGGGAATTTTGTTCGGCCTGCGCGGCGCTGAAGAGCGCCTCGTAGTGCCTGTATTCTTCTGCCAAAACCTGGCTGAGTTCGTCAAGCAGGAGCTGCATGGAATCCCTCCCTGGAGCGATTTGGCCGCTCGCGGCTCATCGGGTCCAAACCCTGGACCCGCGCTGTTGCAATTTCCTATCGGCACGAAATGCGAGAATCTTTACTCCATATGCCCGGGGGAGCCCATTTGGCCTTTCCCGGAGGAAGCCAGGGAATTGCGCCGGGCCAGCACTTTTCGAACGTAGTCGCGGGTCTCCCGGTAGGGCGGCACGCCCCCGTGCCTTTCCACCGCCCCGGGCCCGGCGTTGTAGGCGGCCACCGCGTGCGCCACCTTTCCCCCGAACCGGGTCAGCAACTGCGACAGGTAGCGAGCCCCGCCTCGAAGGTTCTCGAGCGGATCAAAGACGTCCTTCACTCCCATGGCCCGGGCCGTGTCGGGCATCAGCTGCATCAGCCCCGAAGCCCCCTTGGAGGACACCGCCCGCACCCGTCCCCCCGATTCCGTCATCAGCACCGCATCGAGCAGCCGAGGATCGACGCCCGACTCCCGCGCCGCCCGGTTGACCAGTTGCGCCAGGGCCGGCGAAGCGCCCGCCGGATTCACCGCCGGCGCCATCCGCGCGACCATCTGCCCCGGCAAGGCCGCGTGGGTCGCACGCACCGATCCGCGAGCCAAGGCCGCGGAAGCGGCCGCCGGCACCGGTTCGCCCAAAGTCCAATCCTGCGAGCTGCCCGCAGCGGCGCCCGAAGGGCCGCCGCCGGCAACGCCCCCATCCAGCCCCAATTCCACTTCAGCCGCCAGGCTACCCAGCGACGTGGGCGTCCGCATCGATGCGTCCAATTCCATCTCGACGCCCGCCCCCAAGCTCCCCAAGGCAGTGGGCGCAAGCGGCGCAGCGGGAGCCTCGGACGCGCCAGAGATGGAGTCCCGCGCCGGAAGCGCCTGAAGCGGGGCAACGTGCGCGCCGACAGGCGCGATCGAAGGCGCGGGCCCGCGCGCGCCATGTGCCCGGGATCCGAAAGGATCACGGGCGCCAGGCGCGCCTGGGGAAGCAACCCCACTTCCAGCCTCATCCGCAGCACCCAAAGGACGCCCCGCAGCCACAATCTTCCCCGCCAAAGTCTTCTCCAGCATCGCCGCGATCCCCATCCCCCCTCGCGAGGCGACCTTCTCCGCCACCGCCTGGTCCAGGAACCCCTGGTAGATATCGTTCTCCACGCCCTTGCCGAACATTCCGCTCGACAGCGTGCTCTTGTGCATCTGCTCCAGCAGCCGGCCCACGAAGACGGCCTCGAACTGCTGCGCGGAACGGCGCAGCTGCACCTTGTTCGCCTCGGCCTTGAGGGCCCCCATCCCGGCTCCGGGAGAGGGCGCGGCGGGGCGCAGGCTCACAGAATGACCAGCTCCGCCTGGAGCGAACCGGCTTCCTTGAGCGCCTGGAAGATGGCGATCAGGTCACGCGGGGTGACCCCGATGGTGTTGAGCATCCGGGCCAGGCTCTCGGGGGTGGCGGCGCCCGGAAGCGCCAGCGCGTGCCCGGAGCCTTCCCGGGCATTGAGCTCGTCCACGTGCTCCACCACCGTCTTGCCTCCAATGCTGAGCGGCTCGGGCTGCGAGATCACCGGCATCGCGTCCTTCACTTCGATCGTGAGCCCGCCGTGCGCCAGCACCACCGGCAGCAGCTTGACCATCCCGCCGGCCACCACCGTGCCGGTGCGCTCGTTGATCACCACGCGCGCGGGCTGGTCGGGGTTGACCTCCATCTCCCCCAGCGTGGCCACGAAGTCCGTGGAGCGGCCGGCGAAGGAAGAGTCGGGAAAGGAAACCGTGACAGTGCCGGCATCCCGGGCGACGGCCGCGCTCTTGCCGAGCTTGTCGTTGATCGCCTTGGCCAGGCGGCTCGCGGTGGAAAAGTCCGGGTTGTTCAAGGCGATCTCCACGCCGCCGTGTCCTTCCAGCAGGGTGGGCACTTCGCGTTCGACGAGCGCCCCGTTGGGCACGCGGCCCACCTCGAGGTGGTTCTTCTGGACGCTGTTTCCGCCGCCGGTTCCGGCGGAGAAGCCGCCGATCGATACCGCCCCCTGGGCCACCGCGTAGACCACGCCGTCGGCGCCCTTCAGCGGGGTTTGCAGGAGCACGCCGCCCTGGAGGCTGGTGGCATCTCCCAGCGACGAGACGGTCACGTCCATCCGGTTGCCCTCCCGCAGATAGGCTCCCAGGGTCGCGGTCACCATGACCGCGGCCACGTTCTTCACCTTGATGTCATCGGGTCCCAGGTTGATGCCCTGGGCGGTCATCAGGCTCGAGAGGGACTTGTTGGTGAACCCGGTGCCCTTCTTGTCGCCGGTCCCATCGAGGCCCACGATCAGGCCGTAGCCGGTGAGCTGGTTCTCGCGCACGCCCTGCATGCGGGCGATGTCCTTCACGCGCGCGGCGTGCCCCAGTGCGGGCAGGATCAAGAGGGCCAGGAACGGCGCGGCGATGCGAATCAGTTTGGATTTCATCAGAAGATCCAGTTCAGGATGCGGGAGACCAGTCCCTGGTGCTGGGCCAGGGCATTGGGCCCGTGACCGCGGTAGCCGATCACGGCGTCCGCCAGGTAGGTCGAGAGCACGGTGTTGTCCCCGTGGATGTCGTCGGGCCGGACGCTGGCGGTGAGCACCATTTCCTCCTGGTCATGGTTCACCGCCACGGTGCGGGTCCCCTCGATCTTGAGGTTGCCCACCGAGTCTACGCCCACCACGCGCGCGGTCAGCCGGGCGGTGAGCTTGGTGGACACGTCGGCCTGGCCGCTCCCGGTGAATTCGTTCTTGGTGTTGTCCGAGGCCGAGAAGGCCTTCAGGAGCTTGAAGATCCCCGTGCCCGCAAGCCCGGTCCCGCCCAGCTTGTTCTCCTTGGAGGTGGCCGCGGAGGCACTGTTCGATCCGCTGGCGTTCTCCACGATGATCACGGTGACCAGGTCCCCGGGATGCAGGGCGCGCCGGTCGGTGAGGGTCGTCGGACCGCCGTCCTTCCACAGCGACGCGGCCTGTGCGGGCAGGGCCGCGCACAGGATCAGCGCCACGATTCCATTCGCCTTGCGCATCGAAGTCTCCTTCCTCAAGGAACCAGCAGGGCCATGCCGGGGCCGGTGATCCGGGCCCGGAGCAGATTGTTGGGGCGCGGTCCCCGCACCCGGATGACGTCGCCGATCAGGCCTTCCTGCTGGGCCACGCCCTGGAAGCGCACCCTCAGCGCGGCCGAGGCGGCCATGATTTCGAGAGGCGCGCCCACCTTGACCACGGGGGCCTGCTCCACCGCCGCCGGCGTGACCCACCCGCCTTCGGACAGCGAGCGGCGCAGCCGCTGGCCTTCGAGATCCGAGGCCGTCATCACCGGGCGCTCGCCCTGGGGCAACACGCCCCAGGACTCTTCCAGGTCCGAAGCGCTCACGATCTCCCCGGAGCGCACCGCGCGCCGGACCCGCACGCCGCGTCCGACCCGGTCGCCGCGGACGGCCACGGACGCCGAACGCAGCACCTGGTCGTCCTGGACCACCTGCACGATGCACGAGATCACGCCGGGACGGATTCCGGCCTCCGGCTTGACCAACCGCACTCCGTTGGCGCCTGCGGGCAACTTGAGCGCCGACCACGGCGAGGTGAGCGTCCAGCGGATCGAGTCCTGCCCCATGGTCCGGGGCAGTTGTTCGTCCAGCAGCCGTCGCACTTCCCCGGCGCCCAGGGAACCGCTCAGGCTCATGGCGAGCAGAATCGGGGTCAGTAGGTTCATGGCTTACCTGCGAATGTTGTTGGCCTGGGTCATCATCTCGTCGGCGGTCTGGATGGACTTGGCGTTCACTTCGTAGGCGCGCTGCGCCACGATCATGTCCACCATCTCCTGGACCACTTCCACGTTGGACCTTTCCAGATATCCCTGCTGCAGCGTTCCCAGGCCGGTCTGGCCCGGATTGCCGGTGATGGGAGTGCCGCTGCTGGAACTGGAGGAGTAGAGGTTGCCTCCCTCGGACATCAAGCCGGCTTCGTTGATGAAGCGCGCGGTCTCGAGCTGGCCTACGCGCTGCGGCGTACTGCTGCCGGCCACGGTGACCGAGACGGCCCCGTCCTTGGCGATCTGCACGCTGGTCGCCTCCGAGGGCACGGTGATCTCGGGAAGGACCGGCAGGCCGTCGGAGTTCACCAGGCGGCCCTGCTCGTCCAGCTTGAGCGAGCCGTCACGGGAGTAGGCGGTGGTGCCGTCGGCGTTCTGGAACTGTAGAAACCCGTCGCCCTGGATCAGCACGTCCAGCGGATTCCCGGTGGTCTCGCTGTCGCCCTGGGAGAAGATCTTGGGGCTGCCCACCAGGCGCGTTCCGTGGCCGATCTGCATCGGCACCGGGTTCTGAGAGCGCGTCCCGGGAGCTCCTCCGGCCGACGGGGCCACCGTCTGGTAGAGCAGGTCCTGGAACTGCACGTGCGACTTCTTGTAGCCGGTGGTGTTCACGTTCGCCAGGTTGTGGGCGATCGTGTCGACGTAGGTCTGCTGGGCTTCCATTCCGGAGGCCGCGGTGCGCATCGCTCGGATCATGGATCTTCCTTTCTTGCCGGCCGCGCCCCGGGGGCCGGCCCTTGTTTCCTAAGAAGGCACGCGCCTAGCGGCGGGTCACGCTGCCCAGGAGCTGCGTCAGCGAGTCGCCCTGGATCTGGACGCTCTTGACATTGGCTTCGTAGCTGCGGAAGGCGGTCATCATGTCGACCATCTCCCCGACCGTGTTCACGTTGGAACTTTCCAGGTAGCCCTGACGCACCGAAGTGGACGTGGCGGGAACCGGGGGCTTCGAGGACGCCCACTGCGCGCCGCCTTCGTGGGTCAACGACGTGGGGTCTTCGAACCGGACCAGCTTGAGCTTGCCGCGCGCCTCGCCGTTCACCGACACCGAGCCGTCGCCGGAGACGGCCAGGTCGCCGTCCACCTTGATGGGGCCGCCCTGGCCCAGCACCAGCTTGCCGTCGGCCGTGGCCAGCATCCCGCCCGAGTCGCGGGTGAAGTTCCCGGCGCGCGTGTAGCGCTCTCCGTTCGGAGTCTGAACTGCGAAGAAGCCGTCGCCCGAGAGGGCCATGTCGAGCGGGTTGCCGGTGGTTTCCACCGGGCCCGGAGAAAAGTCCGGCCGCATGCGCGGCGCCGAAACCAGGGAGGGGCCGCCGGGCAGGCCGGGCGGAGTGTCGCCGTTGGCTGCCTGTGCGAGCACGGCCTCGAAGCTCACCCGGTCGCGCTTGAAGCCCGGGGTGAGGGCGTTGGCCAGGTTGTTCGCCAGCGATTCCTGCTGCTGGATGCGCGGCAGGATTCCCTGCTGCGCGCGCCTGAGTCCTTCGATCACGGTGTGTCCTCCGAAGCGGTTGGATGGAGTGCTCCGCAGCCTGTAAAGGCAACGGCCGTGCCACCGGAGCGCACAGCTCGCTGGGGGCGGCCCCGCGTGAGAGCGATGTGGCTTGGGGAGAGGAGTTTAGGGCCGTCCGCGGTCCGGGAGGCGCGGGGCGCGGAGATCGCCGGATCGGAGCGGCCCGGTGGGAGGGAGGAGGAATATTTGGCCGCAGGCGGCAAGTTTTGCCTTCTCATTGACCCGCCCCGGCACTTCGCATAGTTTGAAACCTGGCGACGGGCCCATCTTCGCCATCCGGTCGGGATACCTCGCGCTCCTGGGAAGTTGCGGTCTTCAAGGAGGCAGCTCATGCACCGACCCCGAACCTGGCTCCAGCTGGCTGCCCTCGTGCTGTTCGCGGCCTGGCTGCTCTCGGTCATCGAGAGCTTCGGACCCAACTACATCGGCGCGGCCGTGGATCGCTGGCGCATCGCGGCGGTGGAGCGCGGCAGCCCGGCCGAGGAAGGTGGGGTGCGGGCGGGCGATGTGTTCGCCCCGCCCGGCAACTTCTTCCGGCGCGTCCCTGGCACCTCGGGCCGCCTGCTCGAGGCACGGCTGCTGCGGGATGGCGCCGCGACGGATGTCGTCGTTCGACCCCGGCAGGCTCCCCCGGTGGAACTGGCCTGGCGGACCACCCTTGCGGTGGTCGGCCTGGGCATGATCCTCCTGGGGCTCTGGGTGTACCGTCGGCGCCCCCAGCCCGCTACGGCACTGTTCCTGTTTCTCTCCCTGGCGCTCGCCATCGTGACCCGGCCCGTCGCGGGCTTCCCGTCCTGGGTCCCCGTCTCGCTCGGGGAATGGACGGTGCTGGCCGCCGAAGTCTTCTTTCCAGCGCTCATGATCCACTTCGTGCTCATCTTTCCACCGGGCCCCGCACGGCCCGTCCCCGGTCGGGGGCGGCTCGCGCTCCTGTACTCCATCCCGGCCCTGTTCCTGTTCGCCGAAGTGCCGGCGCTGTGGCTGCACGCGAGCGATCCCCGGCTGGCAGGGGATTGGAACGTGGCGCTGGAGACGGGCGTGGTGATCTACTTTCCACTGGCCATCCTCACCGCCACGGTCATCTTCTTCCGCACCTACCGGCGCGCGCACACCGCGGTGGAGCGCAGCCGGCTGCGAGTGGCGCTGTGGGGCACCATCCTTGGACTTCTTCCGGTGGCCGCCATGGCGGTGCTGATCCGCTTCGTCCCGATCGAGAGAATGCCGTGGAGCCGCTACGTGGGGCTCTCCCTGCTGCTGGTGCCGGCCGCATTCGCGGACGCGGCGCTGCGGCACCGGTTGTTCGACTTCGAGGTGGTGTTCAAGCGGAGCCTGGTGTACAGCACCTGGGCGGCATTCTCCCTGGCCCTGTACGTGGTGCTATCGCAGGTGGCGGGGCGCTGGCTGTCGTCGGTCACGCATCTCCCCGAATCTCTGTGGCCCGCGCTGGCGGTGTTCCTGGGGGGCGTGCTGTTCGTTCCCACGCGCGAACGGCTGAGCGCGGCCGCCGACCAACTGTTCCTGCGCGGGCCGTTCGACTACCGGCAGACGCTGGTGGGGCTCGCTCGCGACCTGGCGCGCGTGGAGAGCACCGAGGAGATGGTCGAGCGCGGCCTTCCGGAAATCGCCCGCGCACTGAGGCTCGGCCGGTTGGCGTACTTCGAGGCCAACGGCGCCGACCGCTTCCGGCTGATGCGATCGCTGGACGGCGTGCCTGCCCAGCAGGGACTCGCGGTGCTGGAGGTGCCGGGTAGCTGCTGCATGGCGGGAATGCGCGGGGCGATGCCGTGGGACCTGGACACGGCCGAGTGGAGCGGGCTGCCCGCCGAGTCCAGGCGGAAGTTGGACTCCCTGGGCGCCTCCGCCCTGGTCCCGGTGCGCTTCGCGGAGCGCCTCCAGGGCCTATGGATCCTGGGGGCCCGTCCCGGCACCGCGTGGTACGAGCCCGCGGACCTGGCCCTGCTGGACGAGTTCTCCGAGCAGTGCGGGCGGGCGCTGGACCACCGCCACCTGCAGCGCCAGGTGGAAGCACAGGCCCATCTGCAGAAGGAACTGCGGGTGGCCCACGACATCCAGAAACAGCTCATCCCGCTGCACTGCCCGATCTATCCCACGCTGGACCTGGCCGGAGAGAGCGTGCCGTGCGAGGAAGTGGGCGGGGATTACTTCGACTTCGTGCCGCAGGGCGAAGAGCGTTTCGGCTTCGTCATCGCGGACAGCTCGGGCAAGGGCGTGCCCGCGGCGCTGCTCATGGCCGGCCTGCAGGCGCAGTTCCGCGCCGAGGCTCCGCGCCACCCCCACCCGACCGAGCTGCTGGAGTTGATCAACTCCCGCACCGCACCCTCGGACGACCCCCGCCGGTTCGTATCCTTGCTCTACGCCGTGGTGGACGTGGCGTCCCGGACGCTGCGCTACTGCAACGGCGGGCACCCTCCGCCGCTGCGGGTCCGCTCCGATGGGACGGTGGAGCAGATGCCCGGCTCGGGGTTCCTCCTGGGGGTCATGCCCGAGGCCCGCTACGAGGAGGAAATGGTGCGCCTCTCCCGGGGCGACCTGCTGGTGTTCTTCACCGACGGCGTGGTCGAGGAGCGCTCGGGTGACGAGCTTTTTGGCGACGAGCGGCTGGAGCGGCTGATTTCCAAGCACCGGCACGAGCGCTGCCACCGGCTGGTCCGTACGGTCCTCGAAGAGGTCCAAGCCTTTGTGGGGCATCCGCTTTCGGATGACGTGACGGTCGTCGCCATGAAGTTCCTGTAGCTCCCGCCCGCCCCAAAATCCCCGCTGGCCCCACTCTTGCGATTCCTTCCTCAAGACTGGCCCCGAGTGGGCCGAAAACCCAGCTAATAGGGACGAATTCCCGCCGGAAGACCCTTTCACCGCGGGAGGTGAATCTCAGCCCCGACGGGTGGCACGCCAAATGCGGCGAGGTCTCCCTGAACCGGAGCAGGCGCTGCCGGATTGATTCCGGTCCTCTGCCAGGCCATCTCGAGAAACCGAACCGGACCCGCGCCATCCCGCATGGACACCTCGCGCGGCGGGCCCTCGAAGCGCATGGGAAACGGAATCCCATTCCGTGACCTGGAGGGAACCATGGATTCGGAAGTCTTCGGGCTCCTGATCGATATCTTCTGGTGGTTGCGCCGCTAGGCGGAGCACTCACCGAGCGCCTGTAGAAAGAGGAGCCCCGGCCGTCCACACCCGGCCGGGGCTCTTTGTATTCCCATGCGCCGCACGGGGAGGCTAGTGTGCCGCCCGCGGGTTCCTCTGGATGTAATCCACGGCCAGCTTCCAGCCTCCGTCGGGGGCGCGCTTCCACACGTGGAGGTAACAACCCGAGACGCGGGAGGCCTTGCCCGCGGGGACCCACGAGCCGTACTCGCAGGCCAGGTCGCCCGAGGAAGCCTCGAATTCGCCCAGCAGCGTCAGACGCACCTCCCCGCCCCATGAGGCCAGGCTGTCGTGCGCGGCCACCAGGCCTTCCACGGCCTTCCGTCCCTCGCGGAGCACGGAAATATCCGGCGCGCCGAACTGCAGCAGCGCGCCCGGCGTGCCCGAACTATCGGCTACTGCCGAGGCGAACCGGGCTCGCGCGCGCTGGAAGCCGCGCTTCTTCCCTGCCGGGTCCCTGAGGCCCCCGGAGCCTGGCAACACTTCCAGCCGCGGGGCTTCCTGGAGCGAATCGATCGCGGCGTGGGGCGCGCCGGCATCAAAGAGAATCTTCCAGCCGGCCTTGCCCTTCCTCCTCCACACCGTGGCGTAGTCCCCCCGATAGTCCACGGCAGTGGCGGCGCTGTCGTTCTTGAAAATCCAGCGACCGGTCGCCCAGCCGAAGTCGCCGGCGGCGTTCGTCACCACCCGCATCGGATACCGGGCGAACCCGGCGCCGGTGGACGGGAGCTTGGTGTACACCTGGCGGGCGTTGGAGGGTAGTGGATTCAAAATGACCGCGCCGGGATCGATCCACTTCAGGAAGCATGCGCGGATTCCCAGTGCGCGCAAGTCCCGCGTGACCGCCCGCTCCGATTCCAGCAGCGAGGCCGCGGCGTCTACTCTCGGAGTGGGTGCGGCGAAGAGAGGCGCGGCGGCGAGCATGATCGAAAGCAGAAGGATCAGGATTCGAATGGGACACCTCGGAGTCTTCCGCGGATCGCGGATTGGGAACGGGTCAGCAAGCCTCGGACAGCGATTTCAGGAAGGCGGCGGCCACCGCTGGCGCCGATGCCGGTCCGGCCTCATCCACCCTGCGCACCAGCGCCGAACCCACCACCACGCCGTCGGCCTTGCCGCGGTAGGCGCGCACATGCTTGGGAGTTTCGATGCCGAAGCCCACCGCCACCGGAAGCCGGGTGCGGGTCTTGAGGTCGAGCAGCAACTCGTCCAATCCCCGCGCCGCCTCCCCCGCGCCGGTGACGCCGGTGCGCGAGACCACGTACACGTAGCCGCTGGCATCGCGAAGGATCCGCTCGAAGCGATCCGCGCGGGTGAGCGGCGTGACCAGCAGGATGGTCGCCAGGCCCGCCGCGCGAAGCGGCGCCCACATGCCGGGCAGTTCTTCGGGAGGGGTGTCGGTGATGATGACCCCGTCCACGCCCGAGGCCGCGGCTTCCGAAGCGAAGCGCTCCGCCCCGAATCTCAGGATGGGATTGGCGTAGGTCATGGCCACGATCGGAAGATCCACCCGGGCGCGAATCGCGCGCGCCATTTCCAACGCGGACCCCACGTGGGCCCCGTGCGAAAGCGCCACCTGGGAGGACTTCTGGATCACGGGGCCATCGGCGATCGGATCGGAGAAGGGAACACCGAGCTCGATTAAATCGGCGCCGCCGCGCTCCAGCGCTTCCACCAGCGCCGGTGTTCGCTCCGGCGTTGGGTCGCCTGCGGTCAGATAGGCAATCAGGCCTTTCTGGTGGTTCTGCTTCAGGGTGGCAAAGAGCCGGGAAATGCGCGTCATGCGTTATCGGTCGAGCTCCGGGAAATTTTCGCGATAGATATCGATATCTTTGTCGCCGCGGCCCGACACGTTCACAACGAAGACCTGATGTTTGGCCGCGGGGGCGCGATGGATGGCTTCGGCCACCGCGTGAGCCGATTCGAGTGCTGGAATAATGCCTTCGGTTTGCGACAACCGGTGAGCGGCCACGAGCGCCTGCTGGTCG
>JANXVU010000132.1 GCA_025351485.1 Candidatus Eiseniibacteriota bacterium | reverse complement strand
GGGGATCTCCGTGCCGTGGTTGGCCACGAAGTCCTGGAAGAAGTCCACTTCGTTGGAGACGATCACCCGTTGCGAGGCCGTGGACAGGGTGTTGGACACATTGATGAACGAGTCCACCGTGGTCATCAAATTGTCTTTTCCGTAGCCGAACGCCGCGATCACGTCCCACGGCCAGTAGGGCATGTTGAAGGCGCTGTTTGCCAGGTACTTGGCGGTGTTGGTTGGCGCTAGCGCCTCGGCGTAGCTTCCCGGCAGGGCGCCGCCCTCGAACGTGTTCCACTTCATCACCACGGATTGCGCGTCGGGACCGCGAAAGTTATAGATGCTGCGGGGCCGCTGGCCGGCGTTGATCTGGGTGGCGCAGTTGCAGATGCCCTTCCAGCTGTACTTCGCGCCGGATCCGGCCCACAGGGAAGCCACGCCTCCCGGAAGGGTCTGGTTTTCCATGGCCACCACCAGCGGGAATTTCAGGTTGTAGCGGCGCTCCAGCCGTCCGGGGTAGTACATGTTGCGTAGCAGCGCTTCCGCGGACATGCCGCCGTAGAGCTCCACGCAGCTGTTGAGGGGCATGGTGAGCGAGCTGTCGCGCAGGTGGCCGACCAGGCGGTCAAAATCGACGGCGGGGCGTACGTGCTCGTATTCCCACACCCACAGGCTGCAGTCCGCGTTGAAGCGACCCCGGTGGTCCCACCCCGCGTTCTTCGTGGCTTCCATCTGGTTCATGTAATAGTCCAGCATGGTCTGGAAGACCTGGCGGTACTGCACATCGGTGCCGCTCCAGAAATAGTCTGTGTGCTCGTCGTTGGCGATGTAGATGCGGCGGGGAGTGGCGGCGGTTTCGGCAAGGGCGGCAAGGGGCGACATGGGGCCGGCGACGCACAGGAGCGCCAGCAAGGTCGCCATCGCACGCCGGAGTCCCGGGTGCCGGGTGAAAAATTGCATGCTTCTAGACTCTCCCGATGCAGATGTGGATTCGCGTGAAGATTCCGTGCAAGGCCATGTTGATGTCTAGATGTCCGATGAGGCGTTCGAACGCCCGCATCGGACCCGTGGGGCAATTTTTGATGGAGTTCGGCGAGTTTACAGTTTCTGGGCGATCCGCGATAGGCTGAACCGTGGCGCTGGACTGTTAGAATCGGGCGACGAGCTCCACGGAAATAATATTAGAGTAAATTTATATTGTGGAGGCCTGGTGAAACTCCGGGAATCGCTGAACGACCTGGGCTGGGCCCTGAAAAACCAATTCACGGCTTCCCCTCCCACGCCCCCTCCACCTTTTGACCGCTCCCGATCGGCCCTTAAAAAGCTGAAGGGACAGGCGCTTGCGCGGCGGGACGAGCTGAGCGAGCGTTACGATCTGAGTTCCTGGCCGCTTGCCTGCTGGCCCGAGGAAATCCCGGAAGCGCTGTGGCTACTGGATCTTCTGGACCGCCAAGTCGTGCCGCGAGCCCCCGAGGGGCCGTGCCTGGACGTGGGATCCAAGAACTGGAGCTATCTACCCGCGCTGCGGGCTGCGGTTCCGCTCGAATGGACCGGGGTGGAGCTGGACGCTCACCGGCGGTATATGAACCTGGTCACCCGCAGGGCGGTGGCGGAACGCCGGGCGCGGACCGTGGGGGAATCGCGCTACGTGACCGGGTCCCTGCAGGGCATCCGGGGGGAATTCGGGCTGATCACCTGGTTGCTGCCGTTCGTGACTCCGGCGCCGCACGACTCGTGGGGGCTTCCGCGGAGATTCTACGATCCGCCGGGGATGCTGCGGCACGCCGCATCGCTGCTGAGGCCGGGCGGTCTCATGCTGGTGGTGAACATGGGGGAAGAGGAGGCCGTGGCGCAGCGGAAGTTGTTCGAGGATCACGGCCTTGCCGCTGCGCCGCTCGGGGAGATCCGGAGCGCGTTTGCGCCCTATCGCAAGCCTCGCTTTGGCTGGCTGCTGGAAAAGCCGCCGGGCGCCTAAGCCAGCTCGTATTCCTTGATCTTCCTGTAAAGCGTGCGCAGCCCGATCCCCAACACCCGCGCCGCCCGGGCTTTGTCGCCACCGCAACTCTGCAGAGTCTCCTGGATCGCGCGCCGCTCGATCTCGGCCATGGACATGCCCACCCGGATCCGGAAATCCTGCGGCACGGGCGGGCGGTCGCGCAGGTATTCGGGCAGGTCACCCGCCTCCAGCGCCCGGCGGCCCTCGGTAAACAGCACCACGCCCTCCAGCACGCTCTTCAGTTCGCGCACGTTTCCCGGCCAGGAATGCTGCAGCAGGGAATCCATGAACCCGCGCGTCGCGCCGGTGACCATGCGGCCGTGGGCGTGGTTGGTCTCCTCGATCAGCGCGTGGGTGAGCAGCGGGATGTCTTCCCGCCGCGCGCGCAGCGGCGGCACTTCCAACCGCGCACCCGCCAGCAGGTAGTACAGGTCATCGCGAAACTTTCCCCGCCGCACCAGGTCGGCCAGGTCGCGGCTGGTGGTGGCGATCAGGCGCGGCCGCGCCTCGGCCGCTCCCAGTCCGCCGGGGCGCTCGTAGGCGCCTTCGCTCATCAGGCGCAAGAGTTGCGTCTGGAGCCGTGGCGGAAGGTCGCCGGCCTCGTCCAGGTGCAGCGTGCCGCGCGCGGCAGTTTCCACGCTTCCCGGCCGCGCGGGCGTGCCGCGGCCGGCCGGCCGACCGAACAGATCTTCTTCCAGCACCGGCTCGGCCACTCCCGCGCAGTGGACGGTCACGAAAGCCTCGGCGTGGCGGGATGAATTCCGGTGCACGGCCTGGGTGATCAGTGTCTTTCCGGTTCCCGATTCCCCCTCCAGCAGCACCGGGGCTTCGGTCGGGGCCACCTGGCGCAGCCGCGCGATCAGCTCCAGCAGCGCCCGGGACCTTCCCACCAGCCGTTCGAACCCGAATCGATCCGAGAGTTGTTCCTGGAGCCGGTGAACCTCTTCGCGCAGTTCCTGGCGCGACAGGCCCTGTCGCAGCACGCTCAGCAGCTTGTCCAGGTCGACCGGTTTGGGCAACACGTCGGCCGCTCCCGCGCGCACCGCGGCGGTCGCGGATTCCAGGTCGGCCTTGCCCGCGATGAGCACGGCGCACAGATCGGGGTGACGCTTGAGCGCCTCGCGGAGAAGCCGCAGGCCATCCACCCGCTGGGCGCGGGCTTCGCACACCATGCCGTGGAGCGGTTCGCCCGGCTCCTCCAGGATGTGAAGCGCAGCTTCGCCGTCGCGGGCCCACACTGGGGTCATGCCCCCGCGGGTCTGCAGCGCCTCGATCAATTTTCGGGTTTCGGGAAGTTCGCGATCCACCACCAGCACGCGGGGCCGGAATTCGGAAGGTTCGGGCATGGGTGCGGCTCGCCCGGCGGCGCGCTAGCGCGCCGTGGCGCCTGCCAGCGCGGGATGATGTTCGATCCGCTCGATCTCTTCGGGGCGCAGCAGCTCCACGCCATGGCTGGTTTCGGCGCGGCGCCACAGGGCCATCATCACGTTGGCGGTGGTGACGGCGTCGGGCAGGGCGCGGTGCGCGCCTTCGGGCACCACGCCCAGGCGCGCCGCGACCTCGGTCAGGGTGTGCCCCTGGACCTGCGTGAAGCAGCGGCGCGAGAGCAGCAGGGTGTCGATCAGGGGGCGGTCCATGGGCGCGCGGGCGGCGCGGAAGCACGCCGCGGTCAGGAACTCCAGATCGAAGGGCGCATTGTGCAGCACCAGGATCCGGCCGGCGGTCCTTTCTTCCACCATGGGCAGCACCTCGGCCATCGAGGGTGAATTGGCCACGTCCCGGTCGCGGATACCGTGCACGTTGGAGGACTCGCGCGGGATCGGCCGGCCGGGCTTCACCAGCGTGGACCAGCGGTCCTCGATGCCGCGGGCCGTGAAGCCGGCTACGGCGATCTCCACGATCTCGTGGCCATCCATCAGATTGAGCCCGGTGGTCTCGACATCCAGCGAGGCGAAGCGCCAGTCCTTGAGGTTCTCGGGAAGCATGCTAGGAGTTCTTCTTCTGGTAGTCGGACCACCTGGTGTTTTCGTACGCGCCGGTGCCGATGAAGGTAAGAACGGTGCGGAACTTGTCGGCCGCCAGGTATCCGGAGACGGGAGTAATCACTTCGCCATCGGCGCGCAGGAACACGGTGGTGGGATATCCGGTAACCCCGAAGACCTCGCGCGACAGGCGCATCTCGTTGGTCTTTTCGCCCTTGTAGGTGAGCGGCCGGTCCGATTCGGCGTTCAGCTTGACCAGCACGAAGTGCTCGTTCAGTTCGGCGATGACCCTGGGGTCCTTGTAGGTGGTGGCTTCCATGCGCTTGCACCAGCCGCACCAGGAAGTGTAGACGTCCACCAGCAGCGCCTTCTTGCTCCTGGCAGCGAGTGCGGCGCCTTCGTCGAAGCGGTACCACTTGAGCTCGGCCTCGGTCGCCCGGGGCGCGACGGCGGTCTTGCCTTCGCCCGCCGGGGCCTTGGGCGCGTCCGCGGCCAGTGCGGCGGCGGACGGAAGTGAAAGAAGCAGCGCGGCCAGCGCGGCCGCGCGAATCGGTGTCGTCATGGGGTCAAGCCTCCGGTTGCGGAATGGGGAGCGCACGCTGCACGACACTGGGACGCCCGGCGGCAGTGGCCCGTTGTCCGGGGCGCGGGGCTCCTCGATCCGCGCATTCTATCACGGCCGGCCTCCCGGCGGAGCGCCGGTGCTAAACCGGTTATGGCGCATGGTGTTCCCGGGATCGCGCGGGTCGAACAGCACCGCGTGGAGCTCTCCCCCCAGGGACTGCCCGGGGTTCACGCACAGGGAGCCTTCCAGGTAGTCGAAATAGGCTCCGCTGTGGTGGGGCGATTCGTGGATGTGCCCGTGGAGCGCCAGCGGGGGCTTCACCCTCAGGATGAATTCGCGCGCGGCGTGCGAGCCCACGTGCCGGCCGGGGCCGATGCAGTCGAGCCGGGTGTTGCTGGGAGGCGAGTGAAAGAGACAGATGGGGCGCCGCCCCTCTAACCGGGAGGCCAGGGCCTCGAAGTCGGCCTCCAGGCTCTCGTGGGGCCCGGCATCGCGCAGGTCCACCCTGCGAACCCCGCCATCAAAGGTGATGAGACCCTGCCATTGTTCGCCCCCGGTGTCGGCCAGGTCGCGCTTTTCCCAGTCCTTCAAGGCCAGCGGCGTGATGGGCACGCACGAGTAGCCGGCGATGGAAATCCCCTCCCCCACGTCCACCACCCGGCCGTGCACCGGCACGGCATGCGGGCGCTCCTGGGAAGCCAACCAGTCCCAGTTGGCGCGGCAGTCGGCGTTTCCGAAAATGAAATAGAACCGGACGCCCCGGGCGCCGTACTCGTCGAAGCGCTCCAGCAGCGTTTCCAGGAACTTTCGCTGCAGCGGCGGCCCGTCGGGGCCGAAGCGGGTCGGGCAGATGTCTCCGCCCAGCAGCACCAGGTCGGGCCGGTGGGCGTCGAGCAGGGCGTAGAGCTGGCGGTAGAGATCGGGTTCGCCGTGAAGATCGGAGGTGTAGAGCGCGAGCATTCTATTAGAATAGGCAACGCCGGGATCAGGGACAACCCGGCGTTCGCCCGGCCCGGAGGCGCGACTTTGACCGAATCATCCCAGGCCCTTCGCTCATCCAAAACCGGGTTGTTCCCTGATGGATCCACACCCAACCACCGGAGGTGATCGTGCCGACTCGCAACGCCGAAGCAGTCTGGGAAGGAAACTTGGCCGAGGGAGCCGGGCGCATGAAGCTGGGCGGAGGCGCCTACGAGGGGCCGTACAGCTTCAAGTCGCGGATGGAGGAAGGCCCGGGCACCAACCCCGAGGAGCTGATTGCAGCGGCGCACGCGGGGTGTTTCAGCATGGCTTTCTCGGCCCAGCTGGCCGGCGCGGGATTCCCCCCCACGCGCGTGCACACCACCGCCAGGGTGACGTTTGAAAAGGGCGAGGGCGGCTGGGCCATCACCAGCATCGAACTGGACACCCGTGGCGAGGTCCCGGGAATCGACGCCGCCAAGTTCGCCGAATTGGCCGAGGGCGCCAAGAAGGGCTGTCCGGTTTCCAAGGCGCTCGCGGCCGTCGCGGACATCCGGGTCAAGGCCACGCTGCTGTAGCGCAGGGCGCCACGGGTGGTCTGCGGATTGGAATCAGAGGCCGTCCGGACGTCTCCGGGCGGCCTCTTTCGCTATTCAAACCTGACGGCTGATGCCGGAGATCGTGCGGATCAGCGGCAGTCGCGCCTCAGTGCCCCCCACCGAGTATGCCGGGCCGGCGTGGTGCCGGTCTGCAGCAGCGCGCCGGTGACCACCCGGGAAGTCCCCGCAATGGCGCAGGTTCCATCGCGGCGGCATCGATCACCAGCATGCAGTCGTCCGACCCCGGGCTCACAGGCGGCTACTTCACGTAGAGCATCTTGCGGGTCTGCACACCGGTCTCGCCCTCGAGCCGATAGAAGTACACCCCGGAGGCCAGGCCGTCCCCGCGGAACGTGGCCTGGTGCGGCCCGGCGCTCAGGCACTCCTTCATGAGCGTGCGCACAGGCGCCCCGCGGCTGTCGAACACTTCCAGGGTGACGTGCTCGGATCTTGCCAGGTCAAACCGGATCAGGGTCTCCCCGCGGAACGGATTGGGGGAGTTGCCTCGCAGGAAGAACGCCTGGGTCACATGGCCGTCCCCCAGGCCGGCGCGGAGCGGTTGGCGGAACAGCGGCTGCATTTTCGGGCAACCGTTCACGTCAAAGTCCACCCCGAAGGGCTGCGCGTTGGCCGGTTGGTTCAGGATGGCCTTGCGGAGCTCCGTGGAAACTCCGAACCAGTCCCCCAGGACCGCCGCGTACAACTGTCGGAAATCCACTTTCCACTTCAGGTCGCCATTGTCGTTCAGGTCGACGAGGTCCGGGTTGGGGCCGTACAGCTGGCCGTTGATGGCATTGCCAAAGATGAACGAAGGCGCCGCGGTGCCGTGGTCGGTGCCCAGGCTGTCGTTATCGTCCACCCGCCGGCCGAATTCCGAGTAGGTCATCCCCACCACCCGGTCCGCGATGCCCATGCGGTCGATGTCGGCCTGGAACGTGGCGATCGCCTCCGCCAGCCGGAAGAGCAGCTCTCCCTGGCCGTTGCCGCGGGTCCTGGAGTTCTGCTGGCTGTGGGTGTCGTAGCCGTCCTGGCTCACGAAATAGATCCGGGTCTTCATGCCGCTGGTGATGCACCAGGCCACCTTTTGCAGCTGCAGGGCCAGGTCGTTGTCCTGCGGGTATTCCACGCGGCTCTGGGGCGGACTGGCAAACAGCTGCTGGAAGCGGTTGCCGTAGACGTTGGACTGGAGCAGCAGGCTCCGCACGAACGCCAGCTCCGCGCCATGGGCGGTGTCGGGCGACGGATCGTCCGCGTACAGATAGCCCGGGTCATAATGGGTGGGATCGGCCACCGCCAGCCCCATTTCCGCCTGGGAGCCCTGGAACACCGGGGAGAGAGAATAGTCGATCTGGATGGCCAGCGGATCGTCGCCCGGCTTCACGTCCAGCGGGTATTGCGGAAACTCGGTGTCCAGGTACCGCCCGATCCATCCCGTGGAAAGGACGATGTTGGAATCGCTGGCGCTGTTCCAGATGTCGGTGGACCGGAAGTGCGAATAGCTGGGGTCCGGGTAGCCCACGTTCTGCACGATGGCCATGCGCCCGCCGCGCCACAGATCCAGGAACGTCGAGCCCGCGGGACCGGCGTTCATCTGGGGATTCAGGGCCAGCCCGGGGCGCAGCAGCGTGGCGTTCAGCGTAGTGCGGTCCCGGGGCGCGACGAACCCGGTGCGGGCGCGGTTCTGGATGTAGAGCGGATCCTCGAAAGGGATCAGGGTGTTGAGCCCGTCGTTTCCGCCGCCCAGGTTGATCAGCACCAGCACCCGGTCCGTGGCCTGGGCGGAGTTGGTCAGGGCCCGCAGCAGCGGCGAGGCCCCGAAGGCCCGGCCCGACAGCCCGCGCGCATGGAGCGGAGCGGCCGCGGCGGTGAGCCCGAGGGGAATGGCCCGAAGAAAGTCGCGTCGGTTCATGGATGCAGGTCCTTTCACCCGGTCAGGCCAGCTGGTATTCGGCGAGCAGCAGGATTTCGTTCAGCAGTGTGCGCAGGGTGGAGATGCGATCGGCATCCGCCAGCGTGGGCCACTCGTAGGTGTGGTCGGTGACCTTGGCCTGGATGTTGTCCACCACCCGCTGCGAGGGCAGGTTGGCGCACAGCGCGCCGATCATCTGCACCAGGAAACCGTAGAACCCGGCGTGGTATGACGGCAGCTTCTTGGCCCACTGGATCAGGGCCGCGTCGCCGAGCAGCAGCGGCTCGAAGTGATTGCCCTGGTCGTCGTCGAAGGTGTCCCCCACCTGGCCCCCCACCGCCAGGTTGGTCGCGACCACCGTGTCCCTGAGCGGCAGCGTGGTGGTGCTGAGCCAGCGGCGGTAGCCGATCCAGCCCTTCACGTTGGGCGGAAAGAGCAGCTCCATGCCTTCGAACGAACAGACGTAGTCGAGCGTGCCCCCCACAAAGTCGTCCAGCGGCAATTCCAGGTGGCGCACCAGGCCCACCAGGTATTCGGCGGGGCTCTTTACCTGCACCCCGAGGTTGGCCGGATCGTGGAAATGGGTGCTGGATAGCAGGGCCCGCAAGACCGGGCGCAGCTCCCAGTTGGAGCCCTGGAGCAGCGCCGCGAGGTCATCGATCACCGCGCGCTCCGCGGCGCCGTCGGTGCGCTGGTAGACGAAATGCCGGTACAGCTCTTCGCAGATGAACCAGGCGATCTGGCTTCCACGCTGCTGGAACAGCAGGTCGATCACGTCGGGCAGCGCCGGGTTTCCGGACTTGAGCCCGTAGTTGGCGGGCGTGGCGCCGAAGGGCGACTTCAGGGTGCTGTTGTGGTTGGCGTCGGCGTAGGCCGCGGGGAGCGGCAGCGGCGCGGGCGCCTCGTAATTGATGGTCCAGCCGGTGAGCGCCTTGGCGATCTCCTTGATGTCCTGCTCGGTGTAATTGGCGACGCCGTTCTTGTCGGTCACGCCCAGGGTGAAGAGCTCCATCAGTTCCCGGGCGTAGTTCTCGTTGGGGGAATCGGCCTGGCTGTCGGCTCCGTCCAGGTACGAGAGCATCGCCGGAGCGATGGTCACGTCCTTGACCATCTGCTTGAAGTTGCCCCACGCACTCCCGCGAAAGTAGTCCAGGTAGCGGAAGATCATCTGCGGGAAGTAGACCTTGTCGGCCGCGATCACGAAGTGGTTCATCCAGAACAGCACCAACTTTTCGCGCATCATGACCGAGGGATCGGCCATGCGCCGGATCCAGTGGACCTGCATCTGGAACCACGCGCGGACGTAGAGGTCGTTCTGGGTCTTCTGGATGGCCGGGTCATCGCCCAGGTAGGGCGGCACCGTGAGCCACGCCGCGGCGTTGGCCGGCAGCGGCGGGCGATGCGCGGCGTCCAGCAGGGCGTTGTCCAGCAGCGCATCCAGGGCCGCCGTGGCGGAAAGCGCGGCGGCGGCCGCGATCTCGGCGCTGTTCCCACCGAAGCCGGCGCGGCGGTAGAGATGCGCCGCGCGGACGGCGCCGAGCTGGGCATCGGGAAGCGGCGTGAGGCTGGTGGTGAGGGCGCGCCGGGAGGCCGGGTACGGGATGGAGCGCGATTCGAAATCCTCAAAGCGCGCCGGCTTGAGTCCGGTGCCGGTGAGCCAGTCGGGATATCTGGCTTCGGGGCGCGAGTGGGAGGCGCCGGGCCGGCCCATGAGGCCCGCGATCGGAAGCAGGAGCGTCTGGTTCAGGAAGCCGCGTCGATCCAAGGTCACCTCCGGGGGACTCGTTCGGTTATCGGTCGCGGCGCGGTGACGGCGCAGGACTTTCTTCAGGACGCGGCCATCCCGGTTGTGAATTCGTCGTTATGCGCCGGCGGGTCCGCCTTCCGCCGCTTGCAGAATGCAGGCGTCCGCCTCGATCTCGATCAACATGCGAGGGTCGATGAGTTTTTGCACTTCGACCATGGTGGCGGCTGGCTTCACGCTTCGGAAATACTCCGCATGCGCCCGCGCCACCTCTTCCCAGTGCGCGATGCGCGTGACGTACATCCGGGTGCGCACCACGTCCGAAAGCTGCGCCCCCGCCTCGCGAAGCGCGGCTTCGATGGTCTTCAGCGCCTGGACCGACTGGGCGTAGACATCGCCCTCGCCCACGAGTCCTTGCGCAGTCATGGATGTGGTGCCCGAAACCAGCACCCACGGGCCCACGCGCACCGCGTGCGAATAGCCCACGACATCCTCGAACGGACCGCCACTGCAGATGTTCCGGCGGGACGACATTTCGACCTCCTTGACCAAGGGGCCAGGTCTCGCCGGGCAGGCGCCGAGCACGCCTCCCCGGACATGGACAACAGTTGGGCTGGAAAAGTTCCTGGAGGTTCCGGTGCATCACCAGCCCGTCCACCAGGTCAAAGACGGGATGGCGGAAGACTTTGGTTGTGCTTCGAAGAATGTGTCTCGCATGGTTCATGCAGTAGTTAGTCTGCATGAGAACACACCTGCCACCGCATTGTCCCAACCCCAGCTGCGCTTTCCATTGCAGCCCAACGGGTTGGCGCTTCAAGAGGATCGG
>JANXVU010000126.1 GCA_025351485.1 Candidatus Eiseniibacteriota bacterium | reverse complement strand
GCCCGGCGGAACGATCACCGCCTGGTCCGTCAGCACGTCCGAGACCCCGGGGCCCTCGGTGAGAATGCACGGCTTGCCGAGATACATCGCGTTCAGGTACGTCCCGATGCTCGAAGAACAGATGTTGTCCTTGCGGATCGGCACGACGACCAGCATGGCGTCATCCAGGATGTGGGCCGCATCCTTCTGCGACCCGTCGTTGGGGATCACCCGGACGTGGTCGGGTATGCCGCTGATCAGCGATCCGTGCTCCTTCAGGATGGCCAGATCCCGGAACGGCATGACTGCGTTCAGTCCCCGCGTCGCGGCGAAGTAGGTGTCGTAGTCCCGGCACGACTGGCCGAAGCAGACGATGTACCCGCCCTCGCGGTCGCTCGGAACATATCTGCCGCGCAGATTCGGCTTGAAAGGCACATAACCGGAACGGTCCGGGCCGATGCCCCAGGCTGCCTTGTAGCCGCGGACGTCGCGGAAGTAGTGGATGAAGTAGTCGATCCGGCCGAGCGCGAAACGGACCAGGTGCTGCTTGACCCCGGCCGGCGGACGAAGGATCACGTCCACGATCACGACCTTCTTCCCGAGCGCCTTGGCCAGCAATCCGGCCTTGATATCCTGGTTCACGACGACCAGATCGGATCTAAGGACGGCGGCGGCGCTGAAAGTATCCACCCTTTCCGCCTGCCAACTCTCTCCGTGGGATTCGAACGTCGCGGGAAACCGGAAATCAGTGACTACGTGCCTCACGACTGTTCTCCCGAATGACGTCTCCGGTCCGTGGGCCGCCGAACCGGGAAACGCAGCCTAGAAGCCCAGCAACCGCCGGGCGCGCTTCTGCTCGGACTTGGCGATCACGACGCTGCCCCGCAGGCCGCGCTTCTTCTTGGTGGTCTTGCAAGTGAGCATGTGGCGCTTCTTGCACTGGTTTCGGATCACCAGGCCGGTGCCGGTCACGCGAAAGCGCTTGGCGGCTGCCCGGTTGGATTTCATCTTCGGCATGGTCTCTATCCTTCCTTCCCGGGGCCGGGTACCGGGCTCACGGGCGGATGTGCTAGTTCCTGTTCGGGTTCCGGAGAGCCCGTTGCGTGCTCTCCCTTTGCCTTGCCGACTCCCGGCTTGGCGATCATCACCATCACCAGGATCCGGCCTTCCATTTTCGGGGGCGACTCCACCAGGCCAATATCGGTGAGGTCGGCGATCACGCGCTGGGCGATCTTCTGCCCCAGATCGATGTGGGCCAGCTCGCGGCCGCGGAACGTGATCGAGAACTTGACCTTGTCCCGCTCCAGCAGGAACTGGCGCGCGTGGTTGACCTTGAAATTGAAGTCGTGCTCGTCGATCTTCGGGCGGAGCTTGACCTCTTTCATGCGTATCACGTGCTGGTTCTTCTTCGCCTTGCGCACCTTCTTGCTCTGCTCGTACTTGAACTTCCCATAGTCCATGATCCGGCACACGGGAGGACGCGCGGTGGGCGAGACTTCAACCAGATCGAGCCCGCTGTTGCGGGCCATTTCCAGCGCTTCCCGGGTGTTCAACAGCCCGATCTGCTGGCCGTCCGCTCCGACCACCCGAACCTGGGGGACCCGGATGCGGTCGTTGATGCGCACTTCAAACTGTTTGCTGATGGGCAAATCCTCCTGCTGGGGTGAAAGCCCCGCCCCAAAATGAAAAACGGCGGGGGTGAATATATCCCCCGCCGATCGGCGATCACGCTCAAAACATCGCAAGCCGGCCCCTGAGGCCGGTTCCTGCCGGATGATTCGAACCCTGAAGGCGTTGTTTCCGCCGGGGGGTGAGTCCGCGGCACCCATCGGGCGCGGCGTCCTGCTTGAAGGGGCGCCCGGAGGCGCCCGGGAGGCAAAAGCTGCCTGCCTCAATAGATAGGGGAATTTAGCTCTTTAGCGCGACTTCCGCAAGGATTTTCTCGGCCACCTGGGCGGGGGTCTGGACCCCCTCCTGCCCGCGCCGCTTGTGGCGCACGGCCAGTCCCCCGGACTCCACTTCCTTCTTGCCCACGACCAGCATGTACGGGGTCTTCTGCAGCTCGGCGTCGCGGATCTTGTGGCCGATCTTCTCGGAGCGGCGGTCCACCTCCACCCGGATCCCCAGGGCCTTGAGCTCGGCGGCAGCCTGCTCGGCGTACGGCAGGACATCGTCGCTGACCGGCAGGATGGCTGCCTGCACCGGAGCCAGCCACACCGGGAACTCCCCCGCCACGTGCTCGATGTAGTTGCCCACGAACCGTTCCATGGACCCGAGCAGAGCCCGATGGACCATGATCACCTCGTGGTCCTTGCCATCCGCGGCCGTGTACATCACCCCGAAGCGCTTCGGGAGCGTCAGGTCCACCTGGATGGTAGGACACTGCCACTCGCGCCCGATGGCGTCGGTGAGCTTCACGTCGATCTTGGGCGCGTAGAACGCGCCGCCACCTTCATCCACCTCGTACGGCAGCCCGCGGCGCTCCAGCGCCTGCACCAGCGCGCCGGTCGCCACCTCCCACTCGTGGTCGGTGCCGATGGTGTGGTCCTTGGGGCGGGTGGCCAGGAACACCTTGTACTCGTAGTGGAACGCCTTGAGCAGCACGTCCATCAGCTCCAGCACGCCCTCGATCTCGCCCGGCAGCTGTTCGGCCGTGCAGAAGATGTGCGAGTCGTCCTGGGTGAAGCCGCGCACGCGCTGCATGCCGTGCAGCACGCCCGAGCGCTCGTAGCGGTACACCGTGCCCAGCTCGGCATAGCGCACCGGCAGCTCCCGGTAGCTCCACTTGCGGGTCTGGAAGATCTTGATGTGGCCGGGGCAGTTCATGGGCTTCACCCGGTAGTTCTGGCCGTCGATGTCCATGGCCCCGTACATCAGGTCGGCGTAGTTTTCCAGGTGGCCGCTGGTCTGGTAAATCTTTTCGCTCGCGATGTGCGGGGTGTACACCAGCTGGTAGCCGCGCTTGAGGTGCTCTTCCTTCCAGAAGGTCTCGATCAGGTGGCGCACCATCCCGAGCTTGGGGTGCCACAGCACCAGTCCCGCGCCCACGTCCTCGTGCAGCGAAAACAGGTTCAACTCGCGACCCAGCTTGCGGTGGTCGCGCCGCGCGGCCTCTTCGAGGCGGTGAAGGTAGGCGTCCAGGTCCTGCTTGCTGGGCCAGGCGGTGCCGTAGATCCGCTGGAGCATCTCGTTCTTTTCGTCGCCCAGCCAGTAGGCCCCGGCCACCCGCATCAGCTTGAAGGCCGGGATCTTTCCGGTGGACGGCACGTGCGGACCCCGGCACAGGTCCAGGAACGGCCCGTTCTTGTAGTAGGTGACCTTGTCCTGGTCCGGGATCTCGCGGATGAAATGGAGCTTGTACTTCTCGCCCGCCTCGGTGAAGCGCTGGTGCGCCTCTTCCCGGGTGGTCTCCAGCCGCTCGAAGGGCTGGTCCGCCCCGATCACCTGGCGCATCTTCTTCTCGATGGCCTCGAGGTCCTCGGGGGTGAACGGGGTCGCGCGCTGGAAGTCGTAGTAGAAACCGTCCTCGACGGGCGGGCCGCCGGCCACCTTCACATCCGGGAAGAGTTCCGTCACGGCGGTCGCGAGTACGTGCGCGGCGCTGTGGCGGATCTTGTAGAGCTGCTCTTCCTTTTCGTCCTTGAAGGTCATGACCGACACGGTTTCCTCCGAATTGGCGCGGGGCCCGGATACACAAAACGCCGCCCGAATGCAGCTGCGGGAACGGCGTTCCGGGCCAGATGAATGCGGGATGGTGGGCGATAGTGGACTTGAACCACTGACCCCCTGCATGTCAAGCAGGTACTCTAACCAACTGAGCTAATCGCCCCCGGATTTCAGCTCGTAACTTAGGGAAGTTCGTGCGGTTTGTCAAGTTGAAGGCCGGGCCCGGGCAGACGGCGGATTCGACCTCCACCGGTCGATGGGCTATAGTGCGATGTTGCAGCCCGATCCGACCCGGATCTCACCCAAGACGTCCCGCCCGCGGCACTGGAGCGGGACCAGGAGCCTGCCTCATGTTCGGCCTCGGAGAAACCGAGTCTCTCGTCATCATCCTGGCAATCTTGTTATTGTTCGGCGCCAAGCGCATCCCGGACGTAGCCAAGTCCTTCGGCGCGGGGATCCGCGAGTTCCGGCGGGCCATGCGCGAGGTGCAGGACGAGGTCCATGCCGCGGCCGCCTCCGAGCCGTCCACTCCCCCGGCGCCGCCCCGGAGCATCCCGCCGGTGCTGGCCGCACCGGACCAGGCCGTTCCCACCGCCAAGCCGGGCCCCGAGCCCACCACCGAAGTCAAGGCGTAGCCCTCGCGGGCGGAATGGTGCGCCCGATCGCCGGGGCGATGATGCGGAGTTTCGAAACCAGCTCGGCGAACTGCTCCGGGAAGAGCGACTGCGCCCCGTCGCACAGCGCGCGCTCGGGGTCCGGGTGCACTTCGATGAGCAGCCCGTCGGCCCCCGCCGCCACCGCGGCCATGGCCAGCGGCGGGACCTTGGCGCGGATCCCGATGGCGTGGCTCGGATCCACGATCACCGGCAGGTGCGAAAGCTTGTGCACCACCGGGATGGCAGAGATGTCCAGGGTGTTGCGGGTGTAGGTCTCGAAGGTACGGATGCCCCGCTCGCACAGCATCACTTCGTGGTTCCCGCCGGACATGACGTATTCGGCCGACATGAGCCACTCTTCGATGGTGGCCGCAAGCCCCCGCTTCACCAGCACCGGCGTGCGCGTCCTGCCAAGTTCCCTCAGCAGCGTGAAGTTCTGCATGTTCCGGGCGCCCACCTGGAAGATGTCCACGTAGGGCAACATCATCGAGATTTGACTCACGTCCATCACTTCGCTAATCACCGCCAGGCCATGGCGGTCGCCGGCTTCCTTCAGGATTCTCAAGCCCTCTTCGCCGAGCCCCTGAAACGAGTACGGGGAAGAGCGCGGCTTGAACGCCCCCCCGCGCAGCACCTTGGCGCCCGCGGCCGCCACTTTTTCCGCGGCATCCATGGTCTGGGATTCGCTCTCCACCGTGCACGGGCCGGCCATCAGGGCCACCTCGCCTCCCCCGATCACGGCGTTCTTCACCCGGATCACGGTGCTCTCCGGCTGGAAGGCCCGGCTGGCCAGCTTGAAGGGAACGCTGATGCGCACCACCTCGGAAACGCCGGGCAGCAGCTGGTAGTCTCGCACATCCACCGACTTGGTGTCGCCTGCGACGCCCAGGACGGTCTTCCCGTTCCCGTTGGACAGGAATACCTGGAGACCCCGCGCGCGGAGCTTCTGCTCCACGCGCTTCACGTCCTCCGGACTGCTGTCGGGGCGCATCACGATGACCATGGGAGTTCCTGGAGCCTGAGAGGGATCAACAAAAAGACCCACCCGAAGATACCGCTTCGGACAGGCCTGGAGTCACGGATTTCAGCGCAGCTGATCTACCGTGCCGCCCCCACCCGGGGCTGCCACCAGCAGAGATACCACCAAGCGTAGCGCGCGCTGTTGTTCATAACCTCTTGAAGATACTTCACCTGGGGCGGGCATGTCAAGGCGGCCGGCAAGTCCCTAGCCCAGCGCGCGAACGGTCTTCTGGGTCAGCCAGGCATCTGCCAGCGTCAGCGCCATCATGGCCTCGGCGACCGGGACCACCCTTGGGCAAACGCATGGATCGTGGCGGCCCTCGGTGACCACGGTGACTTGCTCGCCGCGGGTGTTGATGCTCTGCTGCGGCACGCGGAGCGACGAGGTGGGCTTGATGGCAAGTCGCATCACGATGTCCTGCCCGGTCGAGATCCCACCCAGGATCCCGCCGGAATGATTGGACAAGAATCCGGACGCATCCATGGCGTCGTGCGCCTCGGAGCCTTTCATGCGGGAGGCGGCGAAGCCGTCACCGATCTCCACCGCCTTGATGGTCCCGATGGACATCATGGCCATGGCCAGCACCGCGTCCAGCTTGTCGAACACCGGATCGCCCAGCCCCGAGGGAACACCGCGCGCGATCACTTCCACGATCCCACCCACCGAGTCGCCCTCTTCGCGGAGCCGCACCAGCAGTTCTGCCATGGCCACCGCCGCCTCGGCGTCGGGCGCGCGAACCACGTTGGTCTCGGCGATTTCGTAGTCGCGTTTCAGCGCCTCGATCGGCCCGATGCGCGTGGTGCAGGCGTGCACGGTGGTCCCGAGCGGCGCCAGCACCTGCTTGGCGATCGCCCCGGCCGCGACCCGGCAGAGCGTCTCGCGGCCCGACGAGCGGCCCCCTCCGCGGTGGTCGCGGTGGCCGTACTTCACGAAGTAGGTGTAGTCGGCGTGGCCGGGACGGAAGACCTCCCGGATCTTCTCGTAGTCCTTGGCCTGGGCGTCCTGGTTGCGCACCATGAATCCGATCGGAGTCCCGGTGGTGAGCCCCTCGAAGACCCCCGAAAGGATTTCCACCTGGTCGCCCTCCTGCCGCTGGGTGGTGACCGCGCTCTGCCCCGGGCGGCGGCGGTCCAGGTCCAGCTGGAGTTGCTCGCGGGTCAGCGGGACGCCCGACGGGCAACCCTCCAGCACTCCCCCGAGCGCCGCCCCGTGGGACTCGCCGAAGGTGGTGACCCTGAAGATCCGCCCGAACGTGGAGCTCACGGCGTCATCCTCGCGAGCCGGTAGCGCCCGATCGCGGGGACGCTTCCGATCCAGTCGCGCGCGATCCAGGGCACCGGAATCGAGCCATAGCCCAGGAACCGGTCGTGGAAAGCCTTCAGGCGGAACTTCGCGCCCTCGCGGCGTTCGACCTCCGCTCGGAGCCCCACGATGAGCGATTTACCCACCAGGTAGCTCATGGCCTGGGTGGGCTCGGTGACGTAGCGCAGCACCTCGCCCGGGGCCCGCACGCTGTCCATCTGCGGATTGTGGTCGCGCATGAATCTCACGGCCTGCTCATAAGTCATCTTTCCGGTGTGGATCCGCGCATCGATCACGACCCGCGTGGCGCGGAAGCGGATCCCGGGCAGGACCCTTTGTAGATAAACCAGCGAGTCGGGCCCGTAGAAGCCGGCCCGGGCCATCAGCTCTTCGCAGTAGAAGGCCCAACCCTCCACCATCGTGGTGGAGTTGACGAACCGGCGGGTGAAGGAATTCCGTCCCTTGGCGATGGACAACTGCAGATGGTGTCCCGGAATGCCCTCGTGCACCGATCCGCCCAGTATCTCATGGCGCGCCATGCGCGAGTAGAAGCGGTCCCGGTTGGAAGCGGTGAGCGAATCCGGGAAGGCCCCTCCCAGGAAGTAGGTGCCCGCGGTGCTGGCGTCGAAGGTCGCCGGCGGGAGCATGGCCATCCCGGGCACGATGGGGCGCATATCGGGCGGCGTGGGCGTGGGAACCAGCGGCCCGATGTTCGAAGGAATCGTCACCAGGTCGCGATCGCGCACAAAGCGTTTGGCGGAATCGATGCTGGCGACAAAAGACTGCAAGATCTGTTCGCGGGAGAAGTCCTGGGGGGTCGGCCCGACCGGCGCATCGGCGATCCCGGCGGCCTTGCGGGCATCCGTGAGCTTCGCGATGTCCGCTTCCACGTCGGCGAGCCAGGCATCGCCCTGCCGGGCGAGCTGCTCCCCGGTCAGATCCAGCCCTTCCACCTGGCGCAGGCGCCAGTCGTAGTGCTTCTGGCCCAGCGGGTAGTCATCGGTGCCGTGCTCCTCCTCCAGCTCGCCCATGCCTTCCAGGTAAGCCGAGATCCCGTCGGACGCCGTGACCATCGCGGCATCGAGCCGACGAAGGGAGCCCGGCGAAGCGCCCTTACAGGCCGCGGGCAGGGCGGAGCGGTACATCTCCGGCATCACGTGGAGCGTCTGGGCGCAGGCCTGGCACAGGAGCCTCGGAGGCTCGTGGATGTTGGCCGTGGCCTGCTGCAGCAGTCGTGGAAATCCCTCGAGCCGGGCCGACAGGGCCCCCGCCAGCGTGTCCGCCGATCCGTGGTGGTTGATCACCAGGTACTGGATCCCACTGCTCAGGATGGCGGCGTAGAAGTAAGGCGACTTCTGCCAGAGCTTTTCCACGTCCCGGTAACGGATCCCGGACTCCAGCTCGCGGACCAGCAGGCTGCGGTCGAGAAGGGTTTCGCGCGTGAGCTTCGCCGTCGGAAATGCGCGGACCTCGCGGAGCAGCCCCTGCAGCCGCTGCACGGTGCGCCGCACCCCGGTGGATGAGTAGTCCGGCAGGCGCGTGTCATACCGGTGCAGGCCGAGTTGGGTGGCATCCACCGGGTTGGCGGCCGCCACGGCGGCCACCACCCGGCTTTCCAGCACCTCCCAGGCGGACGGCCGGTGCTGGGCCGCGCGCGCGGCGCAGGGCCACGCCAGGGCGAGGGCCAGCGCGCAACCGGCCAGAACGCGCCGCACCGCTACACCACCGCCGGCTTCTGCTTCAACTGGGCCCACAGTCGGGCAAAGGTGTCCTCCAGCGCGCGCCCCAGCTTGACCGGATCGTCGGTCTGTTCAGGCTCGTTCTGGAACACGGCATACGGGACCTGGTGCCCGCGGATCTGGATGAATCCCTCGGTCCCCGGCGCGATCCGGTCCCAGTCGTTGGTCTTGTAGTAGTACTCCATCTTTTCGTCGGGCAGCGAGTGATGCAGGATGCTGTCCGCCTGGTCGGGCTTGAAGCGGCGGCGGTTTTTGCGGCAGGACTCCTCGTAGGACACCTTGATGTAGACGATTCCGGCGTGGGCCAGGATGTCGTCGTGCAGATAGGAGAAGGCCTCGGAAAAACCGTTCTCGCCACCGCGGGCGAACTCGATCATGGCGGTGTGCTTGTCGTGGTAACCGGGGTCGCGCGCGAGACGCTTGCGGTACTCGAGATTGATCCGCTCGATGTACAGGTTCCAGATGAACGGGTCCTTGAAGAAGTAGTCCGGCGTGGTAAAGGCGCGCTCCTTGCCGTGCCTGCTCAGGATGTCGTCGATCTCGAACGTCTCCCAAACGTACAGGAAGTCGTCCAGTTCCTCGAACGGCATCATGTGGAACCGCTTCCTGCGGTCCTCGTCGCCGGCCTTCTTCAAATAGTCGATGGTCTCGCTCTTGCCGGCGGCCGGACGGCCGATGAGGATGATATTCTCGAAGTGGTCCCGCATGGTTCTCCCGATGGGTTGAGGCTGCGGGGTCCCGCCCCGCGCAAGATTTCAGAAGGATTCAAGAAGAAAAACCGAGACTAGCATATCCGGGCCGGTTCCGGACCGCCCCGGGATCCGATCCCCGGGGAGTCGAGTCCAAGGGGACTCGCTCAGGGAAACTGGGGAAGTCCCGCTTCGATGCGGGACCGCATCGGCTCCAGCGTTCGCGGCAGCTTCAGCGAACTCCCCAGTTCCCCCGGCCTCTCGTCCGCGGTAAAGCCCGGCGGATCGGTGGCCAGTTCGAACAGGATCCCGCCCGGCTCGCGAAAGTAGATCGAGCGAAAGTAATGCCGGTCCATGACCGGGGACACGTTGTATCCCTCGGCAGCCAAGGTGCGCCGCCAGGCCTCCTGGGCCACGTCATCGTTCACTCGGAAGGCCAGGTGGTGGACGGTCCCGGAGGCTACCCGTCCCCGGGGGGCGTCCGGGGCACACAACACGTCCACCCAACCGGAGGTCGCGCCTCCCTCGCTGGCGGCGGCGAAACGGAAACGGTTGCCCTCTTCCCGAAGGTTGCGCATCCCCATTTCCGAAGTCAGCAGCGCGGCGGTGCTCTCGAAGCCCTCCTCGGTCAGCGACACGCCGGCGATTCCGCGCAGCGCGTGCTCCGGGGGGATCCCCGCGCCTCCCCAGGGCTGGCCGGTCCATCCCTCGGGCGCGCTGACGATCTCGAGCCCCAGGCCGTCGAAGTCGTAGAAGCCGATCCACTCCTCGCCAAACCGCTTGAAGGGTCCGCCGGTCAGTACCCCGGCCTTTGCCAGCCGGTCCTGCCAGAAGTCCAGGGAGCCGCCCGGAGCCGCCAG
>JANXVU010000107.1 GCA_025351485.1 Candidatus Eiseniibacteriota bacterium | reverse complement strand
GCCCTGCTGGCCAGCCTGCTCCTGGGGCTGTTCCCGGCCGGCTGTTCCCGAGCGCCGAAGGAAGAATCGAAAGCCGGCGATCCCCGCGGGATGACCTGGTCCGACGTGGAGAAGGCAGCCCGCGGCCAGACGGTCTACTGGTTCATGTGGCGCGGCGACCCGGCCATCAACAAGTACGTCGATTCCTGGGTCGCGCCGGAAGTGCTCCGGCGCTACGGGATCACGCTCCGGACCGCCGACGGCCAGGGCAACGGGCTGGTCAACACGCTCCTGGTGGAGCAGCAGGCCGGCGTGAAGGAAGGCTCCATGGATCTGATGTGGATCAACGGCGAGACCTTCGCGCAGATGCGCTCCATCCGGGCGCTGTGGGGGCCGTGGTCGGAGCGGCTCCCCAACGCGGCCGCCGTGCGCTGGTCGTCGCCCTTCGTGTCGCGAGACTTCGGCCAGCCGGTGGCCGGGTACGAGTGCCCGTGGGGGAACGTCCAGATGGCCATGATCTGCGACACCACCCGCGTCCCGCATCCGCCGCGCAGCTACTCGGAACTGGCCTCCTGGGTGAAGGCCCATCCGGGCCGGTTCACCTACGACACCGGTTTCACTGGCCTGACCTTTCTCAAGGGCGTGCTGGGGGAGATGGCGGGCGGCTACCCAAAGCTCGAGGGGCCGTTCCGTGAGGCCCGCTATCAGGCCGCATCCACTCGGCTGTGGGCGTGGCTGAACGACCTGAAGCCGTACCTGTGGCAGCGGGGCGAAACCTACCCGGCCTCGGTCGCCGAAGTGCACCGTTTGTTCGCCAACGGCGAGGTGGACTTCACCATGAGCAACAACGACGCGGAGGTGGATAACAAGGTGTTGCAAGGAGTTCTGCCCGCCAGCTCAAAGAGTTTCATCTTCGATTCCGGGACCATCCAGAACTCCCACTATGTGGGAATCCCGGGCAATGCCCGGCACAAGGCGGGCGCCATGGTGGTGGCCAACTTCCTGCTCTCGCCCGAGGCTCAATACGAAAAAATGAAGCCCGCGGTGTGGGCCGATGGCACGGTCCTGGACGTCCCCCGGCTCCCGGCCGATTGGCAGGCGAAGTTCGCATCGGTCCCGGCCCGGCAGCGGGCGCTCCCCCGAGCCCTGCTGGACGCGCACGCGCTTCCGGAGCTCGCCCCCGCCTACATGATCCGGCTCGCGGAAGACTGGCGCACCCACGTGCTCAAGCCGCAGCCGGAAAGGAAGCGCTAGATGGAAGCGCGCGGCCTGGGAACGGCGGCCGGAACGCTGGATCGAGCCGCGCTCGGGGCAGTGGTCCTGCTCGCCCTCGTGCCCGTGCTGTGCGGCCTCGCCTACTCGCTCCTTGCCAGCGTCGGGATGACCGGCGGAGGTTCGTTCACCCTGCTCCATTACATAAACCTGCTGCGGAGCGGCGATCTGGCGGGCTCGGCCGGCTTCACGCTCGCGGTGGCGCTTGCGGCAACCGCGCTTTCGTTCGTCGTGGCATTGGCCCTGGCGCTGGCGCTCCGTGGGGCGCGGGGAGCGAGGCGCTCGGCGCGGGGACTGGTGGCCCTCCCCCTGCCGGTCCCCCACCTGGTGGCCGGGGCCATGGCGGTGCAGATCCTTTCGGCGAGTGGCCTCCTGGCCCGGGCCCTTCATGCGGTCGGCGGCCCGGGCGCCCGGGGCGGACTTCCGGGGCTGGTGTTCGATCCATGGGGACTGGGCATCGTGCTGGTCTACGCATGGAAGGAAGTGCCCTGGCTCGCCCTGGTGCTGCTCTCGGTCCTGGAGATCGCCGGGGAGCAGCACGAGGCGGTGGCCGCGACCCTCGGAGCCGGGCGCGTGAGGCGCCTCCTGCGGGTGGTTCTACCCCTGGGAGTTCGCGGGGCGCTGCCCGCGGTGCTGGTCATCTTTGCGTACGTCCTCGGGGCGTTCGAGGTACCGCTCCTGGTCGGTCGAACCTGGCCGCCGATGCTCTCGGTGCTGGCCTACCAGCGGTTCACCGGAGTGGACCTGGACCGGCGGGCCGAGGCCTTCGCCATTTCAGTGCTGCTCTCGGCCGGGGTCGCCGCGTTGATCGTGGCCGGGCGGGCGGGCGCCTCCAGTGAGCCCGCGTGAGAATCCCCTCGGATCCGATCCTGCGCGGACGGGCGTGGACCGGCCTGCTGGTCGCCGGAATCGCCGTCTGCGCGGGCGGTCCGCTGGTCGCGCTGGGAGCGGCCTCCCTGTCGCGAGGGTGGTTCTATCCCGATCTCCTGCCTCGCCACCTCGACCTGTCCGCATGGCGCGAGCTCCTCGGCGCCGGCGGCCCGCTCCCGGCGGCGGTGCTGAACTCCGTGGTCCTCGCCACGACCTGCGCGGCGCTCTCGGCGCTGCTCGGGGCGCCCGCCGCGCGGGCCCTGGCTTCGCTGCGCGGCCCCCGCGCGGGGGCCCTTGAAGGAGCCCTGGTGGTGCTGCCCGTTCTTCCGCCGGTGCTTCTCGGGGTCGGCACGCACTATTTCTTCCTGGCCACCGCCCTTGCGGGGACTCTGCCGGCGGTGCTGCTCGCCCATCTCATGATCACCCTGCCCTATGCGACCATCGTGCTGCTGGGTGCCGTGCGCACCACCGATCCGCGGCTGGAAGCGGTCGCCGCCACCCTGGGCGCATCGGCCAACCGGCGGGCTTGGCGGGTGCGGCTGCCGCTGTTGTGGCCTTCGCTGCTGCTGGTGCTGCTGTTTTCGTTCCTGATCTCCTGGGGGCAATACGGCCTCACGCTGGTGGTCGGCGAGGGCCGGATCCAGACCCTGCCCACTGTGGTTTTCAGCTACGTGCGCGGCGGGAACGAGACCTATGCGGCGGTGGCAGGCCTGCTGATGGCGCTGCCCGCGCTTCTAGGGGCCCCGCTCCTCGGCCGCGGACTCGCACGAGTGAGGCCGGGGGCGTGGTGAACCTGCTCGAGGTGCGCGGCCTCCGCGTGAACTACGGCGCCCGGGTGGCGCTCCAGGATGTATCGTTCGCCCTCGCGAAGGGCGAGTGCCTGGCCCTGCTGGGGCCCAGCGGGTCGGGCAAGAGCTCCGCGCTCATGGCGGTGGCCGGGCTGATTCCCTGCGCGGCCGGCTCCGTCCACATCGCCGAGCGCGAGGTCACGTCCGTGCCGGCCGAGCGCCGCAACGCCGTGTACCTGTTCCAGGAGCCGCTGCTCTTCCCCTTCCTGGACGTCGCGGGAAACGTGGCCTTCGGCCTCGAGGCGCGCGGCGTGGGCAGGTCCGAGGCGCGCGACCGGGTGATGGCCATGCTGGAGCGGGTCCGGCTTTCCGGTTTCGGCCCGCGGCGGCCCGACCAACTTTCCGGCGGCCAGCAGCAGCGCGTGGCCCTGGCCAGGGCGCTGGTCACCTCGCCTGCCCTGCTGCTGTTGGACGAGCCCTTCGCCAGCCTGGACGTGGCGCTGGGCGCGGAAATGCAGGACCTGGTGCGCGAGTTGCGGGCCGAATTGGGGGTCGCCATGCTCGTGGTTACCCACGACCCTTCCGAGGCGGCGGTGCTCGGCGACCGGGTGGGAGTCCTGCTGGATGGCCGGCTCGCGGCCATTGGCACGCCCCGGGAACTGCTGGGCAGGCCGGACGAAATGCCGGAGCCGGTGCGTGCCCTCCTGGGCGGCACCTCCCTGATCGCGGGGGAAGCACGCCGCGGGAGCTTTGTTCCCTCCGGGACCGTCGCGGAACTCGGCACGGCGCCCCGTGGAAGGGATGGACGCCCCCTGTGGGCCACGCTCCGCGTGACGGAAGCCGCGCCTGGGTCGCCCAGGCGCACAGGAGAAGACTCATGATCGATTCGATCTACTGGGTGATCACGCATAACTGCAATGACCAGTGTGCGCACTGCTACAACGACTCGCGGCCCGGGGGGGTGTCGCTGACGCTCGAGGACGCGCTGCGGGTGGTGGCCCATCTTCCCACGGAAGCGCCGGGCCGCGTGATCCTCTCGGGCGGCGAGCCGCTTACCACCCGCGAACTGCTGTTTGCCATCCTGGACGCGCTGCACGGGCGCTACGGAGACCGCACCCAGTACATGCTCCAGACCAACGGCGACCTGCTCACGCCGGAGCGGCTGGACGAAGTGCTCTACCACCATGTCACCCGGATTGACATCGCTTCCATCGACCGCTACCACCGGCGCAAGGGTGAGCGGCGGTCCGAACTGGAGGCGATGTTCCGTTCCCGCGGCATGTCCGGCGAGGACACGGGGGCGCTGGTGGACCCGGAAAACCTCATCAAACCCCGGCCCTCTTATGGATTCTGGGGGGCGAACGAGGATTTCTGGATCGGCGGAAACTGGCCCCGGGGCCGGGCCGTGGAAAACCGGATCTGGCTGCGCGATCCTTCCCACAACTTCTGCGCCATCGTCTCGGGGGCCATCGGCTTCCTGGGCGGCAAGGAAGGCGTGCCCCAGGAGATCTCCATCCAGCTCGCCGAACTCTACCCGTGCTGTCCCTCCACGGTGGTCCCCCTGGCCGACCTGCGCGAGGAAAGCGTCGAATCGGCGCTGGATCGCGCTCGCGCCCTGCCGGTCTGGCGCGCGCTGAACGACGGGGACCCCTGGGGCATGGGCGAAGCCCAGGGCATTTCGCGCGAAACGGCCGACGAGCGGATCCGCACCCTGGGCAGCGTCTGCCTGTGGTGCGACGAATTCTTCCAGAAGCACTACCATGGCCCGCGGCCGCCCCGCCAATCCACTTTCGTCTCCCTCGATCCGGAAGGCGTGTCCCGGGCCGAAGTGGCCTTACCCCCACCCGTTCAGAGCAAGTCGAACCCTTCCTCCGTATGACCTCCTGATGGCCGCGGGCCACCCCGCGACCCGGGCACTCGCCAAGCTGGATGAAATCCCTTGAGTGCCGATAATCCCTTGAGTGCGACGACATGGATCGCGCCCGAGGGCGGACAGCCGCCCCTCACGTGATCTTCGAATGAACCATCCGGGGAGGATTTGCCATCATGCAACGTTTCTGGCTGCGCTCCGCCGCCTTCACGGTCGCCCTGCTCCTTCCGGGGGCAGTTGGAATGGCCCAATCCAACGGCGTGCCCGCCAGCGGATATCCCCTGTGGCAAGAGCGCGTGATGCTGGTCACGACCAACGCCTGCCGCACCGGCCCCCAGCAGTTCCGGGCGGCCTACCTTTCCGGCTATCCCAACATTCTTCAAGCGGGCACTTCTCTCGCCACCTACCCGCTGTACTGGAACCTTCCCCTGGACCAGTCCGCGCGCGCACACTCGGAAGAGATGGCCACCAAGAATTACTTCGCCCACACCTCATTCGACGGCACCAGCCCCTTCACTCGAATCCAGAGTTACTACCACGAGGTGGGCGCGGAGGGCGAGAACATCGCCGCCGGCTACTCCACGCCCTTCAGCGCCATCGTGGCCCTGATCCTGGACGGCGGCGCCCTGGACGGCACCGGCGGCGCCGGCCACCGCACCAACATCATGAGCACTCTCTTCCATGAGATGGGAGCGGGCTACGGCTATGGAGCAGGTTCGACCTATCACTCCTATTACACCGAGGATTTCGGGGGCGGAGCCGCCGACTTCACCTCCCCCCTCGCGGCCGGGACGCACATGTTCACCGGCGATGGAAATACGACCTTCATGGCCAGTTACCGTTCCGGTGGCGGGGTGCCGGTGCAGACGGCGGAGCTGGTGGTCGATGGGGCCTCCCACCCCATGTCGCTGGATTTCGGCGCGGCCACGCAGGGAACCTGGCGGTGCATCCTTCCCACCGCGGGCTCTTGCCGCACGTACTATTTCAAGTTCACCGACACCCATGCGGCCGTGTGGCTCTATCCCGAAGCGGGGCAACTCCGAAGCTTCGGCGAGGGAGGCTGCGCCGAGGACTACGTCAGCACGCCGGTGGCGGTGGCCTTGGCCGACATCTCGGTCCGCGAGACGGCGGGCCGGGTGCGGGTGGACTGGTCGGCGTTCATGGACGCGACAGCGCGCTTCCAGGTGCTCCGGGCCACTTCCGACGGCGGGGCCTATGCGCCGGTGAGCGCTGAATTTGACGGATCCTCGGGCCGGGCGGATTTCACGTGGACCGACGAGTCGGTCCAGCCCGGGACGGAGTACTTCTACAAGATTGCCTACCGGGAGCAGCAGACCTGGAGCTACTCGCACCCGGTGCGGGTCCACACTGCCGCCGCCCGGCTGGCGCTGCGCGCAACCGGGCCGAACCCCACCCGCGGGAGCGCCAGGCTGGACTACCAGGTCCCGCTTCCGGGCCCGGCGCGGCTGGATATCGTGAGCCTGGAAGGCCGCCACGTTCGAACGCTGTTCGCGGGACAAGCCGGCTCGTCCATGGCAACGGTCGCCTGGGATGGCCGCAGCTCTACCGGCAGCCGCGCTCCGGCGGGCGTGTACTACGCGACGCTTCGATGGGGCTCCGTGGGCGCCTCGGCGCGGATCGTACTGCTGCGTTAACCGGCCGGCGGCAGAGGCGAAGACGAAGAGGCCCCGGAGAACCTGATCTCCGGGGCCTCTTTCATTCCTGGTGGGGGCAATCGTGCCGGCCTCGAAACTCTCAGCCCTTGCTCACCCTGCCCACGATCACGGTGATATTGTCCGGGCCGCCCCGCGCCCGGGCCAGTTCGATCAGTTGCTCGCAGGCGTCCTCGGGACTGTCGGTCGTGACGATGTCGTGGATTTCCTCCGGCGCGACCTGGTTCGAAAGGCCGTCGGAGCACAAGACCACCACCATCCCGTCATCCATCCGGATGGGCTGGGACGATACGTCCACCTGGACCTCGGCGGTGTTCCCGAGTGAGCGCGTGAGCACGCTGCTGGCGGCGCCGGAAGCGGATCCGCCCATGCCGACCAGCTCGGCCGACAAAGTGTGATCGCGGGTCAACTGCTCGATCTCGTCCCCGCGCACCAGGTAGGCCCGGCTGTCCCCGACGTGTCCCAGCGTGAGCTCGCGGCCCACCAGGCCCGCCACGGTGCAGGTCGTGCCCATCCCGCCCAGCTTCGACTCGGCGGCCGAGCGGGCGTGGATCGCCTGGTTGGCGGTCCGGATCGCGCCCGTGAGCGCGAGGCCCATGGCGCTTCCCGCCGGACTTCCTGCAAAGACCGACTCCACCGTGTCCACGGCCAGCCGGCTGGCGACTTCTCCGCCCGCCACTCCACCCATGCCGTCCGCCAGGATCATCAGGCATCCGCGGGCCCCATCGCCCGGATCCACGATGCGGAACGAGTCCTCGTTGTTCTCGCGGCGGCAGCCCAGGTCGCTCCGCGCGGCCACATCCAGGCTCCACGAGCCCTTGCCCTTGAGCGGCACGATCCGGTGGTCCGACTGCGGCTCGTCCGCGTTCCAGGACAGCTCGAGCACCGGAGCACTGCCTTGGAAGAGCGGCAGGCTCGCGGCATCCGCGCCCCGCTTCTCCGACACCACCGGCCCTCCGGAGAGGCCTTGCAGGTAGGATTCAATGGCCCGCGAGTTGCCCTGGCCGTGCGCGTAGCTGGCGAGCTCCTCCTCCCCGAAGTCCTCGAACAGGCCGCCGGTGGCATAGAGCTGGATCAGGGCCTCGACCACATCAGGGAAGAACTGGGTGTGCGTGTGGGTCAGGAGCTCCTCGAAAGCGGCCTCCGGGGCCAGCCCGCGCCGGTAGGGCCGATCCGAGGTGAGCGCGTCAAAGCCGGCGACTGCCATGATGATGCGGCTGCCCGGGGGAATCTGCTCGCCGGCCAGCCCGCGCGGATACCCGTTTCCGTCCGGCCGCTCGTGGTGGGCGAGCACCAGCTCGGGCGCCCCGCCGAAGAACCGGAAATTGGCGATGATGTCGCGACCCACCTTGGGGTGCGTGCGCAGGATGGACTGTTCCTCGCTGGTCAGCTTGCCCGGCTTGAGCAGGATGTCGCGCCGGATCGCGGTGCGCCCGATGTCGTGCAGCAGAGCGGCGACTTCGAGCTCCTCGAGCTCCTTCTCGCTCATGCCCATGTGCCGGCCGATGCGCGTGCACATGCGCGAAATGCGGCACGAGTGGCCCCACGTGAGCGGGTCGGCCGCATCCACCGCGGACATCAGCGTGCGCACCAGGGCCACGTTGGCCTTCTTGGTCTCCACCCAGTGCTTGTAGAAGTAGCGCGCCAGGAGCAGCGGCAGCAGGAACAGCGCCACGCCCACCGGGCCGATCCGGACCTGGGTCAGGGCCAGGAGCACTCCGAACGGAAGCAGCCCGAGATCTCCCGCCAGCGCCTGCCGCAGGACGCGGGCGGCCTTCTTGCCGCCGGCCCAGGGCTCGCTGAGCCCGGCGTCCAGGACCCCGATGCCCACCTTGATCAGGAAATAGACGGTGCCCGATGCCGCCAGCGGAAGAAGTTCCGAGGATCCGATCGACAATTCCGTGCCGATGGTGCCGCCCAGGGCCTTGTAAGTCATCCCAGCCAGCCCGATCGCAAGGATGGACTGGCCGAGGCGCATGACGCCCGGAAGCACCGGGTTCCATTTCTCGGAGGCGCTGAGCACCAGCCGGGAAAGGACGCCGACCCAGCAGGCGACCGCCGGGCCGAACAAGAGGATGGCCGCGAAGTCGAGGGCCGCGGTGAGGCTGACGGTGGCCGTTCCTCCCGGCATCGGGAGCGGCGACATGGCCGCCACCGAGATCAGGGCCATCCACAGGACCAGGCCGGCCGCGGATTCAAGCGATGTCTCGAGCGCCCCGGGGCGCCCGTCCAGGTAAAGCAGCATGAAGACGCCCAGAGCGAATACGCTCCCAACGCAGGCGCGGTATCTCAAACTGGCGGTTCTGAGCACATTCCTCCCTGGTGGGTCGCGGGGGCGGGGCGCACAGCTTCGCCCCTCCATGACTTCATCGGCCCCGGCGGGCCGGGGATTGAGGAGGAAGTCCGCGTTTCGAGGGCTTCCGCAAAAGAATTCGAGAAGATCTCAAGTCGCGGGATCGCGACTCCGATAATGGAGATGCGTACCGTCAATCCTGTGTTTTGTGCGGTATCGCAGATTTAGTGCCGTGCGCCGGCCTCTACCCGGCCAGGCGTTCGGCTGGCCTTGACTCGAAGGAGTTGCTCGCGTGTCCACACCCGAGGAGCTTTCCAACACCTCTCCAGGCGGCGCCGAGGGATCACCGTGGACCGTGCTGCACTCCCGGTCCCTGTCCGACCTCGACCTGCTGCAGGCCGACGTCGTTGGATCCGACAGCCGGGACGCGGACCTGTTCCTTCGTTTCGTGCGGGCCACCTCCGCGCTGGCGCACGACGAGGACCGGCTGCTGGCGGTGGTCTCCGACTTCACTTTCATGGCCTTTCCGCAGGCCAATCACTTCGCCCTGGTGGTGAACAAGCCGGGCACCGAGGAAATGGAACTGCTCCTGGCCCGCAGCCGCGGCGGCGCGGACACCACCGTGGCGCTGAGCCAGACCCTGGTCCTCAAGGTGATGACCGACGGGATCTCGCTCCTGTACTCGAACTCCAAGGAGGCTCTGGCCGCTTCCGACAGCATCCAGCTCTCGCGCATCCAGGCCGCCATTTGTGCGCCGCTGTGGAGCCGCGAGCACACCTTTGGCGTGATCCAGCTCGACGTCCGACACCCCGGCAAGGGCATGTTCGGCCGCAAGGACGTGGATCGCCTCGCGCTGTTTTCCCACTACGTGGCGCTGGTCCTGGACAATCTGAGGCTCTACCGCGAACAGCGCGAGGCTCTCGAATCCACGATCCACGCGCTGATCGTCTCGCTGTCCTTCAAGGATCCGGAAACGGCCGCGCATTCCGAGCGGGTAAAATTGGTGGCGGTCCACCTGGGCCGGGCGATGGGCCTCTCGGGAAGCGATCTGGACCAGTTGCGCGTGGCCGCCGTGCTCCACGACATGGGCAAGCAGGGTGTCTCGGACGAAGTGCTGTTCAAGCCCT
Source organism: Candidatus Eiseniibacteriota bacterium (assembly GCA_025351485.1). Classification (GTDB taxonomy): domain Bacteria; phylum Eisenbacteria; class RBG-16-71-46; order RBG-16-71-46; family JACRLI01; genus JANXVU01. The sequence goes on along the minus strand of JANXVU010000107.1, from coordinate 19,828 downwards.
CGCGCCTGACCGACGAGGAGCGCGAGGAGATGTCGCGACACGCCCACCTCACCCAGGACATCCTGGACCGGATCCGCTACCCGAACGCCCTGAAGAACGTGCCCATGATCGCGGCCTACCACCACGAAAAGATGACCGGAGACGGCCCGTACAAGATCCCCGCCGCCCTGATCCCGATCCAGTCCAGGATCATCGCGGTGGCGGATGTGTTCGACGCCCTCGTCTCCGCGCGCGCCTACAAGAAGCCCATGCCGGTCGCGCAGGTTCTGGTCATCCTGGAGCAGGGCCGTGACCTGGAATGGGACGGCCAGGTGGTGGACACGCTGGTTCGCGAACTGGACGCGGTGCTCTTGAAGGTATACAGCAAGACCCGCACGCTGGGGATCACCGAACACGGCGAAGACGGCCTGAAGGCCGCCTGAGGAATCCCCGCACCCCGCTCCCCTAAGAGACTCCCGATACTTAGGCTGCCTGCCTCAACAAAAGGTGCTCGAACTGCGTCTGATCCAGGGCGTTCGCATGCGCCTCTTCCACGGTGATCAACTTCTTCCGGAGCATTTCCCGCAACTGTCCGTCCAGGCTCTGCATGCCCGCGCCGCCTCCCGCCTGGATCACCGATTCCAACTTGTGGCTGTTGCCGGAGCGGATCATGGAAGCAGCCGCGTGGGTGTTCACCAGCACGTCCGCGACCGCCATTCGGCTCAGCCCGTCCACGGAGCGGACCAATCGCTGCGAGACCACCAGGCGCAGGCTGTCCGCCAGCATCGATCGGATCTGGTCCTGCCGGCCCGGAGGGAACACGTTCACGATGCGGTCAACGGTGCGGCAGGCCCCGCTGGTGTGCAGGGTCCCGAGTACCTGGATGCCGGTCTCGGCCGCGGTGATGGCCAGCGAAATGGATTCGAGATCGCGGAGCTCTCCTACCAGGATCACGTCGGGGTCTTCGCGCACGGCATCGCGGAGGGCGTCCGCGAAGCTCGGTGCGTGCGCGCCGATCTCGCGCTGGCTCACCACGCACTTCTTGTACTCGTGAACGAACTCGATGGGGTCTTCCAACGTCACGATGTGACCCCGCCGGGTCTGATTGATGAGGTCCACGATCGCGGCAAGCGTGGTGGACTTGCCCGAGCCGGTGGGTCCGGTGACCAGGGTCAGGCCCTTGGGCTGCATGGCGATCGACTTGACCGCGCCCGGAAGCCCCAGGGTGTCGAGCGCCGGAATCGTGGACGGGATCACACGCATGGCGGCGGCCAGGCCGCGCACGTGCCGGTAGGCGTTCACGCGGAACCGCCCCAGCTTCGGGTCCTCGTAGGCGAAGTCCACGGCCAGCTTTTCGTCCAGTTCCTGCGCCTGGGCCGGGGTCATGAACTCTTCCAGGATCTGTTGGACGTCCTCCACGGAGAGCTCGCGGAAGCGGACCCGGTGGAGCACGCTGTGAATGCGGATGCACGGGGCCTTGCCCGAGACCAGGTGCAGGTCCGAGCCCTCCTGCTGCAGCGCCAGCTCCAGGAATGCCTGGACGCGGGTGGACATGTCAGGCCGCCTTGTCCAGCGCGGGCGGTGGCGATACTGCCAGCAGCTCCGGCTGGGTCACGTAGAAGATGAATTCCTTCTTGTCGGAGGCCTTCAGGTAGGCCTCGTTGGGATCGATGTCTCCCGACTGCACCAGCTTGAGCAATTCGGTGTCCATGAGCTGCATGCCCACCCGCCGACCGGTGCTGATGGCCGAATGGATCTGGTGGGTCTTGCCGTCCCGGATCAACTGCGCCACGGCGGGGGTCATCACCAGCACCTCGGCGACCAGGCGGCGGCCGCGGCCGTCGGCGACCCGAACCAGCTCCTGGCTCACGACGGCCTTGAGGTTGTCGGCCAGGGTGTGCCGGATCTGCGACTGCGATTCCGAGGGGAACGCGTCCACCAGCCGGTGGATGGTCTGGTATCCACCGCGCGTGTGCAGGGTGCCCAGCACCAGGTGGCCGGTCTCCGAGGCCTCGATCGCCGCCGAGATGGTTTCCGCGTCCCGCATTTCCCCGATCAGGATCACGTCCGGGTCCTGCCGAAGCGCCGAACGCAGCCCCTCGTGAAAGCTGCGCACGTGCTGGCCCAGCTCGCGCTGCACCACCAGGGAGTTCTTGGACTCGTGCATGAACTCGACCGGGTCTTCCAGGGTGATGATGTTCAGGTTCCGGGTCTCGTTGATCTCGTTGATGATCGCCGCCAGCGTCGTGGTCTTGCCCGTGCCCGGCCCCCCGGTGACCAGGACGAGCCCGGACGGAACGGTGGTGAACTGTGTCACCACCGGCGGCAGCCCCAGGTCCTGAAGCCGTGGAACTTTGTCGGGAATGATCCGGCAGATGGCCGCCAGTCCGCGCCGCTGCCGGAACACGTTCAACCGGAAGCGGCCCGTCTCGCCGGCCGAGTAAGACAGGTCGATCGAGCCGCGGGAGCTCAGTTCCTCCTGCGCCTCGGGGGTCAGGATTTCGGTGAGGAGCGATTCGGTCTCTTCCGCGGTGAGCTCGCGGTATTTGAGCGGCGTGAGTTCGCCGTCCAGGCGCACCAGCGGCGGCAGGCCCACGGTGAAATGCAGGTCCGAGCAACCCTGTTCGCGGCCCAACTGGAGAAAGGCGTCGATCCGGGCCATGTCAGGCCGCCTCGGGCAGCGAAGCCTGGCAGGAGCGGATCCGCTCCAGGAGCTCCAGCGCGGTGGCCGGCCGGGCGTCCGGGTCACGGGCCATGGAGTCAGCGACAAGTTCCTCCACGCCCGGAGGCAGTCCCGGAACGCGCTTCCCGAGCGGCTCGGCGTGTCCCTCCAGGTGCTGGAACAGCACCTTGACCGGGGTGTCGGCCAGGAAGGGCTTGGTTCCCGAGAACATTTCGTACATCACCACGCCCAGCGAGTACAGGTCGGACCGGTGGTCCACGTTCTCGTCCGAGATCTGCTCGGGCGCCATGTACTCGGGCGTGCCGATCAGCAGGCCGCTCTTAGTCAGGCGCGATCCGATCTGCTGCTGGACGGACGCGAGCCCGAAGTCCACCACCCGGGCCTCGTCCCCCTCGCCCACCAGGATGTTGGGCGGCTTGATGTCGCGGTGCACCACACCCTCGGCGTGCGCCGCGGAAAGGCCTTCGCACACCTGCGCCAGGATGTGCAGGCCCCGGCGCGGCTCGATCCGGCCGCTGTCGTCGAGCAGGTGCCCCAGGTCGCTTCCCGGGAAGTACTCCATCGAAACGGCGTGCGCGCCCTTCAGGTCCAGGAAGTCGTAGATCCGGATGATGTTCTTGTGGGTGATCTTCCGCGTGAGCTTGAGCTCCTGGACAAAGCGGCGCGTCACCACCTGGTCCATGGAGAGCTGCGGGTTCAGGATCTTCAGAATGATGTCCTCGTGCACGACCGAGTCCGCAGCCAGATAGACCGCGCCAAATCCACCGCGGCCAATCTTCTTCACCACCCGGTAACGGTCCAGCAGCAATGTCCCCGAGGCGAGGTCCGCGAAGTTGAGCTGGGAGAGCTGGCTCGGGGCCGGGGCCGCCGATTCCGCGGGCGAAGAGGGCCGGGCGGCTGGGACGACCCGGGGGGGCCTGGCCCCGGCGGAAGGCAGCGGGCTCGAGAGCCGGTGCGCCTCCGGGCCCTGTTCTCCGCCGCGGGCCCGGATCCTCATCGGGGAGTGGGAGCCGGAGGAGCCGGGGCGGATCTCGCCGAGGGCCTCGCGCACCCGGTCGCGGCTCCGGGGATCCAATTCCTGGGTGTTGATGGCGAGGAGCGCCTGGCGGGCCTCCTCGCACACGTCCTCGCGGTCCGACTGGAGCAGATTGATGAGCGGGTCGATGGCCCCGGGCTGCTTGAGCGCGCCCAAGGCCCGGGCGCACAGGGGAAGCACGCTGCTCCCGCGCGACATCAGGTTGACCAGCGGCTCCAGGGCTCGCGGGTCGCGGGTCTTGCCCAGGGCGTCGATGGCCCGCTCGCGGACCCACCAGTCGGGATCGTCCAGGGCCTCGATCAGCGCCTCGACCGCGCCCTGGTTGGGCACCGCGTTCAGGATTTCCACGGCGTGGCGGCGGATAAAGTCGTCTTCGTCGCGCAGCAGCCCCAGCACCGCCTGGACCACCTTCTCGCCGCCCAGGGTCCCGAGCGCATCTGCCGCGCGCACCCGGACCCACCAGTCCTCGTCGCGTAGCGCGCGCACCAGGTCCTGGATCGCTTCGGTGGTGGCGACCGCGTTCAGCACTTCCACCGCGGCGCGCCGGGCGGTTTCCGCTTCGTCGGTCAGCACTTCCAGCAGCAGTGGCACGGCCGAGCTGTCGCCAAGCGCGGACAGGGCGTCGATGGTGGCCGTCTGGACCTTGAGATCTGCGTCCCGCAGCAGGGCGATCAGTTCGGGCACCGCGCCGCGCGAGCCCATGGCCTGCAGGGCCAGGACCGACTCCAGGCGGACTCCCTTGTTCTCGTCGACCAGCAAATTGGAGATTGCACGCTCGGCAGCTCCACCCGGATACCGGGCGACGAGCCGCACCGCGCACATGCGGACCCATGGATCGGGGTTCTGGAGCAGCGGGATCAGGTTGGAGGCGTGGCTCTGGTTGGCGCTCTTCTCGAGCAGGCGAAAGAGAATCACCTGCTCGTCGCGACCCGCTTCCGCCAGGCCGGCGAGCAGCATTTCCGCGGGAAGTTGCGAGGACTTCTCGTTCAGGATCGATTCGAGCACCGGGCGGCTCACGCGCTTCTCCCCCAGGGAGGGCAGGAGGCGGGCCGGATCATAGCGGTCGCTCGATCCCATCACCCTGGCGATGCCGGAGACGATCGCGGGGTTGGGGGAGGCCAGCGCATCCAGGTAAAGATCGAGCGTTGAGGGATCGAGCATTCGCTCGAGCACCTCCAGCGCCGCCGGACGGGCCTCGCCGTGGCTCAGGCACTCCATAAGAGGCCGGATGACGGACGGACCCATCTCGACCAGCTCAAGTTTGACCTTGGTGAGTTCCACGGCTGAAAGGGAGAGCGCGGACTTGAGTTTCTGCGCCTTCCGTTCGGCCAGGAACTGACTGACGAGTTTCACCGCTTCAGGTACATGGTCACGTAGAGCGCGATGCCCACGCCCAGGACGGACCCGAGAAAGAAGGCCAGGATGGTGCGGGCGGTGCGGCCCTTCTTCTCGACCGGCGCGGCCACGGTCCGGCCGGAGGAACCGGCCTGGGCTTCCGCCTCGGAAGCGCGGGCCCTCTTCATCATGCCCTCGATCTCGGCGCTGGACAGCACCACCGTGCGGTCGTCGGCGGTGGGGCTGGCGTGGGCCTGCGGGCCGACGTCCCCACGGCGGTCTTCCTCGTAGGTGACCCACAGCGCGTACTTGCCGATCTGGATGACGTCGTTGTTCGAAAGCACCTGCCGGCGCAGGGGCGCATCGTTGAGCAGGGCGCCGTTCGCGCTGCCCAGATCCTGCACTTCGTACTCCCCACCGTTGGCGATCTGCATCTTGAGGTGCTCGCGGGAAATGCCCGGATTGTCCAGGAACACGTCCGCGGACGGGTCCCTCCCGACCATGACGGTTTCCTTGTTGAACGCGTAGGTCCGGACCGGGCGGCCCTTCAGGGTCACCCGGAGCTTGAGAAGACGCTCACTCGACATGACTTGTCCCTCCAACGGAAAAAACGGGTGCCGGATTGGCCCCGAGACAAAGGTGGACGTGACCTCAGGGTTATCGGCCGGCCGGAGGGGCCTGCTTAGCGCATAGCGTCCTGCATGACAAAGGAGTTCCGAGCCAATTCACGTGCGGCGCGAATAATAGGAAAATGCCAGAATTGTCGACCCGGCTGGCAGACTTCCCGCTTTGACGGGTAGGGATAAATTCGCTAACTGATAGCGTGTAAAGTATTTATGGACTTCCACTGATTCGGTGAACACCTACTGTGCCCGTTATCTGATCGAGCATGTAGATAACGTGTTTACGCACTGAATAGCATGAGGACTCGAGTTTCTTTCTCCACAGTTCTGCCACCCCGCGGACGATAACCCGAGGAGTGCAGCACAAGGTCACGCGGTCCGACCCGTGCTTGTCCACGACATGCAAGGTCCCGGATCCATCACCAGACACCGCATCCGCGCGAGAACATCCAATCTAAACGGCCAGCCCCAGGCCCAGGAGTCAACATGAAGAAGATCATCCTCGCAGTCGCGCTCGTCACATGCCTCGGCGGAATGGCGGTCGCCACGGCCTTCGCCCAGCAGAACGCGGCCACGACTTCGGCCAACGCGAGCGCCAACATCGTCACCGCGATCTCCATCAGCAAGACTGCCGACCTGGACTTCGGCGACATCGTCACCGGTGGAACCACCGGAACAGTGCTCCTGACGGCCAGCGCCACGCCGGCCCGCTCTTCCACCGGCGGCACCACGCTTGCCAACAGCACCACCGTTGGCGACGCGGTGTTCACGGTGAGCGGACAGGGCTCCTCCACCTACGCCATCACGCTTCCGAGCAGCCCGGTCACGTTGACGAGCGGTGCCAACTCCATGACCGTGGACACGTTCACCAGCAGCCCGAACGCCACCGGCACGCTGAGCGGCGGCGGCACCCAGACCCTGTACGTGGGCGCGACGCTGAACGTGGGCGCGGCCCAGGCTTCCGGCACCTACACGGGCACCTTTTCCGTGACGGTGACCTACAACTAGCCGGCTCCCCGTACCAAAGCGCGGGCCATGGTGCGCCCGCGACGGCATGAAAAGGAGTTCCCTATGCCGGGATTCGAATGCCCGCGGCCAGGAAGGCCCGGGCTGATTCCCATTCTCCTGGTGGCCCTGGTGGCCACTGGCGCTCGCGCCGGTGGCGCCGACCTCTCCGCCCCCGACGGTGCGGGGGGGCTTCTGGTTGCCCCGACGCGCCTGGTCTTTGAGGGGGCGCGCCGCAGCGCCGAGCTCACCCTGATCAACACCGGGACGCGCACGGCCACCTTTCGCATCAGCTTCACCCGGATGCGCATGGGCGAGCACGGCGAAATGCGGGAGATCCAGGCCGGCGACAGCCTGGATCGTTTCGCGGACACGCTGGTGCGCTATTCGCCTCGGAGGGTGGTGCTGCCCCCCGGGATCCCCCAGACGGTCAGGCTGCAACTGCGACTGCCCGCCGGACTCGAGGCGGGCGAGTACCGATCCCATCTCCTGTTCCGCGAGGTGCCGGACGCCGTGGCGGCCGTGGGAAGCCAGGACTCGGCCTCGGACCGGCTGCACCTTCGCATGACGCCGGTGTTCGGGGTTGCGGTTCCAGTGATCGTGCGGCACGGAGAAACCTGGGCCGGCGTCACGCTGTCCGACTTCCAGATGAGACCTGCCGGTCCGCCCGGCTCTCCGCCGGTGCTCCAGATCGCCCTGAATCGCTCCGGGAACCAGTCCGTCTATGGTGACCTGAGCGTGCTCCTGCTCCGGGGCGGCATCCCCGCGGACACGGTCGCGGAAGCCCGCGGGCTGGCCGTGTATTGCCCGAACTCGAGGCGCGCCGTCGCGCTTCCTTTGCACCTGCCCCCCCAGCCGCTGGGCGCCGACGCTGCGCTGCGAGTCACCTACACCGTTCATGGCGGGCTGAAGGCCGTGCCGCCGGCTGCGGTGGAACTTGCGATCCGCTGAACGCTCCCCGGCCGGCCGGGCCGGTCATCGAGCGAGCCTGCCTGGTTTCGTCCTGGCCGCCTGCATGGCGGCCGCTCTGTTTCCGTGCGCCGCTTCGGGGGTCGCCGGATCCCCGCCGGACGACGGCCTCACCGGTCCCGAGCCGATCCTGCTCGTCGTGCGAATGGATGGCTCCACGCTCGGCGATGGGCTCAACTGCAGGACGGAAGCGGGCCGCACGAAAATCCCGCTTGGCGCTCTTTGCTCGCTACTCGACCTGGGGATCCTGGTGGATCTCCCGTCGGGCATCGCCTCGGGGTTCTTCATCCGCGAGGACCGCCGGTTCCACCTCGACCTCTCTTCCCGCTCGGTGGAGGTGGAAACCGCGCGCTACTCCTTCGATTCCACCCAGGTGGAGGTCGCGGACGGCGATTTCTTCGTGGATGCGGCCACGCTGGCCACCTGGCTTCCACTCGATCTGGCCGTCGACCCGTATGCCTCGGTGCTCACCGCCCGCCCGCGAGAGCCGCTCCCGCTGCAGGCGCGGCGACGGCGCCGCATGGAGATCGAACGCAACCTGCGGGAACTGGGCATCCACGGCCCCTCCTACCCCGAGGCCGACACTCCGTACCGGATTCTCGGCCCGCCTTTCCTGGACCCCTCCCTCACGTTTCAGCTCGGAAGCGGCGGAGCACCCGCGAGACCGCCACACCTGGACGGTTCCACCTACATGACCATGAACCTCCTGTACACCGAGACCGGGGTGTTCGTGTCACGTTCCGGTGCCGACGGCGCCACCACCGTCCGGCTCCACGCCTCGCGCCGCACGCCCGACGGAGAATCCTTCGGGCCGGTTCGGGTGCGCGAGGCCACCGTGGGAGACATTTCGTTCCCGGGGCTCGACATGGTGGCGCGCTCCGGCCCCGGCCCGGGCATTCTGCTCACCAACCGGCCACCGGGCCAGCCCACCCAGTTCGACCGCCACACGTTCACCGGCGACCTTCCGGCAGGGTGGGAGGTCGAGTTGTACCGGAATGAAACGCTGCTCGGTTTCCAGGAGAGCGGCGGAAACGGCCGGTATGTGTTCGAGGATGTGCCGCTCCTGTTCGGGCCGAACACGTTCCGCAAGGCTTTCTACGGGCCGCAGGGCCAGCACCGTGAAGAGATCGAGACCTACACGGTGGGAATGGACCTCACCCCTCCCGGCCGCGCGAACTACCTGTTCGCGCTCAAGAGCGCCAGTAGCGGAGCAGGAGAGCGGGCTCTGCTGGAGTGGAACATGGGGCTGTGCCGGCGGATCTCCGCGGCCCTGAGCCTGGCGGAAACTCGCGAGGCCGCCGGGCAGCGTCGTTTCGGCACGCTGGCGCTGAGGGGATTTGCCCGGGGCGTCCTCGGAGGGCTCGACCTGGGTGTCGGTCCCGGCGGCTCGAACATTGGCCGCGTGACCGTGCAGACCCGGATCGGCCCGCTCGGAATCAACTTGAGGCACGCGGCCCTGGACCGATTCCGAAGCGAAGCGCTCGGCACACTGGGCGGCACGGGCTCGCGCACCACCCTTCGACTGGACGCCGTGGCGCGGCCTTCCCACGCTTTCGTCCTTCCCATGATGATCGAGATGGACCGCTCACTTCAGGATGGGGGGCTGGACGTGGAGCAGGTCAACATGAGCGTTGCCTGGTCGAGGCGCGGATTCTCCGTGACGGAAACCCATCACTGGGCCGCGACCTCCGACGCCCTGTCGGCTCCGCGCAAGGAGTCGCGCGGGGACCTGTTCCTCACCGAGCAGTCGGGGCGCGTGGGCCTGCGGGGGCAGCTCGGGTATTCCACGTGGCCCGCGAAGCGCGTGGAATCCATGGAGCTGAGCGCCGAATACCGTGCCTCGAGCTCCGCGCAACTCGGGGCCGGGCTGAACCATGGGCTGGCCCAGGACCGATACTTCCTTTCCTATCAGCGCGGCACCGGACTGTTCAACGTGGGCATGCAGGGGAGCTACGTTCCCCGGGGCGGGGTGACGATGAGCGTGACGCTGTCGGCGGGACTGGCCCCCGAGCCGCGCAGCGGGACGTGGCGCAGCTCCGCCCGCCCCCAGGCGGGCTATGGGGCGGCTTCCGCACGCGTCTTCCTGGACGCCAACGGGAACGGCAGCATGGACCCCGGTGAAGAACCCCTCGAAGGGGTCGGCCTGATCCTGGACCGCCCGGCCACCCGGGCCACCACCGACGCCAACGGCGTGGCGTTCGTGGACCACCTGGCCGGCGACGGTGGCGTCAATCTGAGCATCTCCCCCGGAACCCTCCAGAACCCATTGTGGATCGCCGAGCGCGGCGGCATACGACTGACACCGCGCGTGGGACTGACCTCGCTGCTCGACTTTCCGGTGGCGATGTCGGGCGAGGTCACCGGCACCGTGCGGCAATCGGGTCCGCGGGCGGGAGCCGCTTCCGGTATCGAGCTCCATCTGCTGGAGGCGGCCACCGACTCCTTGGTGCGCCGGACGGTGAGCGACTACGACGGCTTCTATGATCTGGGCGAACTGCGCCCGGGGCGCTACCTGCTGGCTTGCTCTGCCCAGCAGCTGGCCCGGCTGGGGATGGAATGCGGAGACGTGCGCAACGTGGAGATCACCGCCGCCGGGACCATTCTGGAGGGCGTGGACTTTCTGCTGATTGCCCGCCGAGGCCCCGGCGTGACACCGCCGCCTCGGCTTGCCCCGGCTCCGGCCGGGGGCCCGGGACCGCTGTCCGTGCGCACCCCCAGGCTGTGCCTGGAGGTCCTGCCCGTGACCCGGATGTCCGGGGCCGCGACGCCAATCGGCGAACCGGCGGCGACCAGTCCCCCCACGATTTCCGCGGGTAGCGCCGCTGCTCCGCGGCACGCAAGGCTCACGCGCCGCCCACGTGCCAACTCCTCGGGCGAGCGCAGGCACGCACCCCGCCGCCGCATCGACGCGGCCGCATGGCTCATCCGGACACTGTTCCTCGATGCCGCCGCCGACCAGACCAAGGTCGCGCGTGGTCCTCTCCGCGCAATTCTATCCGCGCGCTGATCCCGGCGCATCTTCCAGAAGCCGGAACCTGCTGCGCCGGAAGACGCGACACCCCGGATGCCTCAGCCTTCCCTGGTGTCTGGATTCTGGGTGACGAGCTCGACCAGCGCCTTTCGAAGGGGCCGGTGCGCGTCGAAGAGGCGCACGTAGTCGGATTCCCGGCGGCCTCCCTTGGCGCGCGCCACCCGGACGAGCGCCGCCTTCGCCGCAGTGCTCCAGCGGTCGATCGCAGGCAGCAGCGCCAGCATGGGGGCCCACCGCTCGAAGGCCTGGCGCTCGTCGCTCGAAAATCGCTTCCAGGAGGAGACACCCAGGCGCCGCCCCGCCTCATTGGCCAGCACCCGAGCGGCGCGCTCTCGATCGGAGCCGAAGCGGCCGGCCAGCATGCGCGCCACCCGTTCCCCCACCTGCTCCAGCGGCAGCACCCCGATCACGTCGTCGCGTGGCGCACCCTTGTGGATGAATACATTTTGTTCCGAGAGCCTCCGGAGCGTGGCGAGCCCGGTGCGGTGGGAGCCTCTCGCCTGGAGCATCGCAAGCTCGTCCTCCATGATCTTCAGCACGGCGGAATCGCGCGCCCGGAAGCCGAGCTTCTGGTAGAACCACCACGCTCCGGACCGGATGCCTTCCTCGTTCTGAAATCCCAGCTGGTAGGCATAGACGCAGAAGGTGTCCACGTGAAAGAGCCGGCGGGCCATGGCCAGCACCCGCCCGTACATGTGTGCCGCTTCCGCTCCCCTCCAGGTCTCGAAAACGTTGTAGGCGATCTCGGAGGAGGCGAACAGCGCGCTCGCGCCCAGGTAGCCGATGGGCACGCCGTTGCGCAGGGTCAGGAATCCATAGAAGGACTCCAGCAGGAGGCGCCGTTCGGGCTTGACCCCGATCACGCCGAACTGCAGGCCGTCTCCCGCGTCCACCAGCCGCACATCGCGCGGATCCGCATGGCAGAAGGCGTCCAGGTCCCGCTGGCGCGAGATCATGGAAACGCGCGCCAAATCGATCATGGCCTCCCCCTCCGACGGCGAAAGCTCGCGCACGGACCGCAGCGGCCGCTGGATGTCCTGCCAGAAACGGGGCCGATCGCGGCGCAGCGGGGTGCGCTGGAAGGCCACCGGAGCGCCGGGCCAGAACGCGAGTGTGCGGCTCGGAGTGCCGGGGCCGGGATCGAGCCGCAGGGGTGGGTCGTAATCTTCGTAGAAGCGCTCGCGCGCGAACGAATTCATGGCCAGCGCCCCGATGCGGCGGACCAGGAAGGCCCCGTCCCCCTCCCGGGGGCCCTTGAGAATATCCAGCCACTTGCGCAGCGAATGGGGGATCTCATCGAGCCCGGGAGTTTCAGCCCACAGCACCAGGATCCCAAGGAGCTTCTCGAGGCGCTCGGGCTCTTCGATCTCGGGCCAGTCCACGCGAAGGCGCTCCGGCCAGTGGCCCGCCAGCCATGCCGCGGTCGGTTGGAAGAACCGGTAGTGCGTGGAAGTGCCGGCGATGCCGCTGCTGGCGAGTCGGGAACGAACTGCCCGCAGATCAAGGCGACGCTCGAATCTCTCCAGCATCGCGACCGCCATCTGGAGCAGGGCCGGCCCGTCCGGATAAGCCCGCACGAAGCAGAGGATCTCGTGCAGGCGGGCCACGGCTCCCGCCGATCGTAACCGGGCCCGAGCCAGAGGTTCGAGCAACCCGAGCTTTCGCTCTTCGAGCCCCGGCCCGAATTCCATACGGAGCTTTTCCAAAGCGATTAGATTTCGCAGCGACACCCCTGCCCCCTTTTGGAAGAAAAAGGCCCCGGAACCGCTCCGGGGGGTGTCAGTCTACTTCGAAATGGATTCGCCCGTCAGCCGCGATGAGTCGCGGGCACGCCTCCAACCGGGTTTCCCCGAAGCCATTCCAGCCCTTTTCCCGGGCCTCACCGCGGAGCTCGGGCTGGCGAGATACGTTATTTATGGAAAAATCCCCCAAGGCGGGCGCCCCACCCGCTCCCTTCTGCCCGAGGGGCGGCAGCGGGCCCCTCGTGGATCTTGCGCAAACCCCTAAGTTCCCCTATTCTTTGGACTTCGTCCGATCGGATGTGCCTGGAACCTGCGCCGGATGCCTGACAACGCACGATCGCATGGTCCCGATGCCTAGGGAATACCCCTCTCGCCACCACGGAGCGATGGATGCGAACGCAGCCCCGACTGCTTTTGCTGCTGGTGACCTGCCTCGGTCTGGCCCTGCTGCCGGGCCGCCCGGCGCGTGCCGCGGAGCCATTCACATTCCCGGATATCGTGGAATTGCTCCAACAAAAGGTCCCCACGCCAAGGATTCTGGACATCCTTTCCACCAAGTGCCTGACCTTCCTGGTCGACTCGGCCGCGGTCAAGGACCTGCGCATGGCCGGGGCGGATGACACCCTGGTCCTGGGGCTGCGGGCGGTGTGCAATCCCAAGCAGGAACTGGTGGATGCCTACGCGGAGCTGCGGCGTTTGAAATCCGAGGTGGATTCGATGCGCTTCGAACTGCAGTTCCTGGCCGACTCGGCGGTCGTCCGTCGGCGCAAGATCGAGCAGGACTCGCTGGACATCCAGGCGGCCCGGGCCCGGGTGGCCGCGGAACTGGCGGCGGATTCGGCCTCGCGCGCCGCGCTGGAACAAAAAGAGGGGCCCCGCGACGCCGCCCGGATGTACGCGGAGCACGCGGCGAAATATTCGGCCGCCGGAAACTTTGAACTGGCGGAAAGGGAATATCGCGCGGCCGTGCGCGCCACCAGCCCGGAGAACCCCGCAGGCGGCAGCGAGAAAGAGTTCAAGCTCTATGTCATCGCGCTCGGCACCTTGCTCTTCGAGCAGGGCAAGTTCGAAGCGGCCATCGAGGCGCTCGATCGTTCCTTGACGGTTGGGGACAGCTGGGAAGCGTATTACTACATCGGCTGCTCCTGGATGGAGCTCAATTCCCGGGAGCGCGCCGTCCGCGCCCTGCAGAAGGCCCTGGAACTTGCCAGCAGCGACATTGTGCGCAAGGCCGCCTCGGCCAAGCTCGAAATCCTCAACGGAAAGCGATAAGCGCGCCCCCATGCACGACGACATGACGATACTGCCCAAAAAGGATTTTGGGCCATTCGAACTGCACGAGCGCATCGGCAGTGGCGGCATGGGCTCGGTCTACCGGGCCGTGCAGAAGTCGCTGAAGCGCGACGTGGTTCTGAAGATCCTCCACCCCCACCTGGCCGATGATGACAACCTGGTGATCCGCTTCGAGCGCGAGGCGCACGCTGCCGCGCAGCTGCGGCATCCCAACATCTGCCAGGTGATCGACTCCAGCCGCCACATGGGCGTGCCCTACATCGCGATGGAGTACATCGCGGGCGACGACCTGGAGAAGTGGTTCAAGCGCCACAAGGCCCCGCCGCCGCTGGAAATCGCCCTGCTGATCCTGCGCGAGGTATGCCGCGGCCTGGAGCACGCGCACGCGGCCGGCGTGATCCACCGCGACATCAAGCCCGCCAACATCATGCTGACCAAGGACGGCGCGGTCAAGATCATGGACTTCGGGTTGGCCCGCGTGGCCAGCGAAACCATCGCCATGACCCAGGCGGGCTCGGTGCTGGGAACTCCCCGCTATATGTCACCCGAGCAGGCCTCGGGCGAAAACGTGGACGCCCGATCGGACATCTTCTCCACTGGCGTGCTGGGCTTCGAGCTGCTGAGCGGGCAGTGTCCCTTCGGGGGCGAAAGCTACTCCGCGGTGATCCACTCCATCCTGTACGCCGAGCCGGAGGCGCTGCAGACTTCCAATCCCGTGGTCACCGGGCCGTGTGCCGAACTCGTCCGCAGGATGCTTCGCAAGAACGCCGACGAGCGCTTCCAGACCATGTCGGAGGTGCTCCAGGCCCTTGGCGAAGTGCGCGCGGCCATGGACATCTATCACGGCAAGGACGTGCTGCGAAACTACGCGCGCGACCCGGACGGCGTGGCGACCATGCTGCGGGAACGCGGGGCCGCCCACCACATGCAGCGCGCCAGGGAGTTCGAGGGCCGCGGGCCCGCCGGCGAAGACCTGGCCCTGATCGAGTACATGCGGGTGGTGCACCTGGATCCGGGCAACGTGGAGGCCGGCGCCAGGGTGGAGGCCCTTCAGAAAAAGGGCGCCAAGATCCCCGCGGAAGAGCTCGATCCGGGCGATGCGGCGCCGCTGCTTTCCAGCGCGCCCAGCCTGCCCAACCTTCAGGCCTCCGGACCGCCCGCCGTGCCCACGCATGCCGGGGCGGACTCGGGGCGTCCACCCATGCTGGCCATCGTGGGTGGGGCGATCGTGGTCGTGGCGGTGATCGGCGTCGTGTTTGCGAAGCTCTTCACGGTGGCGCCGGGACCCAAGACGCCGCCGCCGGCCGCCGCCGCCCAGGACACGGCCGGAAAGCCGACGGCCGGCACGTTGCCGCCCGCGGCCGCCGCGCCCGGAAAGGCCGTGGCCCCGGCCCCCTCGACAGCTGCCGCCGCGACTCCGCCCGCAACGGCCGAAGAGGCCAGCGCCACTCTCACGGTGCGCACTGCGCCTCCGGGCGCCTCGGTCACACTGGATGGAACTCCTCTCACGGGCGCGACCAACGCCACGTACAAGAATCTCAAGCCGGGCAGCCACACCCTCCACCTGACCCTCGATGGCTACCCGGACCAGGAGCGAGTGGTGCGCCTCAAGCCGGGCGCAACGGTCACGCAGCGGGTGGAGTTCGCGGCCAAGCCGGTCAAGCTGGGTTATATGGCGTTCAAGGGAGATGCGACCATGACGGCCACCATCGACAGCAAACCGGTTCCCGCGGCAGACCTGAAGGCCCCGGTGCCCGTGCCCGTTGGAACGCACGAGATCCGGCTGGTCTCGCCGGGCGCTACGCCGCTGACCCGTTCCGTCACACTCCTGGAAGGCGAAACCCAGACCATCGACTACGGGGCCACCCTGGGCACGGGCAGCGTGCTGGTGGACTGCAACGTGCGGGGCCTCGAAGCCTCGATCTGGGTGGACGGCCGCGACACTGGACGCCGGACCCCGCGCCTGATCTCCGGGCTTTCCGCCCGCAATCATTCGCTCAAGCTGGTCCACCCCGACTACCTGATGATCGGAGGCGACACCGCGGTGGCGATTCCTTCGGGAGGGCGGCTGGATCTGACCCTGAGGATGGTGCTGAAGCGCTGAGGATCGTCGGTCAGCTCTTCCCGCCGGATCCTTCCCCGAGCTCCCGCATGCGGGCCAGGCGGGCCGGGTCCGGGGGCCACGGATCCTTCGACAGCAGCGCGTACGCCCGGGCGAAGTGCGGCCGGGCTTCCTGCGGACATCCGAATTCCAGCAGGCATTCTCCCAGTTCCTCGTCCACGTAGCCGTCGCTCGATCCCTCCGCGTCCAACTCCTGCCCGAGCGACTCCTGGATTTCCAGCGCCTCTTCCAGCCGGCCCAGGCCCCGCAGCGCCTTGGCCACGCTCCAAAGCGCGAACCGCATATTCCCGGCGTCGCCCATCTCCCGGCGCATCTCCAGCGCGCGCTCGAACGCCTGCAGCGCCCCCCGGAGGTCCCCGGCCGCATGACGGGTCCAGCCGATGTTGTTGTGGAGCGATGCCCGCCATTTCCTGGCCGCGGGCTCGGTGCTGGCCTCTGCCAGTTCCAGCGCCCGCTCGTTCCACTCCAGGGCCTCACCCGGACTGCCGGCGATGGCCACCATGTGCGCCGCATCCACGGCGAGGCCGTCCTGACCCGACTCGCGCGCCATCTCCCACGCGCTCACGAACAGGGGCCTCGCCAGACCCCGCTCCCGCTCCCCCGAGCTGTTCCAGATCCGGCCCCGCTCGAGAAGCAGCAGCACTTGTGCACGCGCCGGCATGTTCCCGGCCTTCCCGGCCTCGTCCAGGACCTCCTGCGCGTCCTGGAAGCGGCGCTGCAGTCCCAGCGAACGGGCGAGCTGGGTCTGGACTTCCACAAAATCTCCTGTGCATGGTTCGAGGCGGCCCAGCAGCTCTCGGAAGCGGGACTCGGAGAGCTGAGGATCCTGAAAGTCCCACAGGTCGGAGAAGTCCATCGAGGCCTACTCTTCCTTTCCGCGCTCGAAAAGTGCGTTCATCCTGGCTACGGGCACCGCCCACTCGGTGATCGTGCCGTAGGTGCCATGCGCCAGCAGTTCGGCGGCGGCGGCCACGGCCATACCCATTGCGGCCCGATGGACCCCAGACCCCATGCTGACCCGGCTCACACCCAGCGCCTCGAGCTCCCCCGCCGAAGGCGCCCCCGGGCCGGCCAGGATGCTGATGGGCCCGGGGCATTCACGCAGGAACTCGGCGATCTCCAGGGGATCGCGCAGCCCCAGCGGGAAGATGCAATCCGCGCCCGCGTCCCGATACTCCCGGCCCCGCCGGACGGCCTCCGCGAATGCCGCGCGCCGCTCCATCCCGGGCGCAATCAGGGCGTCGGTGCGCGCGTTGAGGACCACCGGGACGCCTTCCGCCTCCGCGGTGATTTTCAGGGCTTGGATCTTCCGCACCTGCAGGTCCAGCGCGATCAGATCGTTTTCCTCGCGACTGTCCTCCAGGTTGAGTCCTGCCACTCCGGCGCCGATCATGCGGCGGGTGGTCTCTTCCATTTCCCGGGGGGTCCTCGCGTAACCCGCCTCGAGATCCGCGGAGAGCGGCACCCGGATGGCGCGCGCGATCCGTCCCATCATATCCAGCATCTCGTCGCGGGTGATGCGCTCCCCGTCGCCATGGCCCAGGGTATTGGCCACCGCGACGCTGGACGTGGCCACCGCCGGAAAGCCCAGCTCTTCGATGAGCCGCGCGCTGGCCACGTCCCAGGCGTTGGGCAGTCTCAAGATGGCCGGGCCCTGGTGCAGTTCCCGGAGTCGATCCGCCATTTCCCGCATCATGCTCCCTTCCCGCGCGCATCAACCCGGCGCGCTCTGTCCGGATCTACCTGGGGCCGGTACGCCTCGCGGACGCCGGGCGTTCGAACGCGGTGAGGTTCTTCTGCACGTCGGATCCCACGTAGCAATGGAGCCCGACCGGGAAGAGGCCGGCCTCCCGGAAGAGCCGGCGGTAGGTCGACTCGGACCGCTGCTGCAGTAACTCCTTGTCGCCTTCGATGTCGTCCTCCAGCGCGAACGTCTCCAGGAAGGCGACGCCCCGGAGCATCCTGGCGATGGCCCGGAGGCCGGCGCGCACCTCCCCGGTTGGAACGTAGTGCAGCACGTCCGAGCAAACCACCAGGTCGAAGCGGCCGCGAATTCCCATGCGAGCGAGACCGGCGACGGTGCCCAGTCGAAGGCTCCGGCGCCGGCCGTATTTCCGGACGGCGTACTCGCTCGAGTCCACGCCGAGGTAGCGGACGCCGGGCCGCATCTTCAGGAGGCACGCGCGCCAGGGCGCCTCTCCGCATCCCACGTCCAGGACGCTTCGGATGGGGCGCTCCAGCAGGTACTCGGCCACCGACACGGCCAACGCGACACGCCGCCGAACCACGCCCTCGCGCACCACGGCGTAACGGGAATCCCGGTACCAGCGGTCGAAGTAGTCGCGGTCGTACTTCTTCAGTCCGCGCATCTGGCCCGGATCCGCCATTCTTGTCCTCCCTTGAGCGGGCCTAGGCCCGGGTGGATCCCTGCCCGGGGCATGTCCCGGGGTGTCCCGGCCTCGACCGCGTATCGTGTAATATGGCTCGAACCCACGGCATCTTACCATTCCCAATTCCAAGGGAGATCCACCATGCGCGCGATGATCCTGGCCGCCTGCTGCGCCGCCCTCTTCCGGGCCCCGCTGACCGCCTGCGCCTCCCCGGCGCCCGCCGACACGGCACGGGTGCAGGTCTTCCTGGGCAGCGTCATCCGGTTCCACGCCGATTCGGCGGCCGCCCTGGCCACGCCCGGGGATTCCGTCTCCGACCGGGGCCGGGTCGTGACCCGAGCCGCGGACCTGCCTGCCCCGGGGATGCCGTACAGAGTGTTCGCCGACCTCACCCTGCACCCGATTCCGAAAAGCGATCGCGAGGTCTTTGACCGGTGGGACCGGGCCGGCAACATTCGCCTGGCCGTTCCCGGCATGCCGGACCTTGAAGTGATGCGCTTCATGACTTCCTACGGGGGGGAGACCCGCCACGAGCTGGAAGTCTCGGACCTGTCCCCCCTTCTGCGGGGCAGGCAGAATCTGCGGGCGCACGTGGACACCTGGGTGAGTCCGGGCTGGAAGGTGGATTTTGAGCTGAGGTACGTCGCGGACACCAGCTACGACAACCCAAGCTGGGCGGCTCCAGTGTACTACACCGATAGTTTCAACCGGCAGGACATGCCCCGCGGTTTCCGGACCCCGGTGGTGATCCCGCCCGGACTTTCGCGGGTGGTGATGAAGTATGTGTCCACCGGGCATTGCACCGACGGCACCGACGAGGACGAGTTCGCGTCCAAGGCCAACGTGATTTCGGTGGATGGAAAGGTGGTCGCCCGGCTGCATCCGTGGAGGAGCGATTGCCGGCGATTCCGGGAGCGCAATCCGTACGGCGCGAGATGGACCGATGGATCCTGGTCTTCCGACTACAGCCGCAGCGGATGGTGTCCGGGCGCGGAAGTGCCGCCCACCGAGATCGACCTCACGGACTGGCTGCCGCAGGGACGCCACGTGGTGGAATTCCAGGTAGAGGGCATGAGGCCGAAGGATGCGAAGGGGAACTTCGGGTACTGGAGGGTTTCCAGTTGCCTGGTCGGCTGGGACCTTACGCCGAAGCTGTGGAAGAACTAGGGGGCGGTGAGATCGAGGAAACGTTCGCGCTCGGCCACGCCGGGCACGAAGCATGGCCCTGAAGATCCGGCGAATCGGTGCCGGTTGCGGGCGAATATCGCATAGGCGCCGTCCCGAACCGGGCGGGGCAGGATGCGGGCGGCCAGCCCCGCCTTCCACCATCCTCCCAGGTATTCCGCCACCGCCATCACTGCATCGGACCTCACCCTGACCCGTTCCACTCCGTCTCTTCCCGGATCCACCCAGATCAGCGTCTTGGCATCCTGGAGCCCCGGGTGGCGCTCCCGCAGGCGGGCGGCAAAGTCGCCATCGCGCCCGGCGAACAGCAGGGTACGCCGGCGATCGTGTCGCAGGATCAGGCGCACGCTACCCGAACAGACCGCGCAGGCTTGATCGTAGACAAGAATGGGGCCGCGGGGCGGATTCAGGAACGATCTCCGGACGGCCCGCCAG
>JANXVU010000096.1 GCA_025351485.1 Candidatus Eiseniibacteriota bacterium | reverse complement strand
GCGGGGGTGATCACCCCCGCGGCGACCCCGCGAGGATATTCAAGCTCCTACCGAAGCTTCCTAGCTCGGAAGAACGTATGATCGGTCAGCACCTCGTCGGCCAGGCCCTTCAGACGGAAGCGCAGATCCAGTTCCGTAGCGACCTTGAACGCCCGCCGGCGAAGCGCGATGTCCTTTGCCGTGCCTTCGGCGCGGAACGCGAATCGAAGCAGCGAGTAGAAGAGGTTTGTTCCCACCGGCTCGACGCGGAAGTGGCGTCCCAGCGTGCCCAGGAGCTTCTTCCGGTCCACCAGCGCGCAGTAATAACCGTTGGGGAACTGGTGTCCTTTGCGAAAACGATTGTCCGTGGGGGCCTGCAGGAGAATACTGTGCGGGTTGTTCAGCACCGTGGCGAGCGAGCCGCCCTTCTTGAGCACCCGGTCCACTTCCTTGAGCACCCGGATCTGCTCGGCGGGCGGAAGGTGTTCCAGGAGGCCCACGCACACCACGCCGTCCTGCGAGCGGTCGGGCACGGGGATGGACCATGCCGGTCCCAGGGCGAACTGCACGCTCTTGGCCATGCCCGCGCGGCGCACGTGCGACTCGGCGCGCTCGAGCATTCCAGGGGCGTTGTCCAGCGCCAGCACCCGCGCCCCCGCCCGGGCCAGCGGCACGGTGATGCGTCCCACGCCGCAGGCGAGGTCCACCACTTTGCGCCCGCGGACGCCGCCCAGGGTCTCGACGACCAGGCTGCTTTCCCATGTGTCGTAGGCCTGGTTGACTTCCTTGGTTTCGCGCAGGGAGAGCACCACGGCCAGCTCGTCCCGGTGCTTCAGTCGTTCCTGGCCCCAGTAGCGGGCGGCGGCTTCCAGATCGTAGTGTTTGGGCATAGGTGGGCAAACTAACACGCCGGAAGGGGGGGCGCAATGAGGATCCTGGTGCTTGGAGACGCGCGGCAACCGCACACGCGGCGCTGGATCCAGGCGCTCCAAACCGCCGGCACAGAAGTGATCGCGGCGTCGATGGAAGCGCCCCCGGAACCGCTGCCGTGCTCCTTCCACGCGCTGCCCGCGAAAGGCCCGGGGTTCCTCCGTCACCGGTCCGCGCTCCCGCCGCTGCTCGCGCTGGCCCGCGAGTTCAAGCCGGACGTGATCACGGCCTTGTTCGTGCCGGACTATGGCTTCCTGGGCGCGAAGCTTCGCCGCGCCCTCGATGCGGATAGGAAGCCGGCGCTGTGCGTGGCCGCTCTGGGCTCCGATCTGCTGCTCAACGCCTGGCGCACGCCGCTGCACCGCATGCGCGCGAGCTGGGTGCTGCGGGAAGCCTCGATCGTGGCGGTGGACGCGCGCATGATGATGGAGGCCGCGATTTCCCTGGGCGCGCCGCCGGAAAAGATCCACCGGCTCTACTGGATGCCCGATCTGGCCCGTTTCTCCATGCAGCCCGATCCACCGGATTCACCCCCCCGCGTAGTTTCCACCCGCCAGCTCGCGCCGCTCTACGATGTTGGGACCCTGCTGGACGCCATGCGCCCGCTATTCCTGCAGCGTGGCAGCGACGTGGAATTCGTGGTCGCCGGCGAGGGCCCGGAGAGGCCGCGGCTGGAAGAGCGCGCGAAGCAGATGGGGGGTCGGGTGAGCTTCACCGGGCGACTTTCGCCTGACGAACTGGCCGAACTCCTGCGCTCGGCCACGGTGTATGTGTCCACGGCCCGTTCCGACAGCACTTCGGTCTCGCTCCTGGAGGCCATGGCCTGCGGCGCCTTTCCGGTGGCTACCGCCATCCCGGGAAACCGGGAGTGGGTGACCGAGGGAAACTCAGGCCTCCTGTTCTCCCCTGGAAATTCGGGTAATTTGGCGCACCAGATCGCTCGAGCGTTGGATGATCGCATGTTGCGGGAGAGGGCCATCTTCTACAACCGCCGAAAACTCGAATCCCTGCCCTCATTCGAAGAGGGAATCCGGCAACTTTTGAGCCGGTTTCCGACTTCCTGACCTGGCAGCAGGAAGCCCTCCGTAACACTCCCGAAAAAAAATTCGCAGGACCCGCACTTTTCTGTTGCTTAGGGTGGGGCAAAGTGGGAATCTCGCCCCACTCAAGTAAGGTGTTGTGGGGTGTAAGTTCACTTAAAGACAGGTCCCAGTGGAACCACTGATCGGGTCTTACGAGCTCAAACTCGACATGAAGAACCGATGCAGCCTGCCGCTGGCTTTTCGCAAGTCGATGGGCGTGCACTCGGAGGACGAGATCATGCTCACCCTGGGCCCGGACGGTTGCGTGTCCGGGATGGACATCCCGTCGTGGAGCGATCGGTATCTTCCCAAGCTCATGTCTCTCGGCTGGTCCCGCTCGGAAGACCGGGCTTTGCTCAGGGACATCGGCCCCCGGACGTTTCGGGTGCGCATCGACACCGAAAACCGGATCGCGCTCCCCGGCCCCCTGATGCAGTGGGCGGGGATCAAGCCGGGCGACGTGGTTCACGCGCAGGGCCTCCTGGGCCACTTCGAAATCTGGGAAGCCTCCAGGCTCGAGGCCCGCGAGGGGGCGGGAACCACGTTCGAGGACCGGTTGGAACGCCGGCTCGGCACCGAGCCGGAAGCGACGCCAAAATCATAATCGGGTTTTAAGGGGATCCTGGGGCGCGCAGAACACTGTCCCAGGAGTGGAACGGCCAATTCAGGACGAGAGGGCTTAGGCGAACACGGATGTTCCCGACCTCAAACCAGGCCAGTGGTCTCAGGATCTCCCTTTACGTTGCCAGCGGTGACTTCTCCGAGGAGAGGTGCACGCAGCTGGCGGAATGGATCGAGCACCTGGCTCTCTCCGATTGGAAGAGCTGGGTGCTCGATTTTTCTGCGGTCGCTCATGTCAACTATCGCGGCCTGGCGCGCCTTTCGCGCACCGCGCGCGCGCTGGAGCACACCGGGGGTTTCTTCCGGTGGTGCGGCATGAGCCCTTACCTGCGCGACATCGCGGCGGTGGCCGGCGCATGCGACCGGCCCGTGTACCGCAACCGGCTCGAAGCGGTGCGCGGCTTCGAGGGCACGCTCAACGGAGTCTAGCCCCTATCACGTCCCGGTGCTCCTCGAGGAGACCCTGGGGCTGTGGATCACCCGCCCGGACGGGCTGTACGTCGACCTGACGCTGGGCGGGGGAGGGCACACGGCGGCTGCGCTCGAGAGGCTTTCGCCCTCGGCGCGGATCCTGGGAGTGGATCGGGACGGCGAAGCAATCGCCTGGTGCCGGGAACGGTTTGCAGCGGAAAAGCGCGTGGAAGTGGTCCACACGCGCTACGACGAACTCGAGAACCTACTCAAGGAACGAAGCCTTCCGCCCCCGGACGGCATCCTGGCGGACCTGGGAGTTTCCTCCCGCCAACTGGACAGCGCCGAGCGCGGATTTTCGTTTCGATTCGAAGGTCCACTGGATCTAAGGATGGATCCTTCCCGCGGGTCTTCAGCCGCGGACTGGTTGTCACGGGCTTCCGAGGGAGAAATAGCCCGTGTATTTTTTGAGTACGGCGAAAACCACCGCTCCCGCGCCGCGGCGCGCTGCGTGGTCCGGGCCCGCGAACGGCGGCCCCTGCGGACCACCGGCGACCTGGTCCAGGCGCTCGGTCCGGTGGCGTACGGCAAGCGGCGGAACGCCGAGTTGGCCAAGTGCTTCCAGGCCCTCCGGATCGAGGTAAACCAGGAACTGGCCTCGCTGGACGGATTGCTGGAGCAGGCGCCGAGAGTTCTTGCCGGCGGCGGGCGCCTGGTGGTTCTCGCCTACCACTCGCTGGAGGACCGGCGGGTGAAGCAGTATTTCCGCGATGCGGAAACATGGGAGTTGCTCACCAAGAAAGCGGTCCAGGGAAGGACCGACCCCAACCCGCGCGCGCGGTCCGCAAGGCTCCGCGCAGCCACGAGGAGATAGGCATGGATCGCCCGTCCTCCGTCACCGTCCGTTCCCGCGCCGCCAGCCGAGGTCGCATACCCATGGCCGGTCGCTCGGTGGTTCGAATCGCCGCCCTGGCCCTGGCCCTGGCCTTCGCCCACGTCTGGGAGAGCGTGACCGTGGCCGAACTCCACACTCGGCTCGACAAGGAGCGCACCCACCACGAGCAATTGACCTCGCGCCTTCACCAGCTCACTTCGCAACTGGCGCAGATCCGCGGGCGCGCCGAAGCTTCGGCGGGGGGCTCGGCGCTGCTCGGGTTCGTGACCCCGAGCGACGGGCCGGTCAAGCTGGTCTCCGCGGGACTCCTGGGCGGGCCCGCCCGCCGGGTCGCCACTCATGCCGCGCCCTCGCTGTGGGACTGGGTCGCGGGAGCCGCCAGCGCCGAAACTCGTGGCCCGGCGGATGACGCCTCCGGGGACGAAGTGCTGCCCTGATCCCCATGACACCCGGCGTCGCCTCCTCCCATCCGCCACGGCGCAGGCTTCAACTCGTCGTGCTGCTCGGGATCGTCTTCTGGACGGTCCTGATCGCGCGCCTCGCGAACCTCCAGATCGTCGATCACCAGAAATACCTCGAGGAAGCCGACCAGCAGCACTGGGGCCGCATGGCGCTGCCGGCCGAGCGCGGCGCCATCCTGGATCGTCATCACCGCCTGCTCGCCCACAACATCACGTGCAAGTCCTTGGTGGTCCGCTCTTCGGACCTCGCGGCCGCCGCGCGAGAGAAGCGCCCGCGCCTCAAGGGCCCCGAGCGTCCCGCGCTTCCCATCCGGCTGGCCGAGGCCTACCGGGGACGCCCTGCGGACAGCCTGATGGTGTGTGTGGCATGTGCCCTGGCTCCCCGCCTCGATACCGACACTTCCTCCCTGCTCGCCCGGATGCGGGCCAAGCAGCACTTCCTGTACCTCGAACGCAAGATGGACGCCGACCGCGAAAGCGTGTGGGTGCACGGCGGGCCCCTCCCGCCGGGCGCCACGCTCGAGCCTGAGACGCGGCGGGTGCGCCCGCTGGGCACGCTGGCCGCCGAGATCGTGGGCTCCACCGACATCGACGGCCGCCCGCTGGGCGGCGTGGAAAAGCGCTACGACGACGACCTGCGCGGATCCTCCGGCTGGGTGAAGACCTTCCGCGATGGTCGCTGGGTGGAGCACCAGATCCCCGAACGCGGCATGCGCGCTCCGGTGGCCGGCTACACCCTGGAACTCACCCTGGACGCCGCCTCGCAGGCCATCGTGGAAGAGCGGTTGCATTCCGCGATCCTGGAGCACCACGCCAAGGGCGGCTCGGTGGTCCTGCTGGATCCGAACACCGGCGAGATCCTGGCCATGGCCAACGAATCGGTCGGCCCCGGCGGAAAACCCGAGCCGACTCGCGCGCGCGCCATCACCGACATGCTCGAGCCGGGAAGCACCTTCAAGATGGTGTGCTACGCGGCGGCCCTGGAGGACAACCTGATCACGCCCGCAACGCTGCTCAACTGCGAAGGGGGCACCTGGTACCTGGGCTCGGGCAAGCCGATCCACGACGACAAGCACGACCACTTCACGGTGGTGCCGGCGTGGTACGCGCTCATGAAGAGCAGCAACATCGGGGCCGGCAAGGTGGCGCTCAAGCTGGGCAAGGACCGTTTCGTGGACTTCGCCAAAGCCCTGGGATTCGGCGCCTGCAGCGGGGTGGACCTGCCGGGCGAGGCTCCCGGCTACCTGGCCCGGCCCACCGCCGGGCAGGACCGCCAGCTGGCCACGATCGGGTTCGGCCAGGGTGTCTCGGTGACCCTGATGCAGCTGGCCATGGCCTACGGGGCGATCGCCAACGGCGGCACGCTCATGCGTCCCCACCTGGTGCGGGCGCTGTACGACTCGCGCGGGAACCGGGTGCGGACCTTCGAGCCGGAAGCGGTGCGCCGCGTGATGTCGGCCCGGACCGCCGCCACCATGCGCACCATGCTCCAGGCGGTGGTGGACAGCGGCACGGCCTCCGCGGCCCGCATGTCGTGGCTCCCGGTGGGCGGCAAGACCGGCACGGCCCAGAAGGCCGAGGCCAATCGAGGCGGCTATGCCAGCGGACGCTACATGTCGCTCTTCGCGGGATTCCTGCCGGTGGACAAGCCGCAGCTGGTGATGGTGACCATGATCGACGAGCCGCAGGGCACGCACTACGGCGGCCTGGTGGCCGCGCCCGTGTTCAAGGACGTGATGGAGACCCTGGCGCGCAGCGGCAACGGGCCGATCTCGCCGCCGTTCGAAGTGGTGGCGCCCGAACGCCGTGACGCGGTGGCGATTTCCAGCGGAACCGTGGCGCTTCCGGACGTGCGCGGCGAGGCGCGGCGCGCCGCCATCGCGCGGCTTTCCCTGGCCGGATTCCAGGTGAACCTGGTGGGGCAGGGTGACCGGGTGGTGCGCCAGGAGCCCGCTCCGGACGCTCCGCAGCGCCCCGGCCAGCCGGTCACGCTGTGGACCGACGAGGCGCCGCGACTCCAGCGGGGCAGCGTTCCCGCGCTGGTGGGCCTGAGCCTGCGCGAAGCGGTCGGCCGCCTGAGCGAAGTGGCGCTCGCCGCCCGGGTGGTTGGAGGCGGCCGGGTGGTGCGCCAGGACCCGCTCCCGGGCTCTCCCGCGAGGCCGGGCCAGGTGGTGACGCTGTACGCTTTCGCCGGGCAGTGAGCCGGATTCGCGGGCGGCGGGGATGAAACTTGCCGCACTCCTGGCCAGGTCCGGTCTCCCGGCCGTGGAAGGCGCAGGTGGGATCGAGGTCGCCGGGATCGCGTATGACTCGCGCCAGGTGCGCCCGGGGTTCCTGTTCGTGGCGGTGCGGGGCCACACGGTGGACGGGCACGAGTTCCTGCGAACGGCTCGCGAGGCGGGCGCGGTGGCGGCGGTGGTGCAGGAGGAGGCCCCGGGCGGGCCGCCCGGGGTCCGGGTGCCCGACACGCGAGTGGCGCTGGCCCTGCTGGCCCAGGAGTGGAACGGCCGACCGGCAGACGGGTTGAAGATGTATGGCATCACCGGCACCAACGGCAAGACCACCTCGACCTTCCTGCTCCGCGAGGCGCTCGACGCGGCCGGAGTGAAGACGGCGGTGCTCGGGACGACCGGTTACTACCTGCCCTCGGGCCGGATCGATGCGCCCTACACCACGCCGGAAGCCCCGGAGTTGTGGGCCCTGGTGGCGCGGGCAAGGGACGAAGGCTGCGGCGCCGTGGTGATGGAAGTCTCCTCCCACGCGCTGGCGCTGAAGCGGACGTTTGGCATGCCGTTCGACGGGGTGGCGTTCACGAACCTAACGCGCGATCACCTGGACTTTCACAAGGACTTCGAAGACTACATGGAAGCCAAGATGAAGCTCTTCGCGAAGCGGGACGGCGAGACCTGGCCGAGGGGCCGGCTGGCCGCCATCAACCTGGACGATCCCGCGGGTCCCGAGTTCGCGCGGCGCGCCGAGGCCGGGGTGTGGACCTTTTCGCGCGCCGGGCAGGCCACGGTGCGCGCCGAGGGGGAGGCCCTGCGGGCCGACGGATCGAGCTTTCAGATGGTTTCCCCGCAGGGTTCGGTGGAAGTGAATTTTCCGATCGCGGGCGGCTACAACGTGAGCAACGCGCTTACCGCCGCCACCCTGGCCCTGGGGACCGGCGTGGCGATGGCCGACGTGGCCGCCGGGCTTGGGCGCGCCCAGGGCGTCCCGGGCCGCCTGGAGCGGGTCAACCGGGGCCAGCCGTTCGAAGTCTGGGTGGACTACGCGCACACTCCCGACGCGCTGGAGCGGGTGTTGAAGACGGCGCGAGAGATCGTTTCGGGCCGCCTCTTGTGCGTGTTCGGCTGCGGCGGCGACCGCGATCCGGGCTAGCGGCCCCAGATGGGCGCCCTCGCGACCGGCCTGTGCGATTTCAGCGTGGTCACCTCGGACAATCCTCGCACCGAGGATCCCGCGAAGATCCTGGGAGAGATCCGCGCCGGGATTTCCGCGGAAGCCTCGCGCTGGACCATGGAGGTGGACCGCCGCCAGGCCATCGCCGCCGCTCTTGAGCGGGCCCGTCCCGGCGACGGCGTGGTGATCGCGGGCAAGGGGCACGAGGACTACCAGATCCTCGGCACGGTGAAGCACCACTTTGACGACCGCGAAGTGGCGGCGGAGGCGCTCGGGTGGCTGGGATTCAAGTCTTGAGCGCGGCGCCCGCGACCCTGGGCGCCATCGTGCACGCGGCGGGCGCCGAACTCCGGAACGCTCCGGACGGAGCCGCGCCGGCCCTGGGCGCGTGCATCGACTCGCGCACGGCCAAGCCCGGACAGGTCTTTGTGGCGCTTCGGGGAGAGCACACCGACGGCCACCGGTTCGTGGCCGGGGCGCTCCGGGCCGGGGCCGCGGCGGCGCTGGTGGGCCCCGACTGGGACGGGATCGCCGCAGGCACCGGGCCGCTGCTGGTGGCAGACGATCCGCAAAGCGCCCTGCAGCGCTGGGCGAAGGCGCACCGCGAGGCCTTTGAGATTCCGGTGGTGGCGGTGGCGGGCAGCAACGGCAAGACCACCACGCGCAGCATGCTGGGGCACATCCTGTCGAGCCTCGGACCCTCGCTGGCCACGGAAGGCAACCTGAACAACCACCTGGGCGTGCCGCTCACGCTGCTTCGGCTCACCGCGGAACACCGCGCGGCGGCGGTGGAGATGGGCATCAACCACGCCGGGGAACTCACGGCGCTGTGCGAAATCGCCGCGCCCACGTCCGGCGTGATCACCAACGCCGGCCGGGAGCACCTGGAAGGGCTTGGCACGCCCGAAGCGGCGGCGAAGGCCGAGTTCGAACTCGCGGAATACCTGCTTCGCAACGGAGGCCAGGCCGTGGTCAATGGCGACGACGCCCTGCTCATGTCCTTCATCCGGGGGCGCAGGGTGCGCACCTTCGGGATGGGGCCGGGTTGCGACGTGCGCGCCGAAGGCGTCGGGACCGGATCGCTCCAGGGATCGCGCTTTCGCATTGCGGGAGGACCCGAGGTTAAGATCGCCCTTCCGGGGGCGCACAACGTGATGAACGCGCTGGCGGCCCTGGCCGCCGCGGCGACCGCCGGAGTGAGCCTGGATGACGCGGCCGCCGCGCTGGCCAGCTATCCGGGCACCGAGCACGGCCGCCTCGAACTGCTGGAGCTTGGCGGCCTGCGGATCCTGGACGACACCTACAACGCCAACCCGGATTCGGTGCGGGCCGCGCTGGCGGTGCTGAAGTCGGTAACGGTGGAAGGCCGGCGCCTGGTGGCGCTGGGCGACATGTTGGAGCTGGGCGGGGCTTCCGAGGCCGAGCACGAGGCGGCCGGAAGCCTCCTGGAAGGAGTGGACACCGCGTGGCTGGCGGGGCAGTTCGCTCCGGCCGTGGCCCGCGGGGCCCGCGGCGCGGGGGTCGCCCACATCGAGATGTACCCGGATTCGAAGGAGCTGGCTTCGTCCATCCACGGGCGCTTGCGCCCAGGAGACCTCCTCCTGGTCAAAGGTTCCCGCGGGACGCGCATGGAGCGCGTGGTCGAGGCCTTGAAGCAGGAATTTTCCCGATAGCAGCAAGCCGGGCGATGAGGCCCGGTAAGCCGGTTCTTCACGGCATCGTTTTCAACGCAGGTTTAGCGCGGGGTGCGGCAGACGCCAATGTTCTATCATCTCCTCTACCCACTGCACACCACAGTCAGCATCTTCAATATTTTCCGCTACATCACCTTCAGGTCGGCTTATGCCGCCGCCACCGCGCTAATTCTTACCCTGGTCTGCGGGCCTGCGCTCATCCGCAAGCTCCGCGAGATCAAGATCGGGCAGGCCATCCGGGAGGATGGCCCGAGTAGCCACCTCTCCAAGGCGGGCACCCCCACCATGGGGGGCGTCCTGCTGGTGGGCTCGATCATCGTCTCCACGCTGTTGTGGGGAAATCTGCTGAACCGCTACGTGCAGATGGCGCTCCTGAGCCTCACCTGGCTCGGCGTGATCGGGTTCATCGACGACTACCTGCACATGGTGAAGAAGCAAAAGAAGGGCCTGCTCGGCCGCTACAAGCTGATGGCCCAGGGGGGGCTGGGGCTACTGATCGGTTCGATCCTGGTGTGGCACCCGCTCCAGCCGGAAATGGCGACCAGCACCAATGTGCCGTTCCTGAAGGCGATTCCGGTGTTCAACCTGGGACTGCTGTTCATTCCGTTCGTGATGCTGACCATCAGCGGCTTTTCCAACGCGGTCAATCTTTCCGACGGGCTCGACGGTCTGGCCTCGGGCATGGTGGCCATCGCCGGCACGGCGCTGGCCGGGATGAGTTACCTGACCGGGCACGAGCGCTTCAGCAAGTACCTGTTCATTCCGCACATGCCGGGCACGGGGGAGCTGACCGTGTTCTGCGCCGCCGTCGTGGGCGCCTCGCTGGGCTTCCTGTGGTTCAACTGCCATCCCGCTGAGGTGTTCATGGGCGACACCGGGTCGCTGGCCCTGGGCGGGGCGCTGGGCACGGTGGCAGTGCTGATCAAGCGAGAGCTGCTTTTCGTCATCGTGGGCGGCGTATTCGTGCTGGAGGCGCTTTCGGTGATCATCCAGGTGGGGGCCTATCGGTATCTCGGAGGCCGGGTGTTCCGGATGGCGCCGCTGCACCATCATTTCGAATTACTGGGCTGGCCCGAGTCGCGCGTGGTGGTGCGGTTCTGGATCGCCGCCGGGCTGATGGCGCTGCTCTCCCTCACCACGTTCAAACTCCAGTGATCCCGGGGACGCGGCCGTGACGCACGTGCCCCGGACCCTCGGGCTGCCCGGACTCTCCGCGCTGGTGGTGGGGCTGGCCCGCAGCGGGGCCGCGGCATGCTCGCTGCTGCGCAGGCACGGGTTCGCGGTGCGCGCGGTGGACCTCAAGGAAGAGGCGGGGCTGGCCGCGCTCGCCGATCGCATGCGGCGCGAGGGCGTGGAACTGCAGCTGGGCACCGAGGACGCGGGCGCCGTGAGCGGCATGGACTTCGTGGTGCTCAGCCCCGGCGTTCCGGATTCCAGCCCGGTGGTGCGGGAAGCGCTGCGCGCCGGGCTGCCGGTGCTTGGAGAGGTCGAACTGGCGTGCCGGTTCTGCCCCGGGCCGTACCTGGGGGTCACGGGGACCAACGGCAAGACCACCACGGCCACCTGGCTCGCGCACCTGCTCCGCGGTGCGGGCCGCGAGACGCGCCTGGCCGGCAATGTCGGGCTGCCCTTTTCCGAGGTGGCCGACCACGTGACCACGGACACTCTGACGGTGCTGGAAATTTCCAGTTTCCAGATGGAGCACATCGACACATTCCGGCCCGTATGCGCGGCCGCGCTCAACGTGACGCCGGACCACCTGGACCGCTACCCCTCCATGAAGGAGTACGCGGCCGCCAAGGCGAGGATCTTCGAGAACCAGGGGGAAGGGGACCTCGCGGTGCTGAACGAGGCCGATCCGGGCTCCATGGCCATGGAGCGCTGGGTCCACGCGCCGCTGGCTTTCTTCAATCCGCGCCTGGTCGTGGGGCACGGCGCGGGGGTGCAGGACGGAGTCATCCATCTCTACCGGCACGGCCACGCCACGCCGGTTCTGCCGGCGGGCGATATTGCGCTGCGCGGTCCGCACAATCTTGAGAACGCGCTGGCGGCGCTGGCCATGACGCTCCCCTGGCAACTCGATCCCGCGCGCCTGGCGCAGGGGCTGCGCGAGTTTCCGGCCATCCCGCACCGGCTGGAGCCATGCGGGGAGGTGAACGGTGTGCTGTTCGTGAACGATTCCAAGGCCACCAACCTGGATTCGATGGAAAAGGCTCTGCTTTCCTTCGACCGCCCGATTCACCTGATCGCCGGGGGCCGCGACAAGGGCGCGGACTGGGGATCGGTCGCGGGGCTGGTGAAGGCGAGGGTCCGGACCCTGCTCCTGATCGGCGAGGCGGCCCCGGCCATTGAAATGGCCTGTCCCGGGGTGCCCGCGGCGCGGTGCGCCTCGCTGGAGGAGGCGGTGAGCTCGGGACTCGGCAAGGCTGCTCCGGGCGACGTGGTGCTGCTCTCTCCGGGCTGCGCCAGCTACGACATGTTTCGGGACTACGAAGAGCGCGGCGACCGGTTTCGAGCCGCCGCCCAGGCCCTCGGGAAAGGTTAGGAGCCATGGCCAGGCTGTACGCGCCCGAGACCGGGCGCAGCGACGCGGTGATGTTCTGGACCACCCTCACCCTGCTGTGCCTGGGCATGCTGGCGGTCTATTCCTCCAGCGCCTACCTGGGCGCGATTCGTTTCGGCGGCAGCGCCACGTTCCTGGAAAAGCAGCTGCTGCGGGCGGGCATCGGGCTGATGGCGCTCCTGTTCGCTTCGCGCTGGGACTACCGGCGCTGGCAGGCCCTGGCGGTGCCGCTGTGGACGGTCTCGCTGGGCCTGCTGCTGATGCTGGTAATCTTCAAGAAGATGGCCGGCGGAGGCATGGGCGAGGCCGACATGCTCAACGCCCACCAGGTGCGCGGGGCGTGGCGCTGGATGCACATCGGGTTCGTCACTCTGCAGCCGACCGAAATCGCCAAGGTGCTCACCGTCATGGCCCTGGCCAGCTTCCTGGGCCGCGACGAGGGCGCCCCGCGGAACTGGCAGCCCACCCTT
Organism: Candidatus Eiseniibacteriota bacterium; assembly: GCA_025351485.1. GTDB lineage: Bacteria > Eisenbacteria > RBG-16-71-46 > RBG-16-71-46 > JACRLI01 > JANXVU01. The sequence goes on along the minus strand of JANXVU010000096.1, from coordinate 13,343 downwards.
CGGGTGGTGAGCGTGGTGATCGTCACCGTGGGACTGATCCTGATGCAGCCCAATTTTTCGAGCGGCACGGCGCTGCTCGCGGTGGGGGGCATGATGCTGCTGATTTCGGGGCTCCCGTGGCAACTGATGGCCGGGGGCGCGGTGCTTGCGCCGCTGGCGATCTTTGCCCTGCTCCGCGGCCACGGCCACCACATGGAGCGGCTCAAGAACTACCTGGCCTTGCTGCGCGGGGATCACGTGGACATGCACGGCCTGAACTGGCAGCTGGGGCAGTCCCTGGTGGCCCTGGGATCGGGCGGCCTGTTCGGCCGCGGCCTGGGCAAGAGCATGCAGAAGTTCCTGTTCCTGCCCGACCCGCACACCGACTTCATCTTCAGCATCTGGGGAGAGGAGATGGGGTTCATCGGGGCGGTGGCCCTGATGCTGATCCTGGCCCTGCTGCTGTGGCGGGGGTTCCGGACCGCCATGAGGGCCGGCGACGCCTTCGGGTTCTACCTGGCCGCCGGCCTGACCCTGCAGCTGGCCGTCTACGCCGGGGTGAATATCGCGGTCACCACGGGGTTCTTCCCCACCACCGGGCTGCCCCTGCCGTTCATAAGCTTCGGCGGCTCGTCGCTGGTCATGAACCTGTTCACAGTGGGGATTTTGCTCAATATTTCGCGGCGGGCGCGTTCCAACGCCGCCTGAAAGCTTCAGCCTAACTGCTTGTGGTGGGTGGATTTCTATGATAAGTTCCGGCTCGGAAACAGCGTTCGGCTCCCGTGCGCCGGCCCATGGGCCGCGCCGTTCTGGGAGCACCATCCGGGCGCGGGAGGGCCGTGGCTTCGCGCCGCGCCTCGCGCCCCCGAAGGAAGAGATCGTCGAGGCGCCAGGAATGGCCAAAATCTTCATCGCCGGTGGTGGCACCGGTGGGCACGTGTACCCAGGGGTGGCGGTGGCGGAGGAACTGCGCCGCAAACATCCGGACTGGGAAATCGCTTTCGTCGGCACCTTGAAGGGCATGGAAAGCCGCATCCTGCCCGAGACCGGCTTTCATCTCCACCTGATCACGGCCTCCGGGCTGCCCCGCCGCCCCGGTTTCGGCCACATCATGTTCGGCATCAACTTCCTCAAAGGCCTCGGCCAGGCCCGCGCGCTGCTCCAGCGCGAGCGGCCCAACGTGGTGCTCGCCACCGGCGGCTATGTCAGCGCCCCGGTGGTGGTGGCCGCGCGCATGCTCAAGATCCCGGTGCTCCTCCAGGAGCAGAACAGCATCCCGGGACTGGCCAACCGGTGGCTCTCGGGCATGGCCGACGAGGTGCACCTCAACTTTTCCGAGTCCCGCCAATACTTCAAGCGCCGCAACCACCTCAAGCTCACCGGCAACCCGGTGCGCGCCGAGGTGCTCAGCGGCATCCCGCGGGAGTCGGTGGAAAAGTACGGCCTGGATCCGAACCTGTTCACTGTCTTCGTGTTCGGCGGCAGCCGCGGCGCCCACAGCATCAACCAGGCCGTGATGGACGCCTGGCCGATCCTCTCGCAGGACCCGGGCCTGCAGCTGATCGTGCAGACCGGCAGCGAGGACATCGATCTGGTGAAGTCCAAGGTGAGCGGCCCGCGCACCCTGGTCCGCGACTACCTGACCCACATTTCCGAGGCCTACTGCGTGGCCGACCTGGTGGTCGGGCGCGCCGGCGCCATGACGCTGTCCGAGCTCACCGCGTGCGGGCTGCCGTCCATCCTGGTCCCTTATCCCCATGCCGCCCAGAACCACCAGCTGGTCAACGCCAAGAACCTTGAAGAGCGCGGGGCCGCCACGGTCATCCTGGACGAGGACCTCACCGGCAAGCGCCTGGCCGACGAAATCCAGAAGCTCAAGGCCGACCGCGGCCGCCTGAAGACCATGGCCAAGAACGCCCGCACCTTCGGACGCCCCGACGCCGCCGAGAAGATCGTCCGTTCCCTGGAGCGCTACGCCCCCGGCATGGAGATCGAGACCGTCGAAGGCTGATCCATGTACACCCGCTCGAAGAAGATCCACCTGGTCGGGATCGGCGGCACCGGAATGTGCGGCATCGCGGAGGTGCTGCTCAATCTCGGCTACTCCGTCTCCGGCTCCGACCTCAAGGAGACCGAAATCACCGAGCGGCTCGCCACCCTGGGCGGGCGCATCCATTTAGGCCACCGCCCATCCAACGTGGAAGGCGCCGACCTGGTGGTCATCTCCTCGGCCATCCGCCCCGACAATCCAGAATTCCAACGCGCGCGAACCCTGGGAGTGCCGGTGATCCGGCGCGCCGAGATGCTGGCCGAGCTCATGCGCATGAAGTACGGCGTGGCGGTGGCCGGCGCGCATGGCAAGACCACCACCACTTCCCTGGTGGGCGCGGTGCTGGCCCGCGGCGGCCTGGATCCCACCGTGGTGGTGGGCGGCCGGCTCAAGGCGCTGGGCTCCAACGCCCGCATGGGGGCCGGGGAATTCCTGGTGGCCGAGGCGGATGAAAGCGACGGCAGCTTCCTGATGCTTTCGCCGGCCATCGCGGTGGTGACCAACCTGGACGCGGAGCACCTCGACTTCTACCACGACATGGTGGAAATCCGTCGGGTGTTCGTGGAGTTCATCAACCACGTGCCCTTCTACGGCCTCGCGGTGCTGTGCGCCGAGGACCCGGGCGTGAGGCAGCTCCTGCCATTCGTGAAGAAGCGCCACGTCACCTACGGCCTGGACCAGCCGGCCGACTGGCGGGCGCTGGAGATCACCCGGGACGGGGAAAGCACCCGGTTCGTGGCGACGTTCCACGGCATTCCCTTCGGAGAGTTCTCGGTCAAGCTGTTCGGACGGCACAACGTGCTGAACGCGCTGGCCGCGGTGGCGGTGGGCCGCGAACTGGAACTGTCGGCCGCCGTGATCGCGGCCGGCCTGCAGGAATTCAGCGGGGTGGGACGGCGGTTCGAGCGTAAGGGCGAGGTGGGTGGAGTGACCGTGGTGGACGACTACGGGCACCATCCCACGGAAGTCTCCGCGGTGCTCGAAACGGCGCGCACCCTGGGCCACCAGCGGGTGGTGGCGGTCTTCCAGCCGCATCGCTACACGCGCACCGCCAACCACTGGAAAGCGTTCGGGCGGAACATGGCACTGGCCGATGTGTCGCTGGTGTTGCCCATCTACGCCGCCGGGGAGGAAGAGTTGCCCGGCGTTTCCTCAGCCCAGATCGTGGAAGCCGCCCGGCAGGCGGGAGCGCGCGAGGTCCTCGGGCCCGGCAGCCTGGACGAGGCCGGGCGGATGCTGGCCGAGCGGGTGCGCCCGGGCGACCTGGTGATTACCCTGGGAGCCGGGGACGTGTGGAAGGTGGGGGAGGAACTCCTCCGCAAGCTCGAGTCCGCTCCGCACCCGGCCGCCTGAGCCCGAAACCCGCAAATATCCCGTCTTCCCTGAAATCTTCTCTCGCATCTTTCGTCGACGTGGGATAATATTCCGAGCGTGCGGGGCTGGACGTCCCCGCTTTTGACACGGTTGTTCGGGACAGCGATGTCCCACCTTCCATGGCGCCGCCCCCAGGGCGGCAGGAATCGCAAGGATGCGGTCCAGCTATCAAGGGCATGCTTTATCCGGGCGGCCTGCGCCCCGGGGGCTTCGGCCTTTCTGGGCGGTGCCGCTTTTTGTGTTCTTTGGCGTCGCCGTCTCCGCCTTTCTCTCCCTGCACGGCCTCTCCAGCGAGCTGCGTTTCTGGGAAGCCACCCGAGTCGACATCACCGGAAATCACGTGCTGCTGGCCACCGAAGTCGAGCGCGCCGCCGAGCTCGGCCCGCACGTGCCGTGGCTGCTGCTCGAGCCCCATTCCGTCGAACAGCGCCTGCAGCGCCAGCCGTGGATCGCCCGGGCCCACGTGCGCCGCACCTTCTGGCGCGGCCTCGTCATCCACGTGGAGGAGCGGCAGGCCCAGGCAACTCTTCCGTGGCGGGGCGCGCTGGCGGAGTTCGACCAGGACGGTGTGCTGCTGCCGCTCGGAGCGGGCCGGGTCCCGTCCGACCTGCCGGCCCTGACCGGCATCGACCTGGACACGCTCAAGGCCGGCTCGCGCGCAGGAGATGCCCGGGTGGCCGCGGCGCTGGAATTCCTGGCCCGTTGCCGGGGCGGTCGCCGCGACCTGTGGCGCCAGATCTCGGAGGTGGCCCTGGGCGAGCCCGGCAAGGTGCGCCTCCTGCTCTCCAGTTGCGGGGCGGAGGTGTGGCTGCGGCCCGAAGCGCTCGGTGACCTGCGCCTGGCCCTGCTCGACACCGTGCTGCCCGACGTGGAGCGCCACGCGGATGGCGTCGGCGTGGTGGACCTTCGGTTCAACGGAATCGTGGTGCTGAAACCCAGGAACCCTGCCGCGATCGCGGCAAAAACCAGCTAAGTCAGGAGATCCTCGGATGGCGAAGACGCGTTGCTTTGCGGGCCTGGATATCGGCACCACCAAGATCTGCGCGTTCATCGCGGAGATGAACGGAGGTCCGGAGCCGCGCGTGCTCGGCTATGGCCAGGCCGGCAGCGAAGGACTGCGCCGCGGAGTGGTGGTGGACCTTGAAAAGACGGTGGCTTCCATCGAGGCCGCCATCGACGTGGCCGAGCAGATGGCCGGCTTTCCGGTGCGCGAAGTGGTGGCCGGCATCGCGGGCGACCACATCCGCAGCATCAACAGCCGCGGCGTGGTGGCCGTCTCCCGCAGGGACCACGAGATCACCGCCCAGGACGTGTCCCGTGCGCTGGAACAGGCCAAGGCCATGGCCATCCCGATGGACCGCGAGATCATCCACGCCATCACCCAGCAGTTCATCGTGGACGATCAGGATGGCGTCCGCGACCCACTGGGCATGACCGGCGTGCGCCTGGAGGCGGACCTCCACATCATCACCGGCGCGGTGACCGCGGCCAAGAACATCGTGAAGAGCATCAACCGCGCGGGCCTCAAAGTGAGCGACCTGGTGCTCCAGCCGCTCGCGAGCGGGCACAGCACCCTGGAAATGGACGAGAAGAACATGGGCGTGGTGCTGATCGACATCGGGGGCGGCACCACTGACGTGGCGCTGTTCCACGAGGGCAGCATCCGCCACACCGCGATCCTGCCGCTGGGCGGGGCCAGCGTGACGAACGACATCGCCATCGGGCTGCGCACCCCGTTCGACCGGGCCGAGGAGCTCAAGATCCAGTACGGTTCCGCGCTGGCTTCCCGCGTGGACCCCGCCGAGACCATCGAGGTCCCGGGGGTGGGCGGCCGCGAGTTCAAGACCATCTCCCGGCAGGTGCTGGCCACCATGATCGAGCCGCGCATGGAGGAGATCTTCCAGCTCGCGCTCAAGGAAGTGCGCCGCAACGCCTACTTTGAAATGGTGGGAGCGGGCGTGGTGCTGACCGGCGGCACCGCGCTGCTGCGCGAGTCGGCCGAGCTGTGCGGGGAAATCTTCCAGATGCCGGTGCGCGTCGGGATCCCGCGCGGGGTGATCGATCTGCCCGATGCCGCCTCGGACCCCCGCTTCTCCACCGGAGTGGGCCTGCTGCTCCACGCCATCCGCGAAGAGGGCGTGGAACTGCCGCAGCGCGGCGGCCCCGCGTTTGCCGGAATCAAGCAGTGGTTCGCGGACCTGGTGTCCTGAACGCCGAATTCATTATCGATATGTGAGACCCGCGGCTGCACAGGGAGTGCGGACCGCCCCGGAAGACCCCAGCGTCAAGGAGGACCCACCGTCATGTTCCTGGAATTCGAACCCGTGGAAGAGCACCGCCTGGCCCGTCTCAAGGTGATCGGCTGCGGCGGCGCCGGCGGCAACGCCGTCCAGCGCATGATCGACTCCGGACTCCAGGGCGTCGAGTTCATCGTCGCCAACACCGACCTGCAGGCGGTGAACAACTCCACCGCCACCCGCAAGCTGCACCTGGGCGCCAAGCTCACCAAGGGCCTCGGGTCGGGCGGCAACCCGGAGATCGGGCGCCAGGCGGCCGAAGAGGACGAGGCGCAGATCGCCGACGCGCTGGAAGGCGCCGACATGGTGTTCATCACCGCGGGCATGGGCGGCGGCACGGGCACCGGAGCGGCCGCGGTGGTGGCTTCGATCGCCCGCGAAAAGGGCGCGCTCACGGCGGCCATCGTCACCAAGCCGTTCGAGTTCGAGGGCCGGCGCCGCATGGACCAGGCCGAGCGCGGGCTCCTGGCGCTCAAGGACCACGTGGACACGCTCATCGTGATCCCCAACGAGCGGCTGTTCGGCGTGATCGACACCGCCACGCCGCTCAACGAAGCATTCCGGGTCGCCGACGACGTGCTGCTCAAAGCCACCAAGGGCATCTCCGACCTGATCACCATTCCGGGGCTCGTGAACCTGGACTTCGCGGACGTGCGCTCGGTGATGGCCGACCGCGGCCACGCCCTGATGGGTAGCGGACGGGCCGCCGGCCCCAACCGTGCCTTCGAGGCGGCCACCCAGGCCGTGGAAAGCCCGCTGCTCGAGAACGTGTCCATCGAAGGAGCGGAGGCCATCCTGGTCAACATCACCGGCGGCCGAGACCTCACGCTGCACGAGGTGCGCGAAGCGGCCAACGTGGTGGTGGAGGAGGCCGGGCGGGACGCCATGGTGATCTTTGGCGCGGTGATCGACCCGAGCCTGGAAGGCGAGATGTGCATCACCGTGATCGCCACCGGCTTCGGCAAGGTCCAGGCGCCCCGGATCTCGGTGGTCGAGCCGCTGCAGTCGGGCGACGAGTACAACCACGACGCGCTCCGGCAGCCGGCCTTCCAGCGCCAGGAAAAGCAGGGCGTGGCCAAGCGGCTGACCTCGTTCCTGACCCGCGACAACCTGGAAGTGCCGACGTTCATGAGGCGCCAGGCCCGCTGAAGAAGCCTCGATTTCCGGGCTTCACGTGGGCCCGGAACGCGCCGACAATAAGGGGAAGGGCGGTCCCCGGCGGGGCCGCCCCCCAAGTGCTTTTGCCTGCAAGGGAGCCTGCAGATTCATGGGGCTTCGCGGGTTAGCCCCAGGGCCCGTCCATCACGGAGGAGACCATGTCGCTCTTCACCCGTCTGTTCCGATGGGGCCATAACGACCATTACAACCGCGGCATTCAGTATTTCAACCAGCACGACTACGACCGCGCGATCGTGGAGTTTGAACAGGTCATCCAGGACTCCCGCGACCCCAGCAATCCCTACTACAGCCTGGGGCTGTTCTACGCCGCCGAGACCCACGCCAACCTGGGGCTGGCTTACTTCCAGAAGGGCGACCTGGAACAGGCCGCGCACGAGTTCACCCGCGCCGTGGAAGAAAACCCCGACTACGCCGACCGTCATCACTATCTGGGCGTGACCTACTGGCGCATGGGCAAGCTGGAAGAGGCCGCCGCAAGCCTGGAAGAGGCCATCCGGCGAAACCCTTCTTACACCGCCGCCCATTGCTACCGTTCCCTGGTGGCCCACTCGCGCGGCGAAACCGAAGTGCTCCAGAGAGAACTCACCCGGCTTTCCGAGCTGGGTTTCCGCCTGCCCTCGGGAAGGCTGCTCACTCCCCAGACCCATCTCTCGGATGACGTGCTCCAGGAAATGCGGGAGACCGTGGACCACCAGGCCCGCAGCGCCGAATTCGTGAACACGGCCGTGGACATGTACAACCGCGGGCTGTTGGAAGAGGCCATCCCGGCCCTGCGCAAGGCGCTGGGCGAGACCCCCAACTATGCCGACCTGCACTGCCGCCTGGGGGTGGTGCTGCGCGAGGTGGGCCAGCTGGAAGAAGCCACCGAGCACCTGGTCTCGGCGGTGCGCATCAATCCGAACTACTCCGAGGCGCAGCTGCACCTGGGCCAGACCTGGCTGCTCCGCGGCCAGCCTTCGCGCGCCGCGCAGGTATTCGAGCAGGCGCTTTCGCGAAACCCCGGCTACATGGACCTCAGCTACCAGCTGGGCGTCGCCCGCTACCTGCAGGGCCGGGTGGAAGAGTCGGTGACCATCCTGCGCGCGGTGCTGGAGAAGAGCCCCCACTTTGCCCGGGCCCGCAGCTACCTGGCGCTGGCCCTGCACGCCCAGGGCGACACCGCCTCGGCCATGCACGAGCTGTCCCGCGCGCTGGAGCACGACGGAGGGCTTTCCGAGGCCTCCAGCGACCTGGGCCGCCTGCGCATGATGGGCGGTGAATACGCCGGCGCGGTGGCCGAGTTCCGGCGGGCGCTGGAAATGAACCCCGACTATCCCGACCTGCACTACAACCTGGCGTTGTCATTGATCGAATCGGGCGACCTGGACAAGGCCCGCGAGGAGTTGCACACCGCCATCGGCCTGAACCCCGGCTACGGCCTGGCCTGGTTCGCCTCCGGGCGGCTGGAGCAGAAGGCCGGGGACATGGCCCGCGCCAGGGAGGCGCTGGAAAAGGCCGCCCGCATTCACCCGGGCTACGCCGACATCCACCGCACGCTGGGAGAGGTGCTGGGTTCCCTCGGGGAGAACGGCGCCGCCGAAAAAGAATACCTGGAGGCCATCCGGCTCAATCCGTCCTACGTGGCCGCGCGTCTTCAGCTGGGCTGGCTGCTGCGGCGCATGGAGCGGGATGCGGAGGCCGTGGCCGAATTCGAGAAGGTGCTGGAGCTGGACCCCGGCAATCCGGTGGCCCGCAGCCAGGTTCAGGGGGGGGCCGAGGAGGCCCAGCCGCGCGCCCAGGGGGCGGTGGAGCAGGCGGGCTGAGGCAAGGGCGCGCGGGCACATCCCCGGCGAACCCATCTTCGCGGATACAACAAAATCGGCCGGTCAGAAACCCTGACCGGCCGATTCGCTTTTCGATGGAGAGGCTGCCCGAAGCTAAGCTGTCGCCGCCTTGGAGGCCTTGACGTGCTTGACCACCTTGTTGCTGCGCAGGCACCGCGTGCACACGCGCAGCTTCTTCGGCTTGCCCTCGACAATTGCGTTCACCGACTGCAGATTCGGCAGCCAGGTGCGCTTGGAAATATTGTTGGCGTGGCTGACCTGGTTTCCGCCCAGAACGCCCTTGCCGCACACTTCACACACGCGAGACACGAGAATGAACCTCCAGTATTAAAAGTTGCCCTGAGCCCGCGACCGGTCTAAGTTACTTTTTGGGCCGGGTTTACGGAGCCCGGACAACCGTGACACGCGCCAAACCTCTGGATTGTAACCCCGGGGGCGCCCCTTTTCAAGGACCACTTTCGTGACCCTTAAAGCCGACCAACCGGTCCAGTTCCTGCGAGGCGTCGGGCCCGACCGGGCCCGGCTGCTCGCGAGGCTCGGCATCGAGACCCTGGGGGACTTCCGGCGGTACTTCCCTCGGAGGCATGTGGACCGCACCCGCCTGCTGCCGATCCGCGACCTCCGGCCGGGGGTCCATGCGGGGGTGATGGGAAAGGTGCTGGCCGGCGAGGTGCGCCGGGTGCGCGGGCGGTCCGACTTCGTGGCCCGGATCGGGGACGGGACCGGCGCCCTCACGGCCGTCTTCTACCACCAGCCCTACCTGGAGCGGGCCCTTCCCGCGGGGACCGAGGTGATGCTCTGGGGCGTGCTGGAACTGGGCCGCGAGCCCACCATGCGCGGTCCGGAGTTTGAGCGGGTCTCCGAGGAGGACTGCGACCAACTGCACCTGGGCCGGATCGTCCCGGTCTACCCCGGCACCGCGGGGGTTTCGGCGCGCGCGCTCCGTGGCTGGGTGCGGCAGGCGCTCGAGGGCCTGCCTCCGCCGCCAGAATTCCTGCCGGCTGACCTGCGCCGGCGGCACGACTTTCCCGATGCCGCCGAGGCGATCCGCGAGATCCACTTTCCATCCTCGTGGGAGGCGCTGGAGCGCTCGCGGCGGCGGTTCGTCTTCGAAGAGTTCTTCTCGCTGCAGTGGACCCTCCTGGCGCGCCGGCAGCGGGTGCGAGCGGTGCCGGCCCCGTCTTTCCCGTCCGACGTGCCCGAGGCCCATGAATTCCTCAAAGGCCTGCCGTTCATCCTGACCGACGGCCAGGGCCGCACCCTGGAAGAGATCGGCGCGGACCTGCGCTCGGGGCATGCCATGCAGCGGCTGCTGCTGGGGGACGTGGGCTCGGGCAAGACGGTGGTCGCCCTGTGGGCCGCCGCGGTGGCGCGGGCCGCCGGCCGGCAATCGGCGTTCCTCGCGCCCACCGAAATCCTGGCCCGCCAGCACTACGCTTCGGCCCTGAAGTTCTGCGAGCCGCGGGGGATCACCAGCGCGCTGTTCACTTCCTCCATGGGCGCCAAAGAGCGCCGCGAGGCGCTCAAGAAGCTGGAGCTGGGGGAGACCGCGCTGGCCGTGGGCACGCACGCGCTTCTGGAGGACCGGGTGAAGTTTAGCGCGCTGGGGCTCGCCATCATCGACGAGCAGCACCGTTTCGGCGTGGAGCAGCGCGCCCGGCTGGCGGAAAAGGGCCAGGGCATCCACCAGCTGATCCTGACCGCGACCCCGATTCCGCGCACCCTGGCGTTGGCGCTCTACGGGGACCTGGACGTGAGCGCGCTCCGCGAGAAGCCGCCGGGGCGGCATCCGATTCGCACGCGCCTGTCGTCCGAGGCCAAGCGCGAGGTGATCTATGGCTACATGGAAGAGCGGGTGCGCGAAGGGCGCCAGGCCTACGTGGTGTACCCGGCGGTGGAAGAGAGCGACAAGTCCACCCGCAAGGCCGCGGTGCAGATGTACGAGCAGCTGAAACGGCACCGGCGTCTGGGCAAGCTGCGGATCGGCCTGGTGCACGGGCGGCTCTCCTCCGAGGAACGTGAGACGGCCATGTCGGAGTTTCGTGCAGGCCTTCTCGACATCCTGGTGGCGACCACCGTGATCGAGGTGGGTGTCGACGTGCCCAACGCCTGCTTCATGCTGGTGGAGCAGGCGGAGCTCTTCGGGCTCTCGCAGCTGCACCAGCTGCGCGGGCGCGTGGGACGCGGGCCGTTTCCCTCGGTGTTTGCCATGATCCCCTCGCCCGAGGCCGGCCAGGAGGCGCTCTCGCGGCTGCACATCATGGAAAGAACCGAGGACGGATTCGAGATCGCCGAGCAGGACCTGAAATTGCGCGGGCCGGGGCAGGTGGCCGGAACGCGCCAAAGCGGGCTCCCGGAACTCCAGCTCGCAGACCTGGCGCTGGACGCCGAATGGCTGGAGGTGGCGCGCCGCGAGGCGCACAAGCTGGCGCAGGAAGACCCCGGGCTGATCAAGCCGGAACACCAGGAACTGCGCCGGTTCCTGGAAGGGGCCGGCCGCCTGGCGCGGCTGGCGCGAACGGCGTAGCGTGAGCGAGTGGCGCAGGATTTAGGAACGGAGGGGTGGTCCATGTTCATGACGATTCTGTCGCTGGTGGTCGCTGCCGGCGTGGGTCCGGGCCTCGTGGCTCCGCGGCCTCCCGCCTCCTTCTGGAGGGCCCTCGAGGATGCCGACGAGGTGACGATCCTGCCTGTGTTGCCCGACGGAGCGCCCGACTCCACCCGGTCCACTTCCGTGGGCGAAGAGTGGGTGGACTCGCTGACGGCCCACCTGCAGGCGGGCTCATCCTACTACTCCGTGGAACTGACCCGCGGGCCGCTCCCTCTGGCGAAGCACTTCGATGCCTCGATCCGGCCCACCCTGGTGATTCGTTTCCGCGGCAGCGAGGCGCGGCAGGACGTCTGGATCGACCTGGACCACGATCGGTGGAGGTGGGGCGGGGCGGACTCGGGCACGGTGGGGGTGTTTTCAGGCGCGCGTTCCGCGCTCCTGCGCCTGTTCACGGCGGCGCTGCCCGCGGACACCTCGCTCGCCTTCCGGCCCGCCATGCTTTCCACGGAGGAGGCCGGGGTTCCCAGGCTCGACTTCTGGCCCAGCGTGCCGGTGCACGCCGCGCGGGGCGATACCGCCCGGATCGTCCCGCCCCGGGTGCTGGAGCTGGTCGAGCCCGTCTATCCCGAAAAGGCCCGGGAGGACCACGTCAGCGGGGAGATCACGGTCTATGCGCGGGTGGACCCGGACGGCAGCATCGGAGCGATGTTCGTTTCCGGAGGTCCCCGGGCGCTGGTTCAGGCCGCGGCGCTGTCCGTCGGAAGGTCCACCTTCCAGGCTTCCACGCGCAGCGGCGTGCCCCAAATGTCCTGGGTCGCGATCCCGGTTTCGTTCATGCTGCACGAGCGCTGAGCCCCGACCCTTCCGCCCGCGGAAGAGCTCTTCGCTCCGGCGCCCCATTTACGCTATTATTCCTCCCATGTCCGAGACAGTCTCCGAAACTCTCCTGACCGCCTGCCCGCATTGCCGGCGGCGCTACCGGGTGCGCGCCGATATCGTGCCTCCCCGGGGCATCCGCGCGCGCTGCCCGCACTGTGGCGCGATGTTCCCGATCGTGCCGGCGGTGGGCCCCGGAGGCGAGGGGGAGTCCGCGTCCCCGCCGGTTCCGGTGGAGCAGGAGAACGGCGTGGAGTGGAGCGAAGCGCTGGAGCAGGGGCGCCCGGAGACGGGAGTCTTTGGCGAGGTCCGCCCGCGACCGCTGGACTCCAATGGCGTGAACGGAATCCCGGAGCCCCCCGAGGTCCTGGAGAAGCCGGTGGCCGAGGACCCGCACGCCGAGGCCCGCTCGATGGCCCGCGCCCTGGCCGGCGATCTGGTGGCGTATCATCCTTCCGAGAGTCTGGAGGGAGCTTCGCAGGGCCGGTTGGTGGAATTGCTCGGGGGGCAGATCGCGCGATCGTGGGAAATGTACGTGGAAGAGGTGGGCGCGGAGTTTGCCGCCTCCACGACCCACTTCCAGGACGCGATGAACGAACTGCTCGCGGGGGGGCGGAAGTACTTCTAGTTCGTCCGGGCGATTCGAATTTCTGTGATTGAATTCCGCAACCCGGCGAGATTGATCTTGAACCTTGCTTCCTGAACCGCTATTCTTACCTCCTATCCTTCCTTGTTGTCCCAATCGAAACCAAATCTCTGACAGTCTTCACTCATGGGGTGGCGCCTCGTGGACCGCGTGTACTCGCATTCGGTTGTTCGTTCTCCGCATCCGGGCTTACAGCGCCCGGGCGGGGCGTGCGCGCGATTCCGGCATGCGCCGGCTCATGATGAATTCGCGGCCTTGGATCCTTGTCGATCCGGTTCGACCGTGGACGCGTCCCGAATGCTGCAGGCCGGGCAGGACGCGCTCGTGGCAAATCTCCTGCAGGTAGAAGTCTTCTCCGCCGTGCCGGCGCCCTTCCGAGATGCTAGGGCGCCGTTTTCTCCTTCTGATCCAGTCTTGCCGGCCGCCGGGTCTTAGGCGGCGGATCCAGTTTCAGCCCGACCCCTTAAACACACAGGTTGTGGAAACGTGCAGTTGCGCGCTGGCGGGTTCGCATACCCACGGCCAACGCCCAACTGCAAGCTGCATCCGGGCCCGAGTTCCCTGTTTC
>JANXVU010000093.1 GCA_025351485.1 Candidatus Eiseniibacteriota bacterium | reverse complement strand
GCGGGGGTGATCACCCCCGCGGCTCCCGGTCCGGGTTACTGGCCATCCTTCCGGTTCTGCGGCGTCGCGAGCACGGGCTGCGGCCTGCGCTCCGCTGGGCCTTCCTCTGGTGCTGGATTTACCCTTCTGGTGGCTGGTCTGTTCCGCTTTGATGATGGAATTCCTGCTGCACCTGCCTAACCCACCAGCAGCTTTGTTATTTTCCTGATTGATCCGGGGAGCCTGGGGTGGATCTGGGCCCTCGAGGTTTCGCTCAGGCCGCCGGTGAGGCGGTGCAGGAGGGCGAAAACGGTGCAGCCGGCAATGGCGGGGATCCAACTGGATTCGCCTTGCGGGAGGCGTGAGCACAGGGCGTAGGCGGCGGCGGCGGTGGCCCACTGGCGGATCAGGGCGCCCGCAGGCAGGTGGAGCCAGCCCCGCTGGCGGCCGGCCTGGAGGTTCCATGTGAGGGAGGCCAGACTGGCGGCGACCTGGCCCCAGGCGAGGCCGGTCGGGCCCAGGGGACCGATCAGCGCGGCTCCGACGAGCAGATAGACTCCCACCCATAGCAGATCCGAAATGGCGCCCTGGCGCATGCTGCCCTCGGCGCGCAGGGCGGTGGTGAGCGGGGCATAGAGGCCCATCAGGGGCGGTACCAGCGCCAGCACCTTCAGCACCGGCACGCCGCGGTCGAACTCCGGGCTGGTCAGGAGGTGGATGAACGCGGCCGGGGACAGCGCCAGCGCGAGCCCCGCCCCGAGCCCCAGCAGGGTATAACCCTCCACGAATGCCCCCAGGGCGGCCCTGCGGGTTTCCAGGGGTCCCCGGGCGAGCTCGGGGAACAGGGCCTGGAGCGGCTGCCCCAGCAGCTTTCTCAGGAACTGCAGCCAGCGGGCCGGCACGTGAAAGTACGAGACCTCCGCCGTGGACAGCCGCGTGGCCAGCGCAAGCCGGTCCAGGTAGTCGAATCCCAGCGCGGTGACTGCGGTGAGCCCGGTCCAGAAAGCGTAGGACCGCAGGCCCTCCGATCCCTTCTCACGAACCGGAGCCCTGGCCGCGCGCAGGAGCGATGGCAGCAACGCCGCGGCGCACACGGCCGTGGCGGCGGCGCTCGAGAGTGCGTTCCAACGGAAGAAGTCCGCGAGGGCCAGCTCCGGCTTGAGGAACAGCCGCACCGTGACCACCAGGATCTGGGCGATGTCCACCAGCGCCGGGAGCTCCATCCGGCGCTGCCCGTTCCACACCCCGAACAGGATCTGCCGCAGCGCCGCGGAGGCGAAGAACAGCGCGGCCCACGGAAGCGCAGCCGAGGCCGGAAGCAGCGCGGCCCACCACCGGCCCCCCGCCTGCGGGAACGCGAACGCCAACAGGGTCACCGCGGCCCCGGTGAAGGTGGCGTAGGCGGCGCAGGCCAGCGCGACGCGCGCGGCCTCGCCGGAATGCTCGGACTCGCCGTGGGCGGCAGTCCAGCGCGTCACCAGGAGCGGCAGCCCCAGGTTGAACACCAACATCAGGACCGCGCCCAGGGAATAGAGCACCGCGAAGAGCCCCATGCCCGAGGCGCCCCAGTGCAGCGCCAGCCACTTGAGCTGCACCCATCCCAGCGCGCCGTCCACTGCCGCGAACGCCAGCAGCGTGGCGGTGTTGCGCCCCACGCGGGTCAACGGCGCTCCAGGAGCTCGCGGTAGAGCTCGACTTCGCGCTGCACGCGCTCCGGCCACCCCGGGAAGGAGGCCGAAGCTTCGAATCCCGCGCGGCCCATCCGCGCGCGCAGTCCCGGGCCGGAGATCAACTCGTCCAGGGCCGAGGCGATCGGATCCGCGCCCATCGGCACCAGCCGGCCCTCGATCCCGTCGTGCAACACATCCCCGGTGGAGCCGCTGGAGGTCGCCACCACGGGCAGCGCGCACATCATGGCTTCCAGGGTGGAGAGGCTCCGGTTGGTGAGCTCGCTGGTGGAAAGGAAGATGTCGGCGGCCTTGAGCCACTCGAAGACCTGGCCGTGATCGCGCGCGCCCAGCCAGGTGATGCGCCCGTCGATTCCGAGCGCGCGCGCCCGGGCCTCGAGGTCCGCCCGCAGCGGGCCCTCCCCGACCACGACCCACCGCCAGCGCTCCGGTCCCTTCACGCGGGCCAGAGCCTCCAGCGCCAGGTCCAGCCGCTTGTTCGCGGCCAGCCGAGAAACCGAGACCACCACGACCTCGCCCGGAGGAACGCCGGCCGAAGCGCGCAACTTCTCGCGCGGCCCCTGCGGGATGCGAGTACGGAAATCCTTCTCCAGGCCATTGGGCCAGAAGCGCAGCGCCTCCGGGCTGACTCCGTAACGGATCGCGGTCCGATCTCCCCGGGTGCCGTCGTCCAGGATCACCACCCGGTCGGCTCCGACGCCCAGCGCATCGATGGCTTCCCAGTTCCGGAGCCGGTGGAGCCACTCCGGCTCGTCCACGTTGCCCAGGCTCATGACCCCGAACAGCTTGAGCACCGAGGGCACGTGCACATGGCGGGCGGCCGCCACCGCGGGGCGCGCGGCGTAGTACGAATGCCCGATCACCGCGCGCGCGCCGATCCGCTCCGCCAGGTCTGCCGCCGCGCGCGAGCACACCGAGACAAAGCTCCAGTAGCGCGCCGGCCGCGCCAGGGCGCTTGGAAGATCCCTTCCCCAGCGGAACGTGTCGGGCATCAGGTGAAAGTGGCTGGGCGGACCCGGGGGCTCCACTCCCTGCCGGCGCGGCATCAGGTAGTGCACGTCGAAACCTGCGCGGGTGAGCGCGCGGTGAACTTCATCCTCGTCCGAGCAGCCGATGCCCGTGCCGCCCTCCCAGAACGAGGGCCACGGGGAAAGGAACAGCAGTGGGATGCGCGTGCTCA
>JANXVU010000091.1 GCA_025351485.1 Candidatus Eiseniibacteriota bacterium | reverse complement strand
TGGACCGGCATTACATCTTCGCCGGCTCAGGGCTCGGCTTTGCCTCGCATTCGCCTGCGAAGTTGTAACGCCGGTCCACGCCATGCCATCTCGCATCCTTCCGCGCTCGTTTTACTCGCGCAGCCCCATCATCGTCGGCCGCGAACTTCTAGGCGCACGCCTGGTCCGCAAGATCGATGGGCAGCTGCTGATTGCCCGCATTGTCGAGACAGAGGCGTACCTTGGCGAGGACGACCCTGCTTCGCATGCTTCGATGGGACGCACTCCTCGCAACGCTGTGATGTTCGGACCTCCTGGGCACGCATACGTCTACTTCACCTATGGGATGCACCACTGCATGAACGTCGTGACGGGGATTGAGGGCGTGGCTTCGGCGGTGCTGCTGCGCGCGGCGGAGCCGCTGGAGGGATTGGGGCTGATGCGGGAGCGGCGCAAGTTGGAGCGGGCGGAACTGCTGCTCAGCGGGCCGGCGCGGTTGGCGCAGGCGTTTGGGTTGAGCCGTGAGCACACGGGATCGGACATGACTCGCGGGGAGCTCGTGATCCGGGAGGGACCGAAGCCGGCCGAGAAGGTCCGCACCAGTCCGCGGATCGGGATTCGAAAGGCGGTGGAGAAGCCGTGGAGGTTCTACCTGGAAGGCAATCCCCACGTGTCCCGGGCGCCTCGGTGAGCAGGCCGACGCCCGCCCGGGCACCCCGCCCTAGGGGTAGAGCAACTCCATCTTCCAGGGGCCATCGCCCTCGCGGGTGAACACCTCCCGCTCGTGCAGCCGGTTCTCGCGGCCGGTCCAGAACTCCATCCTGGAAGGGTTTAGCCGAAACCCGGACCACTGCGGCGGGCGCGGCACATCCACGCTGTCGTAGCGCGTAGCCAGCTCGACAATTCGCCTCTCGAAATCGCCCCGCTCCTTCATCGGGCGGCTTTGATCCGAAGCCCAGGCGCCGATCTGCGCGCCCCGGGGACGGGTGGCAAAGTAGGCGTCGGCCTCGCCCTCGGACACCGGGGCGACCGGGCCTTCGATGCGCACCTGGCGTTCCAGGTCCTGCCAGTAAAAATTCAGCGCCGCACGCGGATTGGCGCCGAGCTCCTCGCCTTTGCGGCTTTGCAAGTTCATGTAGAAAGCAAAACCGCGCGCATCAAAGCCCTTCAGCAGCACCATGCGGACGGACGGCGCGCCGTCCGGGGTGGCGGTGGCCAGGGACATCGCGGTGCGGTCCAGGATCGCCGGATGGCGGGCTTCCTCGAACCAAGTGGCAAAGCGCGCAATGGGATCCATGCGAAAGATCATGCCCCCGTGAAGCCGACCGGTCAAGGCGGCGCCCCGGTTGGTGCGCTTCGGTTTTCGCCCACTCCGCGCCGCCATCCCTTGACACGAAGGCGCGGCGGTCCCACACTCCTGCAACGCTACCCCGGCCAAGGCGCCGGGAATGACGCCCACAATTCGACCCGTCATCGTCGCAAGGATGCGATCCATGGCCCGCAAAAAGTCCCGCTCACAAATTCCAATCGGACGGATCGCCGCCGTCATGATCCTGGTCACCGTCTTCGCGGTGGCCGGGCTCAAGGCATACCTCTTTTTCCGCAGTGATCGGGGCCACGCCTGGATGCTGGTTCGCACCGGCCAGGAACGCACTCCGCGCGCCTCCGAGCTCCTGGCCCACGCGGTCCGCAACACCTTGAAAGTGATCGGGGCCACCGAGCGCGAGCTCTCGCCCACCAGCGATGGCGGCCCGGACGTTCGCTGGTCGCTCCGGCTTCCGCCCACCATCAGCCTGACCCAGGCCGACTATGCGCTGACCACCGCGGTCATGGAGGCGGGAGGGCACATCCTGGACGCCGTCGAAACCCCCGGAGAGGATTGCGACACGCTGGAGCTTCGCTTCGGGCTGGGCAGCGATCCCACCCACCGGGTGATCTTCACCGGCGAGCGAGGCGAGCGTCCCGCGCCCCGGGCGCGCCTGGCGGTGCTGCTGGAAGATGTGGACCCCGCGCGCGACGAGGTCTTGTGCGACAACGCCCTGCTGGCCTCCTACCTGGACCTGGGCGAGCCGTTCAGCTACGGAGTGGTGCCGGTGGACGGCGCGAGCTTGCACAGCGAGGCGATCTCCAGGGCCAAAGGGGAAGTGCTGCTGTACCTGCCGATGAATGTGGTTCGCAGCTCTCGCGGACGGCGCATGCCGCTGGCGGTGGTCGTGGAAATGCGCCCCGACCAGGTCCGGCGGCGGGTGGTGGACCACCTGGGCGAAGTGACGCATGTGAAAGGCATCGTGAACTACCAGAGCGGGCTGGCGACGCAGGACCCCGGGGTGATGAAGGCGGTGATGGCCGAGGCGCGGGCGCGGGGACTCTTCTACGTGGACGCCGGCTCGGCCGATCACTCCGCCGCGCAGGCGGCGGCCGTGGAAACCGGAACTCAGTGCCTGGAAGGGGCGGTGCGGCTGGACGCCGCCGGCAGGTCTCCCGCCGCGCTCCGCTCCCAGCTGCAGCAGGCGGGGGAAGCCGCTCTCCGCGGCCGGCCGATCGTGGTGATGGCCCGCATGACGCCCGAGCTTCTTGATGTGCTCCGCGCCGAACTTCCCCGGCTCCGCGCCCGCGGCATCCAGGTGGTCAAGGCCTCCGACCTGGCGCGGCTGGGGGACTGACCGGGACCGCAGCCCCCCTTGGCGGTCCCCAACTGCTTGTTTCAAATTACGATATTGCGCACTTACGCACATCGGCTTCCTGCCGGTGAACACGACTCCCGTGGCGGTGGCCGACCTGTTCGCCGAGCCCGCCCAGGGCTCGGTGGACGTGCACTGGTCCGCCTTCCTGGATGGGCCGACCGTGTTCGAGGTCCAGCGGGCGGAGCGCTGGGACGGCGGCTACACTGCGGTCAGTCCCCGGATCGATGCGGCCGGCAAGACCGCGTTCCACTTCGTGGACCAGAGCGCGTGGCCGGGAACCGAGTACTTCTACAAGGTCGGCTATCTGATCGCGGGCGCCTGGCACTTCACGGGAGCCATCAGGATCCAGACCCCGGCGGCGATATTCGCACTATCAACGCCTTCGCCCAATCCTTCCCGCGGCCCGGTTCGACTCGGTCTCGAGCTGGCCTCGCGTGGAGCCGCCCGCCTGGAGATCTTTGATCCGGCCGGCCGGCGTGTGCGGACCCTGGTGAGCGCCACCATGGAGGCGGGCATGGGGAGCGCCGAGTGGGACGGCCGGTCCGCAAACGGGGAAGCCGTGGCGACGGGCACCTACTTCGCCCGGTTGTCCTCGGGCGGCAAGGTCGCACACCGCCGGTTGGTGGTGATGAGGTAACGCGAACAAGGACGGGGCGTGAGCGCGAAACCCGCGCTGCGTCCTGCCCGCCTCGAGAAGCTCAAAGGAAAAGGCCAGGGCCCGGTGGGCTCTGGCCTTTTTCATTTCCCTGAAGGCGCTGCCGGGACGGCCCCGTTACTCCCCGCGGAACATATCGCAGATGGAACGCATCTCGCCCACCGCGTGGCCGACGCCGACGAAGATCGCCCGCGAAATGATCGAGTGCCCGATGTTCACTTCCACGATCTGCGGCACGGATTCCAGCAGCAGCGGGGTGTTGCGGTAGTTGAGGCCGTGGCCCGCGTGCACCTCCAGCCCGGCGCGCGAAGCCGTCTCGGCCGCCGAAGCCAGGCGCTCCAGCTCGGCGTCCTCCTCGTCCTTGCCGAACACTTCCGCGAACCGCCCCGTGTGCAGCTCCACGCCATCCACTCCGCAGCGGGCGCTGGCCAGCACCTGCGTTTCTTCCGGGTCGATGAAGGTGAACACCCGCGCGCCGGCCATCTTGAGCTTTTGCGCGGCGGCCTTGATCCGGCTTACGTCGGCGGTGACGTCCAGCCCGCCCTCGGTGGTCAACTCCTCGCGCTTTTCGGGCACGAGACAGGCGTGGTCGGGCCGGATCTCGAGCGCCAGGGCGATCATCTCTTCGGTGACCGCCATCTCCTGGTTGAGCTCGGTCTGGATCACTTCCCTCAGCAAACGCAGGTCGCGGTCGTTGATGTGGCGGCGATCTTCGCGAACGTGGCAGGTGATGAGGTCCGCGCCGGCGAGCTCCGCCTCCACGGCGGCCGCGATGGGCTCGGGTTCCCGCCCGCCGCGGGCCTGCCGCAGCGTGGCGACGTGGTCGATGTTGATTCCAAGCCGGACCATTCCGCTCCGATCGTTAACGGTAAGTGCGACGAAGCCGGCCCCAGGTGGTGGGCGCGGCGGCCAGCTTGGCCGACTTGAGCAGGATCGTATAGGCGTTGCCGATGAACTGGCCGCCCACGTGGGCGCTGCTGTAGTTGGTGTTCTTCGTGGTGGCGCAGATCGTGCCTTCGCTCGGATAGGTCAGCAGCAGCTTGAGCACTGTGTGGGGCCCCGCCGCGGGAACGGCGGTGAATCGCGCCCCCACCTGGTAGACCAGATCCTGGCAGGGAAGCGAGGTCTGCGTCAGCCAGATGCTGTCCACCTGGGCCAGATAGGGGCCGGAGAGCAGCGAGTAGGTGATGCCCGCGCATTCGTCCGTGGTGTTGGGCAGGCAGTAGCTGTTCCGGTCGATGTTCAGGGTCATGGTGAAGGGCGCGGAAAGGCTCACGCCGGTAAGGTCCAGCACCACCGACACGGAATCCACGGGATTGGGGCTTGCGCGCTCGATGGTGGCAAGATTGTTGTCGGTGTCGAAGTCCAGCCACATGTTGGGGCTGGCAACCGCTCCGGCCGGGGCCGGAAACGCGCCCGCCAGCAACAGGGCCAACGCAAGGACGTACAGGAATCGGATCATTGGAGCTGCTCCGCGATGTAGTCGTAAAGGTCCGATGGCGGCGGCGATATGCCCCGCATGCGCATGGCGGCGGTGATCTGCCCCCGGTGATGGACCTCGTGGATCAGGAGATGCGTGTAGATCTGCCGCACGGTGAACCGGGGGCTACCCTGGTACTCGGTGACGATTTCCCGGCCAAGCTCCGCCGCATCCGCCGCTGCCAGGGCCGCGCGGGTCCGGGCGCGAACCTCTTCCCAGCGCGTGACCAGCGACGCTGCATCCGGAAAGTCCTCCGGGTTCCAGGTCACCCGCCCGCCACCCTGGATGATTCCGCGCACCCAGTGGTCTTCGCAATCCACCACGTGCAGGAACAGGTCCCGGATATTCGTGAACATCCACGAGAGCCCGAGCGGAGCCAGGTAGTCCGAGGCCGGCATCTCCAGCAGGGCCATGGAAAACCGTTCCCGCATATACTCCGAATACCCCAGCAAAACCTCGAGAGACACCTCGCCAACGCGGGGAGCGTGGATCTCCAAGCGACAATCCTCCGAAAACGGTAAACCCCTCTCACCGGAGGGTCCCAGCCGTGACTTTCAGTTGGTGATCAAGTCGCATCATCATACCACGTCCAAAGGAAACCCAACCGCCCAGACCGTCCGGGGGTTGTGGCGACCACCGCGTCTCAAGATGAAACATTCGTGAGGGGCCGGGGTCGAAGCGCTCTAGATCGCTGGGGGGATGGGGGTTGCAGCCTGGCAGGCGAATGAGAGTGGGTGCCCAACCCATGCTACGGGTCTCGGAGGTGCCCCCGGGCACCCCGAGCCCTGAGCCGGACAGGCTGCAACCCCCATCCCCCCAGCACGCACACACATTGACCCCGCCCCCCAAAGGATGCTAACCTTCACCGCTTGTGCCGGTTGCAACCCCCGGACTTTCTGCGGTTCAACCCCGCGTATTTCCATATTCTTTCGCAATCAGAAGTGCTGACGGAGGTCGGATGCGTTCCCTCGGGAATTGGAGACTCATTCTTAGCATTCTGGTGGTGCTGCTTTGCGGGGTCCTCCTGTACCCCAGCTTCCAGTATCACTACCAGCTCACGGACGCCCAGCGGCGGAGCACCGCCGATCCCAAGATCAATGCGATTCGTGACAAGGCCATTCACCTGGGGCTGGATCTCCAGGGCGGAATTCACCTGGTGATGGAGGTGGACGCCTCCAAGCTGGCGAAGGCCGAAGCCGCCGACGCGGTGGACCGGGCCATCGAAGTTATCCGGAATCGAATCGACCAGTTCGGCGTGGCCGAGCCGGTGATCCAGAAGGAAACCGGGAACCGCATCGTGGTGCAACTGCCGGGCCTCACCGATCCCGACCGCGCCAAGGGCCTAATCGGCCAGACCGCGCTGCTCGAGTTCAAGATCGTGCGCACGCCGCAGGAGACCCAGGCCGCGCTCGAGCGGGCCGACAACTTCCTGCGCCAGCACCCGCTGCCGAACACTCCCGCCTCCAAGGACAGCATGTCCGCCTCGCGCCCGCTCACCTCGCTGATTTCGGGCGCGGAAGCCGGCGGCGCGTTCTTCACCCAGGACCAGCTGCCCAAGGTCTACGCCATGATGGCGGCGATGGAAAAAGACAGCACCGCCCTTCCCTTCGACACCCAGCTCCTGTGGGGCGAGGAAAACCAGAGCTCCAACGGCCGCACCGGCCGCTGGATCTACGCGGTCAAGAAGGACGCGGAGATGAACGGCTCCATCATCAGCACCGCCAGCTCCCGCGTGGGCCTGGATGCCACCAACCCGACCGGCTGGGGCGTGGAAGTGAAGATGACCCCGGACGGCGGCAACCTGTTCAGCTCGGTCACCGGCCGCTACGAGAAGCGCCAGATGGCCATCGTGCTGGACAACCGCGTGAAGAGCGCTCCGGTGATCCACGAGCGCATCCGTGGCGGCGTGGCCCAGATCACCGGCAGCTTCGGGATCGAAGAGGCCAAGGATCTTTCCATCGTGCTTCGCGCGGGCGCCCTGCCGGCCCCGGTGCGGATCGTGGAAGAGCGTTCCGTCGGCCCCACCCTGGGCTCCGACTCCATCAAGAAGGGCTTCTTGGCCGCCCTGGTGGGCGCAGCCCTGGTGGCCTTGTTCATGGTGATCTACTACCAGCTCTCGGGGGCCATCGCGATCATGGCGATGATCCTGAACGTGGTGTTGCTGCTGGCCGCGATGCCGCTCCTGCACGCCACGCTGACCCTGCCGGGCATCGCGGGCATCGTGCTCACCATCGGAGTCTCGGTGGACGCCAACGTGCTGATCTTCGAGCGAATCCGGGAAGAGTTAAGAGCTAAAAAGACCGTCTCGGCGGCCGTGGTGGCGGGCTACAACCGCGCCTGGCTGACCATCCTGGACGCCCACGTCACCGCGTTCCTGGCGGCGGCGTGCCTGTTCGCGTTCGGGACCGGGCCCATCAAGGGCTTTGCGGTCACCTTCTCGGTCGGACTCCTGGCCAACCTGTTCACGGCGGTGTTCCTGACCCGCTACATCTTCGACGCCATGACCGCCCGCCGGCGGCTCGAGTCGATCAGCATCTAGCCTCGGGGCTTTGCGGGGCGGCGATGCCGCTTCGATTTCCGCGCCCGTGGGCGCAAGGGACAACGACATGCTTCAGATTTTCCAGAACACGAACTTCGACTTCATGGGACGGCGGCGGATGGCCTACATCTTCTCCGCGCTCATGATCCTGCTCTCCACGGTTTCCCTGTTCATCAACCACCCGCCGGGCTACGTGTTCGGCCCCCGGTTCGGAATCGATTTCACCGGTGGATTGATGATGCAGGTGCGCTTCGACCAGCCGGCGGCCATGGACAAGGTCCGTGGCGCGCTCGACGACGCGGGGCTCAAGGGCGCCGAGATCCAGTCGGTCGCGGGCAACAACGACATCATGATCCGCTTCCAGGAGCCGGAGGGCGCGGGCGACCCGTTCCCCAGGATCAGCGCAGCCCTGGGCAAGGACTTCCCGGGCAACAAGGTCACCTTGATGCGCCAGGAGAACGTGGGGCCGAAGATCGGCAAGGAACTCGCCGGCAAGGCCATGAACGCGATCTTCGGGGCGCTGGGAATGATCCTTCTCTACATCGCGCTGCGCTACGAGTGGAAGTTCGCCCTGGGCGCGGTGCTGGCCCTGGCGCACGACGTGTACATCACGCTGGGCTTCCTCTCCCTGTTCCACAAGGAGTTCACGCTCACCGTGATGGCCGCGCTCATGACCATCGCCGGTTACTCCAACAACGACACGATCGTGGTGTTCGACCGTATCCGCGAGCGCGCCAAGGTCTTGAAGCGCGACTCGATGATCAAGGTGATCAACCTTTCGGTCAACGAGACGCTGTCGCGGACCATCATCACCTCGCTCACCGTGACCCTCTCGGTGCTGGCGCTGTACCTGTTCGGCGGCGAGGTCATCCACGACTTCGCCTTTGCCATGCTGGTCGGCGTGGTGTTCGGAACCTACTCGTCGGTGTACGTGGCCTCCGCCCTGGCGCTGGACATCTCGCTCAGCCGGATGAAGGAAAGCCCGGCCCCGGTCTCGCACAAGAAGGCCTCCGCCCGCGGCTAGTCCGCCGCCCGCGCAACGCCAAAGAAGAGGGCCGCGCCACCGTGAGGTGACGCGGCCCTTCTGTTGCCCGGGACTCCAGCGTCGGGGGTCGAACGGCGACTACATCTTGCCTTTCTTGCCCTTCTTGGCTCCGGCGGCCTTGCCGGCCTTGGCCTCGACCGAGGTCGCGGTCATGGTGTACATGACCGTCACCTTGTCGCCCACCTTCACGTCCGGCGGGACCGAGGCGCTGCCCATGTTGATTTCCCAGCGGTCCTTGCCCTTTTGCACCGCGATCATGTCGGCGGTCTTTTCCAGCACCGGGCCGGTGACCTGGTAGCTCTTCGCGCCGGCGAAAGCCGGAGCGGAGTAGCTGAGTGCCAGGGCCGCCACGCAGGCGGTGAGAACGATACGCTTGATCATTGGAATCCTCCTTGAGGGATGTTACTTGTCGCTGACCTTCTGCTTGGAGGCGCGGCAGCCGGCGGCCATCGCGTCCTTCTCGGACATGTACTTTCCGTTCTTGGTCTTGCCGTACCAGCGGTCGCCGCTGTAGTGGTACACCTTGGTGTCCATGTTGACCCACACCATTCCGGACGCACCGGCGGTGGCGCTGCTCACCGTGTTGCCCGCATTCCGGGCGGCCTTGCCGGTCGTCTGGCCCGCGTCCTTGACCTCTTCGCCGGCATCCTTGGCCATCTCTCCGGCCTTCTTGCCCGCCTTCTTGCCGGCCTTGGCCGTGGCATCGGCGGCCTTTTCGGTGTTCGCGACCACCTGGCCGCCCGCCGAGACGTTCACCAGGGGTGTGATTTTCTCGATGGTCTTCTTCGAGATCCCGGCCTTGCTGAGCTCGGCGACCGAGCCATACGGCCGGGCGGAGATGATCTTCTTGGCCTTGGAGGCGCCGATGCCGGGAAGGGCTTCGAGCTCCTTTTGCGAAGCCGTGTTGAGGTCCACGGTGGACGTGGAGGTAGAACTGCTCTTGCTGTCTTTCGTGGACGTGGTGGTCGTGGTGGTGGTCGAGGCCGTCGCGTCCTTGTCCTTCTTGGACTTGCGCGCCGAGGCGGGCGAGGAGTGGAGGCTAAGGACCAGCAGGACCGCAAGGCCGGCGAGGGGCAAAAATCTCTTCAGAGTATTCAAGGATTCTCCTCATCAAAGGGGGCTTTCGTGCGCCAATCGCGCGAATGGCCCTAGGCTACACAGGCAAGGGGGGAGCGGTCAATCGGGGTTCGGTCCGGCGTCGGCCCCGCCCGGCAAGGGCCCTCTCCCGGAGCGGGATCCCACCGATGATTCTGTTCCGCAAATGGAGCTTGGCCCCGCGGCAGCGGGGGGCTAGCCTCTCTGCCATGCCCGCTCCCCCGCACCGGCGCTCCGGCCCCGCGCTTCTTCTCCGGCCCCGGCTGATGGGCGCCCTGAATGCGCCCTGGAAGGTGGCCCTGCTCACCGCGCCCGCCGGCTGCGGGAAGAGCACCCTGGCCCTGCAGTGCTCGGCGGGGCGATCCGCCCTGTGGTGCCGGATCCATCCAGAAGACGCCGATCCGTTCCGGCTCTTCTCGCGGCTGCTCGCGGCCGGGAACGCGCTCCGGCCCCCGGTGGGCCGGCGAACCTTGCAGTTGTTCGAATCCCGGCGCGATCCCGAGCGCGACGATGCCCTGCTGACCGGCACGTTTCTCTCGGAGCTCGAGTCCCGCCACGGGGAAACGCTCCTGGTCCTGGACGACATCCACCAGCTCGCCGGCGCTCACACCGCGCTCCGGTGGCTTTCCCGGCTCATCTCCGAGACCGGGCCACGGGTGCGATTCCTGCTCACGTGCCGGGGCGAGTGCCCCATCTCCCTTGCGCGGATCCCGCTCCAGGGGGGGTTGGTCAGTCTCGATGCCGCAGAACTTGCGTTCACGCCCGCGGAAGAGCGCCGCTTCCTTCGGGGGATGCTCGGCGCCGCCAACACCCGGCGCGCCGAGGACGTAACCCGCCCGCTGCAGGGTTGGGCCGCCGGCCTGGCGCTCGCAGCGCGCTCGCTGGCCCGAACTGCGGGCGCAAAGGTGCGCACCCCCGCAAAACCGGGCTCGGGCGAAGCCCAGGCACCCATCCTGGAATTTCTTTCCACCGAAGTCTACCGGCCGCTCCCGCCCCGGCTCCAGCGCGCGTTGTCTCGCGCCGCCGTGCTGGAGGACCTGGAGCCTGCGTTGGTACGGGTGCTCCTGGGAACGCGCGAAGCCCGCTACCTGCTCGAGGAAATCCGCCGCCGTGATCTTTTCGTGCAGACTCTGCCGGATGGCGGCGAAGGCGGAAGGTTTCATCCCTTGTTCCGCGAGTACCTCCTTGGCCGCCTCCGAAAGGAGCAGGGGGAAGCCTCCTGGAAGGAGATGCACGTGCGGCTGGCGCGGCACTGGCTCGCCGGCGACGAGCCGGCCCGCGCGGCCAGGCTGCTCTCCGACGCCGGCGCGAGCGACCAGGCGCTGCGCGCATTCGAAGTGGCGGCGAGCAACTCGCCCGCGGGCGAAACCCGCGGGCTGGGCGCCGCGGCGAGAACACTGTTCGAGATGGATCCCGCTCCGGGCCGCAAGTCTCCGTGGCTCGGATTCCACCTGGCCGAAGACGCTCGCGAACGGGGCCGCCACGAGGATGCGATCCGCCTGAGCCGCGAAGCGCAGGCCGGATTCATGGAACGGGGCGACTGGGCGCTGGCTGCGCGCGCATTCCGGCTGGAATGCCAGGCGGCCATGGAGACCGGCCGGCTGCTGCCATCGCTCTCCCGAGGCCGGGCGATGCTCGCGCGGGTGCCGCCGGGCTGCCGGGCCGAACGGGGCCTGTTCGCGCGACACCTGGGATTCCTGAGCCTTTACTCGGGAAAGTCCGCGGGAGCTCGCCGCTGGTTGAGCGAGGCCTACGAACTGCTCAAGGGGCCGGGGCGCGCGGTGGATCGCGCGGAGGCGTTCGTGCTCCTGGCCACGGTGGACTACACCGAGGGACGCTGGGACAAGTACCTGCGGGCGGCCTCGGCGGCGCTACCCGTGTTTCGCGGGGCGGGCTATGCGCGCCGGGTGATGGCGCTACTCCTCAACATGTCGGAGGCCTGCATTTATCTGGGCGAGGAGGCCCGCGCGCTCGCTTACCTGGATGAAGTGCGCAGTACCCATTCCACCCGGCCTTCGCCGGGCGACCAGGCCATTGAGGCGGTGCTCAGGGCCCGCGCGTATTCCGAAACCGGAGCGTGGGCCGAAGCCCGGAAGCAATTCGCACGGGCCCGGGCAGCGGTGCGCGAGTCCGGATCGAAGATTCGCGAGCTGGAGTGGCTGGTGTGGGCGGGGATCCTGGCGCGGAGACTGGGGCAGAGCGCACGGGCGGAAGACCTGCTCGGCCGCGCCGAGGCTGGATTTGCGGACGCGGATTCGCCTTCGTGGCTCAATTTGGTCCGGATGGAAATGGCCCTGGTGTGGGGTCTGCGTGGCGATCCCGCGCGCGCCCTGAAGTCGCTCGCGGCCGCGCGACATCATTCCCGTGGCGACCGCAAGGAGCTGGCGCGCAACTTTCTGTTCGAGGCGCGCGTGCGGCAGGCGGCCGGGACTCCCCACGGGGAGCCGCTCACGCGCTCGCTCAGGATCCTGGATCGCGAAGACTACCTGGTGCTGCTCCGAAAGGAAGCCGACATCGCGCGGCCGCTGCTCGCGAATGCCGGGGAATCCAAGGGCGACTTGTGGGTGCGGGCGCTGGCGGCGCTGCCCGCTTTCCCGCGTGCGGCGGCTTCAAGGCGGGTCGCGGGTCGCGCCGCGCATCCCGGCGCCGCGGCTGCCGGCGCGATCCATCTGCGGCTCCTGGGCGGCTTCCATCTCATGGTTGGCGGGCGCGAGATCCCGATGACCCGCCGTTCTTCCCAGGCCCTGCTGGCGCTGCTGGCGCTCCGGCGCGGCACGCCGGTCCGGCGCGAGACGCTCACCGAACAGTTGTGGCCCGAGGTGGAGCAGGCCCCCGCAAGGAACCGTTTCGATGTGGCGCTGAACGCGGCCCGCGCGGCCGTGGAGCCCGGAGCCCCACCCCGGGGGCCCTACCGGGTGCTGCTGGCGGAGGCCGGCATGTGCCGCCTGGGCGCCGAAGGGCTCACCACCGATGTGGGCGAGTTCGAGCGCCTGGCCCGCGAGTGCGAGCCCGCGGTGCTTCGAAGCGGCTCCAACTTTCCGGATCCTGGGGAGGACCCGCCGCTCCGGGATCTGCTGGGCGATCTGCGCAAGCTGGAAGCTGCCACCGGCGCCTACCAGGGAGATCTGCTCCCCGGAACTCCATGGGAGCGGTGGCTCCAGGCCGAGCGCGACCGCCTGCGCGCCATCCGGCACCGATTGCTGCTGGCCCTGGGACGGCTCTCGCTCCGGATGCGGCGTCCGGGGAGGGCGGTGGATGCGGCCGCGGCGGTGCTCGAAACCGATCCGCTCCGCGAAGACGCCGTGCAACTCCTGATGCGGGGCCTGGCTGCCACGGGCCGCCGCCCCCAGGCGCTCCAGGCCTTCCGCGAGTTCCGCGCCCGGCTCCGGCGCGAACTTGCGGCGGCGCCTGATCCGCGCACCGCCGCGCTCCACGACGAGCTTGTCCGCGAGTGACCGCCCCGGGATTGCAGATGCCGGGGCGGGTCTGTAGACTTGGGAGCATGACCATGCACCCGCGCATTGCCCAGACCGCCCTGTTCCTCTCAGCCCTGATACTCACCTTCCCCGGACCCTCCAGCGCCCAGGCTCCCAACGGAACCCGTCCCCAGGTCTCCATCCGGCCGGCGGTCCCGACCCTGCCCGGCGTGGCTCCGCGCCGCCCGCGCAAGGGCGCGCCGGCGCCGACGGGCGCGGAAGTCCCGGAGGCTTACGGCCCCGCTTCGGGCTTCAGCATCGCCCAGATCAAGTACGGCGGCGGCGGGGACTGGTACGCGGACGAGACCTCCATCCAGAACCTTCTCACGGCGATCAAGGAGCGCACCAGCATCCACGTGGCTCGGAACGAGCGCGTGGTGGTGTCGGCCACCGACGAGCAACTCTTCAACCAGCCGTTCCTGTTCATCACCGGACACGGAAACATCAAGTTCACCACCGTGGAGGTGGAGCGGATGCGGGCCTATCTGCTGGGCGGCGGCTTCCTGTGGGCGGACGACGACTACGGCATGGACGCGGCGTTCCGCCGGGAATTGAAGCGGATCATGCCCGAGGATTCGCTGGTGGACCTGCCCTTTGACCACGAGATCTACCACTCGTTCTACAAGATCGAGGGCGGCTGCCCCAAGGTGCACGAGCACGACAACAAGCCCGCCCAGGGCCTGGGGCTGTTCCACAACGGCCGCCTGGTGTGCTACTACACCTACGAAACCGACATCGGTGACGGCATCGAAGAAGCCACCATGCACAACGATCCCCCGGCCAAGCGCGAAGAGGCGTTCCGGATGGCGATCAACATCGTGACGTACGCGCTGACGCACTGAAGCGCCAACTCCGAGGTTTATCGAAACGCTTCTCTTTACCGACCGAAGGAGGAGAACCATGTCCAGATCGATCGTCGCTGCCTGTATCCTGCTCACGACCCTTCTCGCCGCGCAGCCGTTGGCCGCCAAGTGGGGCGCCGCCAAGTCTCCGGCCATCGCCGGCGCGGACGGTTACGTGGTCATCCCCGGCGCGGCGATCAAGCCGCAGGCCGGACAAGTGTTCAAGGCGATCTTCGATTCGAACAAGGCGGCGGATAAGCCCACTCAGCTGGTTCCGGGGCTCAACATGGCCGGTTCCGAGCTCAACGCGCTGGCCGTGGAGGGATTGCCACCTACGAACGCGAAGTTCGTGGTGGTGTTCCATGGCCCGGCCATGGACGGGTTGCTGAAGGACGCCGCCTACAAGGCCAAGTTCGGCGTGCCCAATCCGAACCTGAAGGCGCTGGCTGCGATGAAGAAGGCGGGAGTCGAGCTCTACGTGTGCGGACAGAACCTGGCGGCGGAGAACTGGGACCCGAAGACCCTCACCCCGGATGTCACTGTGGCCACGGACGCCTTGATCGTGCTGATGACCTACCAGGCGCGGGGATATTCGTTAATGAGTTTTTGAGGTCCCCAGCCGCGCGGTTCCGGCGGGCACCCGATAGAAGCCGAGTCCCCGGCGCAGCTACCCCCGCGCCCGCCACACCACCCACAGCGTGCTTTCGATCAGCCCCAGCAGCAGCCCCGTGACCAGGATCAGCCCCTTCTTCGGCCGCGCCGCGTGGTCCGGCGGGAGCGCCCGGTCCATCGCTGCCACCGTGGGGGTGTCGCGGTTCTCTCGGGAGCGGGCCTCTTCCAGTTGGGTTGAGAGCAGCGCGTAGGTCTGGTCCAGGGATTTTACGCGGCGCCGCAGGCGTGAGGCCTCGGTGGCCGCGGGCGGCGTGGCGGAAAGGGATTGCTCCACGGCGCGCAGTTCGGCGCGCGTGGAACTCACGTCGGCGCTCTCTTCGCTCTGCGTCTGCAGCAGCATGTCCAGCTTCGTGGAAAGCTCCACGCGGCGCGCCAGCAGGGCGGCCGCGGCGTCATCGGCCCCGGACGGCGCCGTGGGTCCGTGCGCGAGCTCGAATTGCTTCAGCGCCTCATCCGCCACCGCCAGCGAATCGCGCGTTTCTCCCACCCGCTGCTCCAGGAACAGCCGCAGGCCCTTTCCGGCGGTGGCGCGGACTTCTTTCAGGTAGTGGTCCAGCTCGACCAGCAGATAGTTCGCAAGGTCGGCGGCCCGTCCGGGAGCGTGATCCTCCACGGACACGGCCACCACGCCTTCCTTGTTGCTCACCACGCTGGAGTGCTTCTGAAGAACAGCGATCGCCTCGGTTTCGGTGTGAACCCCGTAAGCGCGAATCAGATCGAACCGGCCCGCCACCTCGCGGGCCGCGGTGCGGCTCGTGAGGATGGCCAGGAACATGTCCTGGATGCTGGTGGTGCGCACCATGTGCGACACCGAGCGCACGCCCGGGGCCAGCGCGGCCACGCCGCCGGAAACCTCCACGTCGGTGCTCGGGGGCAGGATGGTCGCGGTGGCGAAGTACCACGGTGGGGCGAGCCAGGCGTAGGCGGCGGCGGCGGCAAGAATTACCAGCAGGTGGGCCAGCCACTGGCCCCGGCGCTGTGAGATCGCCCGGGAAGCGCGGGGCCACCAGGTGGTCTCCAGGGGGGGCTCGGGAGCATCCGGGGTCATCGGGGCACTTTGGAATGGGCGGGCCGGACCCGCAGAGCTTCGTCTAATCGCATGATTGCCAAGAGCATAGGCGGTGGCGGGCGGGCGGGTCAACCGTAGTGGCTGCGCCCCCCGGCGAACCGGCCGTTGCCCCCGACAGGCATTTCGGGCCCCCGCGCCGATACTGTGTATAATCAAGAAGAAGGAATCCGCCCCCAATGGCCGCCGGGCTGCAACCCGATGGGGCCGAAGGGCGTCCGAGATTTGAGGATCGAAGGGGGATCATGGGCTTCCAGGACAACTATCGCATTTTTGTGGGCTGGCTGAAGCGCGAGCGCACGCGGCACATGGGGGCGCTGTTCCTGTTCGGAACCGTGCGCGCCCTGGCAGTGGTGGCCCTTGTGTGGTTCGGCGCCATCCTGCTGGGCGTGCTACCCCTTCCGGCACGCCCGATTCTTTACGCCGCGGTGCTCGGCAGCGCCGCCGCCGTGGTCTTTGCGCTGGTCCTGCCGCTCCTGCGCGCGCCCGGCCTGAAGGGTTTTGCGCGGCTCGTGGACCACGCGTTCCCGGACCTGAAGGACCGCACCATCAACTCGCTGGAGCTGGGCGGAAAGCTGGCGGACAGCGCCGTGACGCCCACCTTCGAGCCGGTGTTCGTCGAGGCGCTGGTGCGCGACACCCGCGGCCGCGTGGAATCGCTGGATGTGGGCGCGCGCCTGCGCCCGCAGGGGCTCGGCCGGTGGGCCGGCGGTCTCGCGGGCACGGTGGGGGCGCTCGTGGCGCTGCTGCTGCTGTGGCCGCACGGTTTCGGCGCATCGGCGCGCCGGCTGCTGCACCCGTCGCTGGCCGCGCTTCCCTTCGGCCTGCGGGTGACTCCCGGTGATGTCACCCTGAAGCCCGGCGAAGACGTGCAGGTGAGCGCCGAAGTGCGCGGCGCCAAGGGCCACCCCGGGCTCCTGATCCGGGGCGACTACGAGGCGTGGCGCGAGCGCTCGCTGGAGCAGGGCGCTGCGCCGGCCTCCGGCTGGCAGGGCTACGCGGCGCGGCTGGCCGCGGTGCAGCGCAACATGAGCTACCAGGTGGTGGTGGACGGTCACCGCTCGCCGATCTACAACGTGCGCATCAAGGAGCCGCTGGCGGTGCTGTCGTTCCGCAAGCGCGTCACCTTCCCTGCCTACAGCAGCCTTCCGATGCAGGACATATCTTCCGCCACCGGCGAGCTGGACGGCCTCAAGGGCGCCCGCGCCGAGGTCACCATCGAGACCAGCGGGGACGTGGCCCGCGCTTCGATCCTTCGCGGCGCACAGGCGCTCCCGCTGGAGCGGCTCGATTCCCATCACTTCCGCGCCGAGCTGGCCCTGAACGAGCCCGGCGAGTACAAGGTCCGGCTGCAAGAAGCGAACGGCACTTCCGCGGAGGCCGGCCCGTTCCCGATCAACGTGCTGCCCGACGCTCCCCCGACCGTCACGTTGAACGAGCCCGACCGCAGCGGCTTCTTCCCGACCGACATGCATCTCAGCGTGGCCGCGGATGCCGCCGACGACTACGGCCTCGCGCGTGCGGAACTGGTCTACCAGACCCCCGGCGCCGAGCCCCACCGCATCCTGCTCAACATGGCTCCCGGCGCCCGCCAGGCGCAGCTTGCGATGGACTGGGACGCTTCGTCCTTGAATCCCGGTCCCGGCGAGAGCGTGACGTTGTGGGTGGAGGTCCGAGATAACGACGCCGTTTCCGGAGCCAAGATGGCCCGCAGCGAAACGCGCGTGTTCCGCGTGCCCAGCATCTCCGAGATGTTCAAGGCCAACGAGGCCCAGAACGAGGAGAACATCCAGGACCTGTCCAAGGTCTCCGAGCAGCAGAAGGAGATCCAGTCAAAGCTGGAGCAGGCCGCGCGCAGCATGCAGCGCAACGAGTCCTCCATGTCCTGGGAAAAGCGCAAGGAAGCCGAGTCCGCGGTCGCCCGCCAGAAGGCGGTGCTCGAGAAGATCCAGAAGACCGCCGAGAAGATCAACGAGTCGCTGGACAAGATGGAGCAGCAGAACCTCATGAAGGACGAGGTGCTGCGCAAGATGGAAGAGCTCCGCGAGCTGATGAAGCAGCTGGACAGCCCCGAGCTGCGCGAGATGCTCAAGAAGATGGAAGAGGCCCTGCAGAAGGCCAATCCCGAAGATATCAAGCGGGCCATGCAGAACATGAAGTTCTCGCAGCAGGACCTGCTGGCCACCGTGGAGCGCACGCTGGAGGCCCTCAAGCAGCTGCAGAAGACCCAAAAGCTGAACGCCGCCGCCAAGCTGGC
>JANXVU010000066.1 GCA_025351485.1 Candidatus Eiseniibacteriota bacterium | reverse complement strand
ACTCGACGGTCATGAATAAACCGGGCTAGGAACACGCTGGACAGCCAACGAGTTGCGTATGAGAGGTTTAGAGGCCCACCGAGGGACACGAAGGATAGAAGATTGCACTAACCCTATCATTCCCGGAATACTCTATCGTCACCCTGTCAAATACCCGGATTTGAGTTAACTATCCCCCGCACGTGCGGGCGTTCGCACTCCATTCCAAGCATTCGATGGGAGACCGGATGGGGAAGCCTTCTGAAATGTCCGATGAAATCTTTGAGTGCACGGCGGCTTGGCACGACACCTACAGCGACACCATGGTCATCAAGTGTTCCGATGGGCGGTTTGCGGAACCGACCGATGAATTCCTGAGATCAATCGGCGTGACTCACCCGGATCGCTTCTATCTTCCCGGTGGGCCAGCCAGCATGGTCAAGGAGTCGGCCAGCCAAGAACTGGACTTGCAAAAGCTGGCCTTTCTGGTCGAGGGGCATGCCACCAAACGGATTATCGCGCTCGCCCATCGCGGCTGCGGGTACTACCACACCAAGTACCCACGGCACAAAGAGACTGAGCGCCAGCAAAAACAGTTCGAAGATCTCCGAGAGTTCAAGCAGCAGGCTGATCTTCGGGCACCCGGGGTGAGGGTCGAACTCTATTACATTGAAAAACAGCAAGACAACGTGACCGTACTTCGGATCTCATAAGAGCGTGCGGCAAGATACTTGGCGTCGGCTAAGGGGCTGCGGCAGAATCGCCGCAGGACAAGGAGGTCCTGCGATGAAGCCAATCCTCGACGATATGCCCTGGGAAGTGGCTGAACCGTTTCTGCCCACGAAATGGTAGCCGCACGATGTCAAGCCACTGCGTGATCACGGCTCGCAGTAAGTTCCCCGACCGCGCGCCACCTCCCCTACAATCCCCCCAATGCGTCCCTTTTTCCTGTGCGCCCTGCTGCTGCTCCTGTCCTCCTGCGGGCGGGGCGGCCCGGGGCACTCCAAGAGCCCCGGCGGAGCCATGACCCACACCAATCACCTGATCCACGAGAAGAGCCCCTATCTACAGCAGCACGCGCACAACCCGGTGGACTGGTACCCGTGGGGCCCGGAGGCCCTGGGGCGCGCCCGCAAAGAGAACAGGCCGATCTTTCTTTCCATCGGCTACTCCACCTGCCACTGGTGCCACGTGATGGAGCACGAGTCGTTCGAGAACGACACCATCGCCGCCTACCTCAACGCCCACTACATCGCGATCAAGGTGGACCGGGAAGAGCGCCCCGACCTGGACAACCTGTACATGGCCGCCGTGCAGGGCATGACCGGAAGCGGCGGCTGGCCGATGTCGGTGTTCCTGACCCCGGAGTTGAAGCCGTTCTACGCGGGCACCTACTTCCCGCCCGATGACCGCTACGGGCGGCCGGGGTTCGGGCGGCTGCTGAAGTCGCTGAACGACGCCTTTACCAACCGGCGCGCCGAGGTGGACAGTTCCGCCGAAGGCGTGACCGAGTTCCTGCGCGCCCAGGCGGATTCCCACGCCGGGGCCGCGCCGCGCATGCCCGGCATCGACGTGCTGGAAACCGCCGTGGCGCAGCTGGACTCGTCATTCGATGCCCTGCAGGGCGGGTTCGGGACCGCGCCCAAGTTCCCGACCCCGCACCACCTGATGTTCCTGCTGCACTACCACGCGCGCACCGGCAGCGTGAAGGCGCTTCACATGGCGACCCTCACGCTGCAGCAGATGTACCGCGGCGGGATCCACGACCACCTGGGCGGCGGCTTTCACCGCTACTCCACCGACGGCGAGTGGCTGGCGCCCCACTTTGAAAAGATGCTCTACGACCAGGCGGGGCTGCTGGAATCCTACGTGGCCGCATGGAAGGTCACGCGCGATCCGGAGTTCGCGGAGGCCGCGCGCGACATCTCCGACTACGTGCTGCGCGACCTGCGCCACGCCGAGGGCGGCTTCCTGAGCGCGGAAGACGCCGACAGCGAGGGCGAAGAGGGCCGCTTCTACGTGTGGTCGCCGGGTGAGGTGAAGACTGCGCTGGGCGTGGACGCGGAGCGGTTTGCGAAGATCTACGACGTGAGCGCCGGCGGCAACTGGGAAGGCAAGAACATCCTGAGGTTGAAGAAGTCCGTCCACGAGTGGGCCCGGGAGCTGGGAGTCGGGGAATCCGCGCTGCGCAGCGAACTGGCCCGGGACCGCGCCAAGCTCCTGGCGCTCCGCTCCAGTCGCGTGCGTCCGCACCTGGACGACAAGGTACTCTCGGGGTGGAACGGCCTCATGATCAGCGCGATGGCCCAGGCCGGGGCGGCGCTGGACGAGCCGCGCTACACCGAGGCCGCCCGCAAGGCCGCCGACTTTGCGCTGGCGCACATGGAGCGAAGCGGCCGCCTGCTCCGCCGCTGGCACAGCGGATCGGCCGACATCCCGGCCTACCTCGAGGACTACGCCTTTTTCGCGCGGGGCCTGTTGGATCTCTACGAAGTCACGCGGGACACCCGCTACCTGGCCGAGTCGCTCCGCCTGGCGCGGGAGATGGACCGCATCTTCAAGGATCCCGCCGGGGGCTACCGCTTCAGCGGGGAGGGCAACGAGGAACTGCTGGCCCCCACGCGCGACGTCTACGACGGCGCCACGCCTTCCGGAAACTCGGTGGCCGCCGGGTTGCTGCTGCGCCTGGGGCACCTCACTGCGGACCGGCAGCTGGAAGACAAGGGCCGCTCGGTGCTGACCACCTTTGGCGGAACCGTGTCGCAGTCCCCGCAGGCCTACACCGAGATGCTCCGGGGGGCCGACTTTGCCGCGGGCCCCACGGCGGAGATCGTGCTGGCCGGGCGGCAGGACGATCCCGAGCTCCAGGCCATGGAGCGCGAGCTGCAGCACCGCTTCCTGCCGCGGGCGGTCTCGGCGCTGAACCCGGTAGGCGCCGGGGAGGCCCAGACCGTGGCGCTGGTCCCCTACCTCAAGGACCAGGGCGCCCTGGGAGGCAAGGCCACGGCCTACGTGTGCCGGGGCTACGCCTGCCGGTTGCCGGTGCACACGGCATCGGAGCTGGCGCGGGAGCTGGACGGACTTTCGGCCGCATCCGCTGAAGTGCGAAAATAATTAGATAAGTCCGTGGCGTCTGAGTAGTATTTCTGGAATCCCGCCCGGCCGCCGGGAATCCAAGGATTCAGCCTCTACATCCATGATCCGGCACCTTGGTAATCCGGCACCCGCCACGGGAGCGCGAGCAGAGACTTCGCTGGCCCGTGGCGGGGCGGCCGGATGCCAACATCCCTCCCGCTGGCGCGTGTTCCGTGTCCTCGACCCACCTTCGCCACATCTGGTAGACTCCCGACTTTCATGGGCACCGGTTTCCCGGCCCCTTGACCCGTGCGCGCCGAATCTTGGAACTTCTTTCCATTGAAGCGCCTATAAGGATCGCGGGGAATGGCCCGGCCGCCTCCGCGGCGGCCCTGACCCGACTTCCCGATTCCCGTCTTCGAAAGGAACTCCGTACATGAGGTGGACCCGGACCGCGCACCTGGCCCTGGCTCTGGCTGCGCTCCTGGCAGGCTTCCCCGCGGCCTCCCACGCCCGGCCCGAATTCCTTCCAATTCGCCGCACCGAGCCCGGCAAGCCGGCGCCCGTCCGGCCCGAGCTGGAGCAGCTGGCGCGGCGGTGGGCCGAAGTGGGCAAGGTGAACTTCATGCGCGGCGTCCGTCCGGGATCGTCGCGCCTTCGCGCGGGCAAGCGCGC
The DNA here is from genome assembly GCA_025351485.1 of Candidatus Eiseniibacteriota bacterium. GTDB lineage: Bacteria > Eisenbacteria > RBG-16-71-46 > RBG-16-71-46 > JACRLI01 > JANXVU01. The sequence goes on along the minus strand of JANXVU010000066.1, from coordinate 9,089 downwards.
CACGGGCCCCTTCACCACCGACCATCCCGAGACGCTGCGCATCGCCGCGCTCCGCGCGGACTTCTGGCGCGACTCGCTGGGAACCAAGACTTCCGGGGATGGCCACTTCGATCTGGTGCCCGACACCAGCTTGGTAGTGGATCCGCCCCCCCACAACCGCGCCTACTTCAGCTCGCACATGGCTGCGCTGGCCCGCTACTACAAGGCGCAGTCCTACGGGGCCATGGTTCTCGAGTACGACGTCTACCCGAAGAACGACACTTCGGCCTTTCACCTGCGCGACATGTCCGACTACGGCCCGTGGAATCTGAACCAAACCGTGTTGAACCAGGCCACCCGCCTGGTGAGGGACACATTCAAGAAGGCTGACCAGGGCGTGGACACGATTCCGTGGTCGAAGTACGACCGGGTGATGATCTTTCACGCCGGCGCGGACTTCCAGACCGACGTCCGGCAGGACAGCCCCTTCGACATTCCCACGTTCACCCTGGGCCTGGCCGACACCAATGAAGCCGTGACCCACGACCGCACCAACGGCCAGACGGTCAACTGGGACGCGGCCTCGATGATTCCCGAGGTGGCCTCGCAGGATGGCCTGCTGGGCGCAGTGAACGGAGCCCTCGCGCACGAGTTCGGATTGTTGCTGGGATCGCGCGGCCGGGTGGGAGTTCCTGACCTCTACAACATCGCCAGCGGGCTGCCTGTGATCGGCACGTGGAGCATCATGGACTCGGGCAATCTGCTGGGCACGCAGCTGCAGCAGGGCGCCGACGAGATCTTTGCGATCGGGCTGGTTCCCGGTCCGCACGACATCTGGTCCAAGCTGCAGCTCTTCCCCGACGTGATGCAGGGCGGGTTCGTGTTCTCGCCCGACACCACGCTGACGCTTCCCGCGATCGAAAAGAAGCCCGAGTACGGCTACATCCCGCTGACCCAGGACGAATACCTGCTGCTGGAGAATCGCGAGACCGATCCCGATGCCGCCCTGGGCGAGCTGCGCCTGCAGACCGATCCGAAGACGGGCGTGGTGCTGGGCACCGCCCGCATCAAGATCACCGGCACCGACACCACGGTGACCCAGACCGACGAGTACGATGTGCTGCAGCCGGGATCGGGCGTGCTGTGCTTCCACGTGGACAACAGCGTGCTGGATTTCTACGGGCTCAACGCCGACACGGTCTACGGTGGGACAAACACCCTGATCCACCGCCACGGTCTGGGGCTGATCCAGTCCGACGGCTCCGGTTCGCTGGGCGACGGCGGCTCGCAGTACTACCAGGGCGGGCCGTACGATCCGTTCTACAAAGGCAACTTCGGGGACTCGCTGCTGGTGGACGGGCGCCCCAGCTCGCGCGGCAACTCGGGCGGGCTCACCGGGGTCTCGTTCAAGGTGCCGGACCGGCCCTCCAACGAAATGCACGTCCGGGTTCACCGGCGCGGGCCGATTTACGGCTGGCCCAGCTTTGCCTTCGACGCCTTCCGCGGCGGCGCGGCGGCGGCTGCCGATCTGGACGGGGACGGCCGCTCCGAGTACTACGCGGCAGCGTTGGGAGGGTTCTTGTACGGCTACGACCGCGAAGGCAACCCCATCCGCGGCCCGGGCGACACGCTGACGTTCCACCCGTTCTACAACCTGCGCCGCAACATCAAACCGGAGCTGATGACCATGCCCGAGTGGGTCGGGGGCAACCGCGATGCGCTGCTGCTGGAGTGGGACGACTCCACCAGGGCCGAGGGCGCGCGGGTGAAGCTGATGGCGCTCGGAGCGGGCAGCTCGATCCTGCCGGGATTCCCGCCCAGGGCTGCCTCGCTTACGACGCCGCTGGTGCGTTACTCGACCGAAGACCAGAACTTCGTGGTTGCGGGCGGCGCGGATGGCCGGGTGTGGGTGTTCGACAGCCAGGCGAACGCGATGCCACTTGGCGACTCGCTCGGCGTTCCGATCGTGGGGCGGCTCGCGGTGGCGCCGTTCACGTATCCCGCGACCGCGATCCAGGGAGACTCCTATGTAGCGGGGGCGTATGCCGACGGGACGATCCGGTTCTTTGCGCTCTCCGCGCTGAGTGCGCCGGGCAGGCACGATTCCGCGCCCAGCGCCGTGCATGTCGCCGCGACCCGGTCGCTGGCGCTCTCCCCACCGGGGGGACGCCTCTCCAGCCCGACTCTGCTGGCGGCCGTCGCCCGGGACTATGGGGATATTGTTGTTCCCGGCCCGACTTTGTTCGTAGTCGACTCTTCTGGGTGGATGGACGCAATCGGCCCGAGGGGCGTGAGCCGCGCCGGCTTCCCCTTCAAGCTTCCGGCCGCCGTCGCCGGCATTCCCACGCTGGGCAGCCTGCGAGACGACGGGCAGCCCGCCATCCTGGTGGCGACGTCCGACGACAAGTTCACCGCCGTGGGCATGGACGGCCGCCCGCTTCTCGGTTTCCCGGCCAGCCTGCCTTCGGGCCACGGCCGCACACCCGGCTCGGCGCCGCTCGAGTACCGCGACCGGGCGGGGCACCCGGTGATCCTGGCACCCACCACTTCCGGTGACCTGTTCGCCATGGACAGCGTGGGCAAGCCCATCGACTCCGGGCTGCGCTCGGTGGCCCAGAGCTGGGGCACCGGGGCGTTCTTCGTGAACGGCTCCAGCCCGGCCTCGCCGTGGATTCTCCAGATCGGCGACCTGGGCGGGTTCATCATGGACAGCATTCCCGATTTGCTCCGGACTGATCTGGTGAGCTTCGGCCCGGGCGTGGATGAGGGGCGCACCGGCTACCTGTCCTCCGGCCGCATCACCCCGGCCCGCGCCCCGGCCCTCTACACCGACCTGGGCGGGCTGCGGGTATACCCCAATCCGGCGCGCATTGCGCAGATCCAGGAATTCAGGATCAGCTTCGATCTGGCCCGCTCCCAGACGGTCCGCGTGCGGCTCTACGACCTCACCGGGCGCATCATCGCCGAGACGCGCTGGGCCGGGCATCCGGCCGCCAACGTAGTCGCCCTGCCGCTAACGAACGCCGGCTCAGGCATCTATCAGTGTGAAGTGATCGCCCAGGGCAGCTCGACCCGCAAGGTCACGCCCGTGGCCGTGGTTCGTTAAGGAGACAGGATCTCATGGTCAACGGGGCGGCGGAATGGCTGGATCACGCGCGGCGGCTCGCCTCGGGCGAGGCGCAGCCGGACGATTCGATTGCGCTGGCCGTGGAGAGCGCCACGAGCCCCCGCCTGGGAGCCATGGACTCCAGCGTGCGCCGAACCCGGCTGTGGGCGGTGTTCTCCAATCCGGGCCGCATCGAGGGGCTGCGCTGGCTGCACAAGACCGGCCTGATGGGCGAGCTCGTGGGCGGCTGGATGGAGCCGCACGGGTCCGATGAGCGGGCGTGCGCGCTGGCCCTGAAGGCGGTCGAGGCGCTGCACCTCGAGCGCTGGGCCAAGGTGGTGGATCCGGAGGCCCTCAAGAGGGGCTGCTCCAGGCTGGACCTTCCGCTCTCCTCCGAACTGGGCGGATGGGCGGGCACGGCGGTGGCCTTGATGTTGTCTGCTTTCGACGCACCGGAGCGGGACTTCGCCCGGATGGCCCGGCGGGCGCTCCACTCCCTGGACTCTCCTGATATCGAGGCCGGGGCGATCATGGACATCCTGCTGGGATCTTCTTCCATTCACGCCGGAGGGCCCCCGGGAGCGGCCCGCTTTGCCCCGCACTCGTGCATCGCCGCCCTGTGCCGGCTGGAGGCCGCCGCCGGGCAGGATGACCGGGCCCTGCAGCAGCTGGGCCAGCGCGTGAGCGGCTGGCTGTAGGCCCCGGATATCGAGTCTGGAGACGTGCTTGTCTCCGGTGAAATCCTCTCTTATGCTGTGCCCAGTTTCCCCGGAGATTTCCGGAACATGGCGGACCGAGCCTACGGATGGTCCGCGTTCTTTCCAAAAGGAGCCCTCGAAATGCGTAAGATTCTTATCGCTGTTCTGATTGCCGCCATCGCGATCCCGGTCGCCGCCCAGGCGAAGACCAAGGCAGTCGCCAAGGATGCCACCGTAACAGTCAAGGGCGAGATCCTCGACCTGAGCTGTTACCTGGGACACGGCGCCAAGGGTGAGAAGCACAAGGAGTGCGCGGTGAAGTGCGTGAACGCGGGCGGCCCGGCGGGCATCCTGACCGACAAGGGCCAGGTGATGCTGCTGGTGCTGGACCACGAGAAGATGGAAGCGCTGGGCGCGGCTCGCGGCATGGCCGGCGAAATGGTGGAGATCACCGGTATGACGTCCAAGAAGGGCGGCATGAGCACCCTGAGCGTGTCCGAAGTGAAGAAGGCGGAGATGGCCGCGAAGTAGCACCGGGCCGTCGCTCGAACTACAGAAATCCCGCCGGACCACTGGGCCGGCGGGATTTTTTTGGCCGGAGCCGGGGGCCGCAGCGGCGCTAGAACACGCCAGGGATCAGCGCCCAGCTGCTGCTCCGATACTGCGCGTAGGCGTTCCCAAAGACCCCGTCCAGCAGGCGCTCCTCCATCTGGATCTTGCGGACATACGCCCACACCGCAAAGCCCAGCCCCAGCAGCGCGTGCCATTCCCCCGAGACGATCGCCGTGCCCAGGCACATGCCCAGCCAGCCCGTGTAGATCGGATGGCGCAACGTCCGGTAGGGCCCGGTGCGCACCAGTTCGTGGCCCACCTTGTGCGTGATCTCGCCGCTCCAGTGGCGGCCCAGGTGGAGGCGGGCCCAGACCGCCACGCCGAACGCGGCCATCTGGGTGGCGAGCCCGGCCAGGGTCCACCCCAGGGTATCCGGGACCCAGCGCCCGGTCAGGTACGGGAGTTTCAGAAAAAGCAACAACAACCCCAGCCTGAGCAAATTCTGGTGGGTGGCCCGCGAGGCGGTGGATTCGGAGCTCCTGGCCGCCGATGAGTTCCTGGCCGCCGCGCTCCAGTAGATGATCAATCCCATCCAGAGCGCGGCGGAAATCCAGAGCGGCGACCACCCGAACTTGGGCTTGAAGATGAACAGCAGCAGGCCGATCAGCAGCAGATTGCCCAGGAAGATCAGGACGGCCGACGCGCCGGTCAGCCGCCGGCTTCCGATCTGGACGACCAGCGTGGGGCGCGCGGGCGCGGGGTGTTCAGGTTTCATGGCAGCTCTCCGGGCGGTAACGGCTGAACTCGTGGGAGCGCAGAAAGGCGGCCCTCGCCTTCGCGCCCGAATTTAGCGGGGCGGGGAACGGGCTTCGCGTGAATTTCGGCGAACGGCGCCGGGCGCCCGGTGAATGGCGCCGCGGGGAATCCCCGTGGGGGCCCGGCTAGGTCGCCGGACCCAGCGGACGCATGACCCCGCCCGCCTGCAGCACCTTGGAAGGAAGCGGCCGGCCCATGGAACGGGCCAGCTCGCGGGACGCCGCCATGACGCCCTCAAGGCTCACGCCGGTGTGGACGCCCAGGCGGTCCAGAAGATAGATGAGGTCCTCGGTGGCCAGGTTGCCCCCCGCGCCGGGCGCGTAGGGGCAGCCGCCCAGGCCGCCCGCGGAGGAGTCGAACACCGAGATTCCGGCGCGCAGCGATGCCTCCACGTTGGCGATGGCGGTGCCGCGGGTGTCGTGAAAGTGCATGGCCAGCTTCCCCGCCGGGAATCGCTTGAGCAGGAGGGCCAGCAGCCGGTCCACGTCGGCGGGGACCGCCACGCCGATGGTGTCACCGATCGACACCTCGTGCGCGCCCAGGTCGAACAGCCGCGAAGTTACATCCGCCACCCGCGACGGATCCACCGCCCCTTCGTACGGGCAGGCGAACGCCGTCGAGACATAGCCGCGCAGCCACAGGCCTTCCTTGTGTGCGCGCGCAGCCACCGGGCGAAACGCCTCGAACGATTCGTCGATGGTCATGCGAACGTTCTTCTTCGTAAAGCTCTCGCTGGCGGCCGTGAAGACGGCCACGGCGCGGATCCCGGCCTCCAGCGCGCGCTCCAGGCCCTTTTCGTTGGGCACCAGTGCGACCAGGCGCAAGTCGCTTCGCTTCGGGAGCGCCGCGCACACCTCGGCGGCGTCCGCAAGCTGCGGCACGGCCCTGGGGGACACGAACGAGGTCACTTCGATGTCGGAGAAGCCGGCTCCCGCGAGCCCTTCGATGAAGCGGATCTTGGCCCCGGTGGGCACCACCCCGGGCTCGTTCTGCAGGCCGTCGCGCGGGCCCACTTCCATGATCCGGACGCGCTCCGGCAGGCCCGCCGCGCTCATTCCTCTTCCATCTCCACCAGCACCGCGCCCAGCGGCACCACCGCCCCCACCTTAAACGGCAGTTTCCGTACCACGCCGCGGGCCGGCGCGGCCATGGTGTGCTCCATCTTCATCGCTTCCAGCACCAGCATCCGCTGGCCCTCCTCCACCGTATCGCCTTCGGAGACCATCACCCGGATCACCGCCCCCGGCATGGGCGCGGTGAGGCTGGCGGGGCCGTGGTGGCCGTGATGCACGGATTCTTCCGCGAGCGCGGGTGCGAGCGAGACCACTCCGGAAATGCCGCCGGCCTGGATCCAGGCGGCGTCCCCGGTGCGGCTCCAGCGGAGCTCCACGCGCTCGCCGGAAGCGCCGGCGAGGACGGCGGAGCCCCTGCCCCGGGAGTCGAGCGTCCACTCCGTGGAAAGGGCGCCGCGCGATGCGCGCCACGTATTCCCCGACGTGTTGGATAGCAGGGTCAGCGTTTCCAGGTCGCCGGTGCGGGTGCGCACCGGAATGTCCTGGCGGCCGGGCCGCCAGGCCGAGACGCCTCCGGGATCCGCCACGCCCGCAAGGACCAGCGCGGCCGCATCCAGCCACGCGGCGGGCGGCACCGGCGCCTCGGGCCTGTAGGGGTGCGCATCCAGATAGCCCGTGGTGGTCTCGCCCGCGCGCACTTCGGGCCGCTCGCACAGCCAGCGCAGGAATTCAAGATTCGTGGTGAGCCCCGCGATACGGTAGTCGGCCAGCGCAACGGCGAGCCGGGCGAGCGCCTCTTCGCGCGACTCCGCGCTCACGATCAACTTGGCCAGCATGGGATCGTAGTGGATCCCCACTTCGTCGCCCGGCCCCACGCCCACGTCGTTGCGGATGCCCGGGCCCACCGGCGGCTCGAACACCTCCAGGCGGCCGCTGGTGGGAAGGTAGCCGTGCGCCGGGTCTTCGGCGTAAAGCCGCACTTCGATGGCGTGCCCGCGAGGCCGGATGTCCTCTTGCGTGAAGGGGAGCTTCTCCCCCGCGGCCACCCGGATCTGGAGCTTCACCAGGTCCAGGCCGGTCACCAGCTCGGTCACCGGGTGCTCCACCTGGAGCCGGGTGTTCACTTCCAGGAAGTAGAAGTCGCTCCTGGAGTCCACGATGAACTCGACCGTGCCGGCATTCACGTACCCGGCGGCGCGCGCGGCTTTGCAGGCGGACTCCAGCAGGGAGGCGCGCTTGTCGGGATGCAATCCCGGCGAAGGACTTTCTTCCCAGATCTTCTGGTGGCGGCGCTGCAGCGAGCACTCGCGCTCGCCCAGGGCCACCACGTGGCCGTGGGCGTCGGCCAGGATCTGCACCTCCACGTGACGCGGATTTTCCAGGTAGCGCTCCAGGAACACCGTGGCGTCCCCGAAGGCCGCGCCTGCTTCGCGCGACGCGCCCTCCAGGGCGGGCCTCATTTCGGCGGCGTCGCGGACCACGCGCATGCCCTTGCCCCCGCCGCCCGCGGAGGCCTTGATCAGGATGGGGAGCGCCATGGACTTGGCGGCGCGCTCCAGGGAATCCAGATCGGTGGACCCGCCGTCGCTGCCGGGCACCACCGGCACGCCGGCTTCACGGGCGATCTTCTTGGAGGTGATCTTGTCGCCCAGCGAACGGATCACCCCGGCGGGCGGGCCGATAAACACGATTCCGGCCTTCACGCAGGCTTCTGCCAGCGCAGCGCGCTCGGAGAGGAAACCATATCCCGGATGGAGCGCCTCGGCGCCCGCGCGGCGGGCGGCCTCGATCACCGCGTCGATCTTGAGATAGCTCTCCAGCGCCGGAGCCGGCCCCAGCAGATGGGCTTCGGGCATGGAGCGCACGTGCAGGGCGTGGGCGTCAGCCTCGGAATACACGGCCACCGGCGTGATCCCCATCTCGCGGCAGGCGCGCGCGATCCGGACGGCGATCTCTCCGCGGTTGGCGATCAGGATCTTCTTGAACATGGGGCTCAGGACTGGGACCAGGAAGCGGGGCGCTTTTCCAGGAAGGCGCGCAGGCCCTCCTGGGCTTCGGGGGTGACCCGGGTTTCGGCGATCAGCCGGGTGGTGAACTCGCGGGCTTCTTCGCGCGAAAGGTGCGGCACGCGCGCCACGAGGGTCTTGGCGGTGGCGATGGCCCTGGGTCCGCACGCCAGCAGGTGCTTCACCAGCTTGTCGACGGCCCCGTCCAGCGCCTCGGGGGCCGTCACTTCCTGCACCAGCCCGACGCGCAGCGCGCGGGCGGCATCAAAGCGTTCGCCGGTCAGGAACAACGGCCGCGCGGCGCCGGCGCCGATCTTGCCCAGCACGAATGGCGAGATCACCGCGGGCACGATTCCAAGGCGCACCTCGGTGAATCCGAACTTCGCCCCCTCGGCGGCCACAGCAAAGTCGCACGCGGCCACCAGGCCGGCACCCCCACCCAGCGCCGCGCCATGGACCCGCGCGATCACCGGCCTGGGGCAATCGGTGATGGCGGCGAACAGGCCTTCCAGTCGGCGCGCGTCGGCAATGTTCTCTTCCACTGTGTATTCCAGCGAGCGCTTCATCCAGTTCACATCGGCGCCGGCCGAAAACGACGATCCCTCGCCCGCGAGGACCACCACTCGGGTGGGTTCGGAGGAGGCCAGCGTGGTGAAGGCCAGCGTGAGTTCCACGATCAGTTCCACGCCGAACGCGTTATGAACTTCCGGGCGGGCGAGCCACACCCAGGCCACGGGGCCGCGGTGTTCGATGCGCAGGGCGGACGTTGCGGCGGACATTGGACAGGGCTCCGGGGTTACATCCGAAACACGCCGTAGCGCGTTTCACGGATGGGCGCGTTCAGCGCGGCGGAAATACCAAGGCCCAGGATGGTGCGGGTGTCCAGCGGATCGATCACCCCGTCGTCCCACAGCCGGGC
>JANXVU010000048.1 GCA_025351485.1 Candidatus Eiseniibacteriota bacterium | reverse complement strand
GGGGATGAAGTAGGGCGGGCTCCGGCCACCCTCACCGGCGGGTGACCGCCAGGACCATCTCGGCTAGGATCAGCAGCACGATGATGATCTCGAGCACCTCCGAGCGGGTCGCGCGCGCCTGCTCCGCCAGCATGGTGTAAGTCTCGCGCACGGCCGTGAGCTTGCGGTCGATGCCCGCGCGCCAGGCCCGCGCCCGGAACACTTCCAGCGCGGCCGAGTAGACCCGGGCCAGGTAGATGTCGTCGGTGATCTTGAAGGAGTTTTCCAGCCGCTCGACCAGGTCGGTGGTGTCGGAGACCAGCGTTTGGGCGGTCCGCATCTGGCCGCGGAACGGGTAGCTCAGCAGGGCCAGCGAGTGGCGCCGTGCGCCGGCCATGCGCCGGTACAGGGAGCTCACCTCGGCCTCCATCAGCCCGTCGAACACCCGCAATTCCAGCAACTGGGCGTTGGCGAACTCCAGCACGAACTGGACGTCGTGGTCCTCGGCGTTCGGCTCCACCAGCAGGGCGTTGTCCCACGTGACCACCGCGAGCTCGTCCGCGTAGTAAGAAAAGCGGTGGGGCAAGAGCTCCCGCATGGCGGCCGTCGAAAGCGGGCGCGGATCAGCGAGCAGCAGGGATGCCACCCGCGAGTCTGAGAGCAGCTCGGAGGCGGCCACGCCGGACGGCCCGCCCAGCCGGTTCACCCGGAACACCGCGTACTCCTCGATGGCCGGGGACAAGGCGGGCTGCCGCACCGCCGGGCCGATGCGCGCCATCACCGCCTCCAGGCTGCGCTGGAAGGCGGGGACAAACGCCGCCGAAGCCTGCATGCGGCTCCCCAATGCGCAGAACTCCATCCACGGCAGATCCGGCGGCATGGTCGCCGCCAGGCGCACCGAGACCACCCCGAAGCTGAAGATGCTGGCCGAGGCCTCGGCTTCCAACGGGTCCGGGGCGAATTCCACAGCCTGTTTCTCAAGCAACACGCGAAGCGGGGGATCGGGAATCTGGATAGCCCGGGCTTCCGCGCGCAGCGGGCGGGCTCGTTCAGGGGCATTCTGCGAGAGCAGTTCCTGGGCCCGGCGAAGGTCAATGGAATAGCCGACATCGTAGAGCCGGTACAGGATCGTGGTGCCCGATGCCGTGATCGCCCGCGGCGCTTCGCCGGTGGGGGCGCTCGGGGTGGCGTGCTGGGTCATGGCGGACTCCTTCTACCCCTGCAGCATAACTCCGGGCCGGCGCCGCGGGAAAGCGGGCCGCAGACGATGGCCGACCCGGAAGAGCGGTGTACCGCCGGGGTTCAGGCCCCGGTGTTCTCTCCCTCCGTCTCGCTCGTCGTTTCCGGCGATTCGATCATCTGGCCGAACTCGTCGACGAGGCCCGCCGCCTTGGCCTGGCTGCGCATCTGCTTGGCTTCCCGCTTGCGGCTGGCCTTGGCCGCCCGCTGCGCCTCCTTTTGACGCTTGAGGATCGAAGGCATCTTCCTGGGTGCCATGGGGTCTCCCTTCCTGCCCGGTCTGTGAAGCGGTCTTGGGTGCGTTGCGGTCCGGACGGCGAGGTCCGTGGACCGGGCTTCCATCACTCTCCAGGCCCTACTGTAGTCGGAAACGGCTCCGGGCGACAGTTTTACCGCAGCCGCCATGCCCGGGGCAGGAATTTTGCGGCTGTTCCTCCCCGCTGCGAGTGATAGAGTCCTTCATTCATTCACCCTGAAGCCGAATTATTGCACTGACTCAGGAGGACGCCATGAACCGCCGCCAAACCGAGATGTGCCTGTTCGCAGTGATGGTCCTCGCATGCCTGGCGCAGGCTCCGGCCGCGCGCGCCGGGTGGGGTGACAGCCTCAAGAAGAAGGTGACCGAAAAGGTGACCAAGAAGTCCGAGGAGGTCGACAAGGCCGCCGAGACCCCGGACAAGGCCGCTCCGGAAGACCCGAAATCCTCGGCCGCCGAGGGAGACGCTGCCAAGGGCTCCGGCGCCAAGGTTTCCACGGTCTCCACCAAGTTCGACTATGTCCCCGGCGACAGCGTTCTCTTCATGGACGATTTTACACAGGACGATCTCGGAGAGTTCCCCGCCCGCTGGACGTTGAAACTGGGGACATTCGAGACCGCCGAGCGGGCAGGCGAGCGGTGGCTTCGATGTGCGGGCTCGGACGGCACGATCCGCATGAAGCTGCCCCAGGCCGCCTTGCTTCCCGAATTCTGGACTCTTGAGTTCGATTACTTCGACGAGTCCGGCTCCTCGGGGAGCCTCACCGTGCGCAGCGTCGCGCCCGGGGACAACTACCCGTGGGAGGTCGTCTTTCCGCAGGGCACGACCATGGCTTTCCGGAGCGGAGATTTGAGCGGCTCAGCGCCCTACGAGGGCGAAGGGACCGTCGCCGGGCGCCACCACATCATGTTCATGGCCCGCGGCAAGGCGCTCAAGGGATACGTTGATCGGCAACGGGCCGTGAATATCCCCGAGATCTGGAGCGAAAGAGGGATGCCTCTCGGCCTGGAATTCCGGCTGTGGGCGGACGACAAACCCATGATCACCAATGTCCGCTTTGCCGAGGGCTGCCGGCCGGCCAAGGACATGCTGGCCAAGGGCAAGCTGGTCACCTACGGCATCCACTTCGCGACGGGATCCGACGTGGTGCTGCCGGAGTCTGCGCCGATCCTGCGCCAGATTGCGGCGTACATGGTGGCCAACGCGGGCGTGAGGCTCAAGATCACCGGCCACACCGACAACGTGGGCTCCGCCCCGAGCAACCTGGATCTTTCCAAGCGGCGCGCGGCCTCGGTGGCCAAAGTGCTTTCGGAGCAGTTCAACCTCGACGCCGGCCGGTTCGCGTCCGACGGCAAGGGCAGCACGCAGGCCGTTTCCAGCAACACCAAGCCCGAGGGCCGGGCCATGAACCGCCGGGTGGAGTTCTCGAAGCTCTAGGAGCGGCGTGCCGGGGGGCAGGCTCACGCCCCCGGCTTGGCCCTGGCCTTCCAGGCCGCCGCTTTCCCGGGCCGGCCCGTCTCCTCGTAAAGTTTGACCAGGCTGCCGGCGCAGCGAACGGCGCCGGGGCTATCCTTGCCCAGCGCCGGCGCCACGATTCCATAGGACTCGAGCAGGGGGGCTTCCGCTTCGGGGAAGCGGCGCAACTCGATCATCAACTCTCCGTAGCTCTGATCGATGATCCCGGTGCCCATGAATCCGGGAGGCATGTTCTTGCGGGCCATCGTCCGGGCTTCCCCGAGGATCTGTTCCGCTTCCGCATACTTCTTTTCAGCCATGTACAGCCGTCCCAGGTTCGCCATGGTCGCCAGCATTTCCGGGTGTTCCGCGCCGACGAGCCGGCGGCTGGTTTGATAGTCCTCCAGGTAGAGCGCCTCGGCCTCCTTCAGGCGTCCGGTCCTCTTGTAGAGCACCGCCAGGTTGTTCACCGACTGCATGGTCTCCGCATTTTCGTTGCCCAGGAGGCTTCGGCGAAGGGCCAGCGCCCGCACACCCAGCGATTCGGCCCGGGCGAACTTTCCCGCGTTGGTGAGCATCCACGCGTAGTTGGACATGGCGGCGATCGTCTGCCGGTCGGCTTCTCCCCTGGCGCGGATCATTCCCGGCAGGGTCAGGGCATAAAGGCTTTCGGCCTCCGCAGGCTTGCCCATGTCGTCGCACAGCAGCGCCAGGTCGTTCATGGCCAGCCACACTTTGGGATCGTCCGCCGGCAGGTCCCTGCGCCGAACTGCCAGCAGGCGACGCTTGAGCGGCTCGGCTTTCGCGTAGTCCCCCTGGTAGTGGTAGACATTGGCCAGGTCGGTGGCCACGTCCATGCTGGGGCCGGATTCGCGCCCCCGGAGGCTGTCGTAGGTGGCCCGGGCGGCCAGCAGCGGCGGGCCGGCCTGGTCGTAGAGGCCCAGGCTCATGTAGGTTGCTCCGATGGAATGCTGCAGGCGGGCGCGGATCATCGGCTCTTTCGGGAATTGCGCGTCCGCGGCCACCAGCGAGAGCCGCAGGATATTCTGGTCGATCACCCGCAGCGCGGCATCGGTCGGGTTGATGGCTTTCATCTCGGCATCGAACGAGTCGAGCGATCTCCGGATAGCGCCGGCCTCCATCCCGCGCTGCTTGAACCCCGCCGCAAGGCGAGCCCGCAGGTCTTCGGTCAGGGCCCGCCCCATCCGGTTCGGGTCGATGTCCGCGAGCATCTTCTGCTGGAAGTCGACCACCGATTCGGTTTCCTGCCGGGCCCGCTCCGCATCGCGCCGCTGGCGCCCCTCGCGAACTCCGAAAGTGGCGGAAGCCACGATGCCGGCAACCAGCACCAGCAGCGTCGCCGCCATGCTCACCACCAGTCCGCGGTTGCGGCGAACGAACTTGCGGGCGAGATAGATCGTGCTGGGCGCCCGGGCCAGGATGGGCCGAGCGGCCAGGTAGCGGTCGATGTCCTCGCCCAGGGCCGCGGCACTGGCGTAGCGCTGGACGACGTCCTTCTGAAGGGCCTTGCCGACGATGGTATCGACATCCGGATCGAGCCCGCCGGGGCCGCGCCAGGCCCGCCGAAGCGGGACCGGCGACTCTTCGCAGATTGCACGCAGCGCCTCGATCATGGACTTGCCGTCGAGGACGTGCGGGAGTTTGCCCGTGAGCGTTTCGTAGAGAACGGTGCCCAGCGAATAGACATCGGTCCGGATGTCCAGCTCGCTCGATTCGCCGCGGGCCTGCTCGGGGCTCATGTATGGAAGCGTTCCCTTGATGACCCCGACTTCCGTGGCCGCCGTGGCGTGCACATCGCTTTCGGTGAGCCGGGCCAGGCCGAAGTCGAGGATCTTGACGGCGGGCATCTCGCCGGCCGCGCTGCCCTCGTCCACGTCCGGCACGATGATGTTGGTCGGCTTGAGATCGCGATGGATCACCCCGCGCTGGTGGGCATAGTTGACCGCCTCGCAGACCGACCGGAGCAGCCGGAGCCGGAAGCGCACCTCGCTGTCGTTCATGGCTTGCGACCGGGCGTTGAGGAACACATCCAGGGTGGCCCCGCGCACCAGTTCCATGGCGAAGAAGTGCTCGCCCGTTTCCGTGATCCCCGCGTCGTAGACGGCGGCGATGCCCGGATGCTTGAGGCGCGCGAGAACTTCCACTTCCCGCCGGAACAATCGGACGTTGGTCTCGTCCATGAAGTGGCCCGACCGGATGACCTTGAGGGCAACCAGTCGCTTGGGGCTTCGCTGCTCCGCTTCGTACACGATCCCCATGCCACCTTCCCCGAGCTTGCCCAGGATGCGGTAGGGGCCGATGGAGGCGGGCAGGGGAGCCTCGCTCGCGGGCGAGGGGGTGCGGGCGAATCCGGTCGCGAAGGTGTCGGCGTGTTCGGGCGGATTGGGTTCGGATGGAGGGTTGGTCATCGCGAGAATATAGGTGCTGGGACCGCCCCGGTCGAGCAGGTTCTACAGGCTCGATTCGTTCCGTTTCGCGCCTTGGCATGCGTGGTAATGTGCGAGTTGTGCTTCGTGTGTTCCAGCCTCAGTCACAACTCAACCGGGAGAGGGAATTTTAATCGAATGGCCGATACCATCCGGGGTCTCTGGATTGGCGCCGCCCTGGGGCCCATCGAGAGACTTTCGATGGGCTCCTTCCTGCGGCACGGCCATGGATACGAGCTCTATTGCTACGAAGATGTCGCAGGGATTCCCGCCGGGGTAATCGTGAAGGACGGCCGGGAGATCCTGCCCGAAACGGCGATCTTCCGGTACCAGCGGGGCCCGGGCAGAGGCAGCGTCTCCGCTTTTTCCAACCAGTTCCGCTACAAGCTGCTGCTGGAGCGCGGCGGCTGGTGGATGGACACCGACACCGTCTGTCTGAAGCCCTTCGACTTTCCCGGCCCCGTGGTCATCGCCAGTGAACACTCCTGGTGGGGCTCGAAGGTTTCAAGCGGCATCCTGAGATTACCGCCGGAACACGACATCGCCCGCCAGTGTTACGAATTCGCCAGCCGGGCCGACCGCGCCGCTTTGAACTGGGGCGACATCGGCCCGAAGCTGCTGCAACGGGTGGTGGAGGCGACCGGGCAGAGCCATCTCGTCGAGGAGCCCCGCGTGTTCTGCCCCATTCCATGGCGCCGGTGGCGCCTGTCTCTTCGAGATGATCCCCGCGCCTGCTCCCGGTATCTTTCCGATGACACGCACGCGGTCCACCTGTGGCACGAGATGGGGAGGCGTGCCGGCATGGAGCGGCTGGCGACATTCCCGGATGGGTCGCTCGTCTCCCGGCTCATGCGCCAGTATGGGGTGGATCCCGCCGGTCCGGCCTGATCGCCGCCGCACCCGGCATTGAATTCGCGCTTTTTCGCGAAACGACCCGCATGGTAGTCTTCACGGCGCACCAACTGGAAGTCCCCGCGCTTGACGCGATTACCCGGAAGAAACCGACGGAGAAGACGTGGCCCTCAATCCCGGAACCAGGCTCGGCCCTTACGAGATCGTCGCGCCCCTGGGCGCCGGCGGCATGGGCGAGGTGTACCGCGCCCGCGACAGCCGGCTCGGGCGCGACGTGGCGGTCAAGGTGCTGCCGCAGCATCTGTCGGATTCCCCCGAGGTGCGCGCGCGTTTCGAGCGCGAGGCCCGCACGGTTTCCAGCCTCAACCACCCGCACATCTGCACGCTCTTCGACGTGGGCCGGGAAGGGGACACTGACTTCCTGGTCATGGAGCTGGTCGACGGCGAGACCCTCGCCACGCGGCTCGCGAACGGCGCTTTGCCCGGCCCCGAAGTGCTGAAGCTCGGCGCTCAGATCGCGGACGCCCTGGACCGGGCGCATCGCTCGGGCGTGGTGCACCGGGACTTGAAGCCCGGCAACGTGATGCTCACCCGCAGCGGCGCCAAGCTGATGGACTTCGGGCTCGCCCGGGCGACGGGCCTTTCGGGGGCGCCGGGCAGCAGCGTCTCGGTGGCGGGTCTCACCCAGTCTCCCACGATGGCCCAGCCGCTGACCGCCGAGGGCACCATCGTCGGAACGTTCCAGTACATGTCGCCGGAGCAGATGGAGGGCCGGGAAGCCGACGCGCGCAGCGACCTGTGGGCGTTCGGATGCGTGCTCTACGAAATGGCCACCGGCAAGCGCGCCTTCCACGGCCGCAGCCAGGCCAGCCTGATCTCTTCCATCATGAGCAGCGAGCCGCCGCCGATTTCGCAGGTGGCGCCGCTCTCGCCTCCGGGGCTCGACCGGCTGGTCCGGACCTGCCTCGCCAAGGACCCCGAGGAGCGGGTGCAGACCGCGCACGACGTGAAACTGCAGCTCCAGGGAATCTCGGAGGCGGGCTCGCAGGCCGGAGCTCCGGTCCCCGTAATCAGACGGACGGGAAGCCGGGAGAGGCTGGCCTGGACCGTGGCCGCGGTCGCGGCGCTGGTGGCCGTGGCTGCCGTTGCGCTTCTACTCGTGACTGGGCGAAGCGGCCAGTCACGCCCGGTGCAGCTCTCCCTGACGCCGCCCCCGCACGGGCAGTTCTCACCATCGTTGTCGGCGGTGACGGTTTCTCCGGACGGTCAGTCGGTGGCGTTCGGCGCCAGGGACTCGAGCGGCAAGGCCGGACTGTGGGTGCAGCGCCTGGATTCGCCCGGGCCCGCGCTGCTGACGGAAACCGTGGGGATGGGGTCAATCTTCTGGTCACCCGACTCCCGGTCGCTGGGATACCTCGACGGCGGGGAGGGCAAACTAAAGACGATTTCCGTCGCGGGCGGAACCCCGGCCACGTTGTGCGACGCACGCAGCCCTCGCGGGGGAACCTGGAATCGCCGTGGCGACATCGTGTTTGCCCCGCTGGCCCAGGGTCCGCTGTTCCGCGTCCCTGCCAGCGGCGGGGAGCCGGTCCAGGCCACATGGATCGACGCGACCCGGCACGAGGAGGCGCACCGGTTTCCCTGCTTCCTGCCCGATGGGGATCACTTCCTGTACGTGTCGCTTCCCGCGGGGCCCAATGGGTTTGACGTCTACGCCGGATCGCTGGGCTCGCGCTCCGTGCGCAAGATCATGTCCGCCCAGTCGGCCCCGATCTATGCCGAACCGGGCTACTTGATCTTCGAGCGCGGGGGCAAGGTGATGGCGCAGCGGTTCAACGCCCGCAGCCTGGCTCTTGAATCCACTCCGGTCGCGCTGGCGGACGCGCCGCCGTTCTCCGATGTTTCCGCCGAACCGTTCGCCAGCGCTTCCCGGGCCGGCCGGCTGGTGTTCATGGACGACCAATTGCCCGACACGCAGCTCAAATGGTTCGGCCGGGAGGGCGCCGAACTTGGGACGCTGCCGCTCGCGCCCGGCCGGTGGGGCCGGCCGGTCCTCTCTCCGGACGACCGGTATGCCGCGGTCCCGAACGGGGACGATCTGTGGCGGGTCGATCTGCAGCGTTCCGTGGCGCTCCGGCTCACCTCCAACGGTGGGGTGAATTCCAATCCGGTCTGGTCGCCCGACGGCTCCCGGATCGCATGGACGCTGAGTGACAAGGCACGGGAAGAGATCTACACCATGAACTCGGACGGTTCCGGGGAGCCGCGGCTTGTGCCCACGACCACCGATCTGTTCAAGAATCCCGAGTGCTGGACCCGGGACGGCCTCGTGATCACCGATATCGGTGGCGGGACTTTCCGCGACATCTGGATCGTGCCGGTGGAGGGGGGTGGGAAGGCGACTCCGCTGATCCAGACCCGGTTCGCGGAGCATCTGTCCGCGGTATCCCCGGACGGGCACTGGATCGCCTACCTGTCCAACGAAGCCGGTTTCGAGGACGTCTATGTCCAGTCGTTTCCCGTGCCCGGCCACAAGGTCCGGGTGTCCAGTGGAGGCGCACTGCGGGTGTGGTGGCTCGGGGGTAACGACGAGCTGTGCTACTCCGCCGCCAACACGCCAGACGCGATGAGCGTGAAGCTGACCGTCCAGGCGGGGGACCTGCAGTTTGGAACTCCGAAGCTGCTGTTCCACCGGCCGCACGATTTGCGCGGGTCGGACTTTACGCACGACGGCAAGCGGGCATTGTTCAGCCTTCCGATCGCCGCCTCGCCGGAGCGTAAGCTGCGCGTGATCCTGGACTGGACGGGGCTCTTGAAGCGGTAGGAGGAGCTTGCTGCGCCGAACCACGCCGGGCCCGCTGCGAATTCAGCGCCTGTCCCGCCGCATCGCATCCACCACCTTCTGGAAGTCCGACGGCAGCGGCGATTCGAATCGCATCTCCTGCCCGGTCACGGGATGACGGAAAGCAAGCAGCGCCGCGTGCAGCGCCTGGCGCTTGGCGTTCCAGAGCTTGTGGCGCGCCCGGTCGGGAAGATAGCGGGTGTCGCCGAGAACCGGATGTCCCTCCTCGGCCAGATGGACGCGGATCTGGTTTCGGCGTCCGGTCTCCAGCCTCACCCTCAGGAGCGTGGCCCCCGTGAAGCGCGCCTCCACCTGCCAATGGGTCACGGCCCGCTCACCTTCCGAGGCGTTCGGCGTCGAGTAACGGGAAAGCCCCTTGTTCGTGGCCAGCCGGCTTTCGATGGTGCCCTTGTCTTCCGGCACGTTGCCGGCCACCAGCGCCAGGTATTCGCGCCGCGGCTCGTGCCGGCTGAACTGCCGGATCAGCTCGGTGGCCGCCGTCGGGGTGATGGCAAACACCAGCACCCCCGAAGTGCCCCGATCCAGCCTCTGCACCACCTGCACCGGCCGGGCCCGGCCGCCCTTGCCCAGGTACTGTCCGATCCGCTGCACCAGGGTGTCGTCCTCCTTGTTGTCCGTGGGCACGGTCAGGACGAAGGCCGCTTTGTCCACCACGATGACCTCGTCATCTTCGTAAAGGACCTTGAAGGTGCGGTCGGTGCGCACGCGCGGCTTTTCCTGGTAGCGGCTGTGCGGGTCGTAGATCACTTCCACGGTTTCGCCGCCGGCTACCCGCTCCCCGGCCTCCGGCGCCGGGCGGGCGTCGATGGTCACGCAGTCGTGATCGAACAGGCCCCGCACCTCGGCGCGGGAGAACCTGGTGAGCGCCTGCACCACCAGGTCCACCCGGCCGGCCTGGGCGCTGGATACTTTGCATGTCTTGGTGGTCCTGGCCAAAGGGAGCCTCGCGCGCGTGAAGATGGAAGAAGGTTGCTCAACATCCGGGGAGGCGGCAGGTCCGGTTGGGCCCTGCACGCCCGCCGCGACCCGAATATCGCCCAACGCCGTAGGCGGGGCAAGCGGCCGGTCACCGAAAGCCCGGAAGGCGCTGCCGCGAGCCGGCTCCCGAATTTGGGGGGCCGGGCCTGCCCCGGGTGATAGAATCCGGCCTGGGCAGGGATCGCACGTGTTGGCCGGTCGCCACCCCGAACCGGGCGTAAGGAGCTGTCGTGAAGATTCCCTGCAGGCAAGTCGGCACCCCGCTCCAGGGATTGCGGGTATGAGCAAATCCAATCCGGTCCCGGACCCGGCGGAGGTCTTTGCTAGCGCGCGGGCGCTGCCGCCGGAGGAGCGGTCCGCGTACCTGGACCGCGCCTGTGGAGAGAACACCGAAATTCGGGCCGAAGTGGAGTCCCTGCTCCTTGCCCTGCCGGCGGCAGAGAGTTTGTTCCGGGATCCGCGGATCCTTGCCCACGCCCGTGACGCGCTGGGAATTCCCGAAGGCATGGCGGAGGGGCGCCAGGTCGGGAGCTACCGCATCATTCGAAGGATCGCCACCGGAGGCATGGCCTCGGTCTACCTGGCGGACGATTCGAAGCATCGCCGCAGGGTCGCGCTCAAGGTCATGCAGCCCGAGATCGCCGCGGCCATCGGACACGATCGCTTTCTGCGCGAGATCGACATCGCCGCGCAGCTGACGCATCCGCACATCCTGCCTCTGCATGATTCCGGCGCCGACGGCGGGCAGTTGTATTACGTGATGCCGCACATCGAAGACGATTCCTTGCGTGCGAGGCTGGTGCGCGAGAAGCACCTGCCGCTGGAGGAGACCCTCCGGCTGGTCCACCAGGTTGCCAGCGCCCTTGAGCACGCCCATTCCCAGGGGATCGTCCATCGTGACGTGAAGCCCGAAAATATTCTGCTCTCGCACGGGTTCGCGCTGGTCGCGGACTTTGGCATTGCGCGGATCGCGCAAACCAGCCGGACGGACCCGGTTGTCGGCGAAGGGTGTCCTGGG
>JANXVU010000023.1 GCA_025351485.1 Candidatus Eiseniibacteriota bacterium | reverse complement strand
CAAGCAGATGGTGGAAGTCAAGGTGGTGGACCTGGACGATCTGGCTTCCAAGATGGAGCAAATGCTGCGACGGCTGATCGGCTCGGACGTGGAGCTGATCACTCGGATGGACGCCGGCGGCGCCGCGATTCGCGCGGGCATCGGCCAGATCGAACAGGTGCTGGTGAACCTGGCCTTGAACGCGCGGGACGCCATGCCAGGAGGTGGAACGCTCACTATCAAGACCGCGTGCGTTCGCGAGGAGGAAGGCGGTGGCCCGCGGCGGGAAGGAGTGCCGGCCGGCGAGTACGTGATGCTGAGCGTCTCCGATACTGGCAGCGGGATGAGCGAGGACACAAGGGCGCACATTTTCGAGCCGTTCTTCACCACCAAGGAGCTTGGCAAGGGCACCGGACTGGGACTGGCGACCTGCTACGGAATCGTCAAGCAGGGGAACGGCCACATCTGGGTGGACAGCGCGCCGGGAGCGGGAACTACTTTCAGGATCCTTTGGCCCGTGGCATCCGGCGAGGCCGAGCGGACAGGCCCCGCGCCACCCGCCGATCTGGACATGCCCCGGGGGCGCGAGACGATCCTCCTGGCGGAGGACGAGGCGCAGGTGCGAGACCTGGCTTCGCATGTCCTGAGGGCCCAGGGCTACCGCGTGATCGAGGCGGACCAGGGGGAGCTGGCGCTCCAGCTGGCGCAGCAGAATCCCGACTTTCAATTGCTCCTGACCGATATGGTCATGCCGCGCATGAGCGGTGCGGAATTGGCTTCCCGGGTGCGATTGCTACGGCCGGAGGTGCCGGTGCTGTACATATCCGGCTACTCGGAGATGGCCGCCGACAGGCCGGATGGCGAAGGGTTGGGCGTGGACTTTCTTCAGAAGCCCTTCACGCCCGCCACCCTGGCCAGAAAGGTGCGGGAGGCGCTGGACCGGCTGCCCGCCTAGATGTAGTGCTTGCAGCTTTTCCAGACCTCGCGCAGCGTGAACTTGGGCCGCCGGCCCACCACGATGGGTGCGTCCATCTCGAACGGCATCGCATAGGGCGAGGGATGGTGGGCCTGGACGGTCACTTCGTTGTAGGTCCCCGCCACGTCCGAGGAGTCCTCTCCCACGCAGATCACCACGTCGCCGCGCGTTCCATCCCCCGGTCCCCACATCCAGTAGCTGTTGTGCCCGCTCACGGCGCCCGGCAGTCCGTAGCGCTTGCCCAGGAAGTCGATGGCGCCGGCCTGCCCGTAGTTGTTCGCGTAGATGGCGCACCGCGCCTGCTCGGCGGCCGGCAGAGCGTGGTAGACCCGGGAAACGTCCGCGACCATCTCCTCCCACCCGAACATGTCCGCCATCGTCTGGGGAAGCCGCGCCTGCCGATGCCGCTCGGTGCGGATCTCCGCGATGCCGGCCTTCCTGATGTAGGCGATCTGCTGCTCCACCGGAAAGACCGGCACGGCCAGGGGCACGGCCAGCACTCCGGCGGCGGAGAGCGCCACGGCATAGACGCCCAACGCCCAACGCGCGCGGGCGCGCGCCAGCCACTCCTCCAGGGCCACCCCGCCGGCCGCGAACAGCATCGGGTACACCGGGGTCAGGTAGTAGACCTTGGCATGGCGCGACAGGAAGAACGCCGTGATCAGCAGGTAGGCGAACCCCAGCGTGCGCACCCGGCGCGCCCCGGTGGCGAACAGGCACCACAGCAGACCCCCGATCCAGAGCGGCGCGGACAGCGGGCCCAGCACCAGCGCCTGGGCCTTCAGGAAGTCGAGCGGTGGCATGGCCAGGTTCTTGTGCGATTCGGCGTTCCGGAGGAATTCCAGCGTGGGCCAGCCGTGCTGCTCCTGCCAGATCACGTTGGGGGAGAAGAGGATCGCGGCGATGCCCGCCGCGATCCACGGCCCGGGAGCGGCGAGCCGCCGGCGGCCCGGCGAGATCAGCATGCCGGCGTACAGGGCCACCAGGAAGAACGCGGTGGAATGCTTGTTCATCAGCCCCAGGCCGGCGATGAGCCCGAAGAGCGGCCACAGCCGGGCCTCCTCCTTGTGGAGGATGCGCACCAGGGTCCACGCGGCGAGGGCCCAGAACAGCGTTTCGAGCGCGTTCATGGTGAATAGGTGGTCGGTCCCCAGATAGACGGGGGCGAACAGCACCGCCAGCGCGGCCATGGCCTGGGCGATCCTTCCGCCGCCCAGGTCGCGCGCCATGAGTCCCGCCAGCACCACCACGCCCGCGCCCGCAAGGGCCGGCCACAGCCGAAGCGCCAGCAGCGAGTCGCCCAGCAGAGCGTGGTTGACCGCGGCCACCATGGCGATCATCGGGGCCTGGTCCACGTAGCCCCAGGCCAGGTGGCGGCCGCACGCCATGTAGTAGAACTCGTCGCGGAAGTAGCCGTACTGTTTCGCGGTGGCCAGGTGGAACAGCAGTTTTGCCGCCGCGATCACGAACACCCACAACATTTCAGGCTCCTTCGCGGAGAACCCGCCCGGTCAGCTTCAGGAAAACGTCCTCCAGGGTGGCCAGGCGCAGCAGCCGTTCCTGGTGGGGGAACCGGCTTTCGAAATCCTTCAGCGCCTCGCCGTCTCCGCCCGGATGCAGGAAGATGCGCCCGCCGCTCTCCTCGTGCCTCACCCCGCGTTCCCGGGCCCACCCGGCCAGCTCCGGGCCGTAGTTCCAGCATTCCAGCACCTCGCGGCCCACTTCGCGGGCAATCAGGTCGCGCGGGGCGCCCTCCAGCAGGATCCTGCCCCCGTCGATGAACAGCACCCGGTCGCACAGCTGGGAGGCCTCTTCCATGTAGTGGGTGGTCAGGAGGATCGTGGTCCCGCGGGCCTTGAGGTCGCGCACCAGGTCCCAGATGGCATGGCGCGCCTGGGGGTCCAGCCCGGTGGTGGGCTCGTCCAGCAGCACCACCTCGGGGCGGTTGATGAGCGCGCGGGCGATCACCAGGCGGCGGTGCATGCCGCCCGAGAGCGCGGCGATCTTCGCGTTGGCCTTCTCGCCAAGGTTCATCCACGAGAGCAGCTCGGCGGCGCGCGCGCGGGCCTCGCGCGAGGGAATGCCGAAGTAGCGGGCGTATACTTCCAGGTTGCGGGCCACGCTGAAATCCGGGTCGGTGTTGTTGTCCTGCGGGCACACGCCCAGGCGCTCCTTGACCCGGCGCGGCTCGCGCGTGACGTCGTGGCCCAGCACGGTCACCGATCCCGAGGTGAAGGGGGAGGCGCATGCGATCACCTTGACCGTGGTGGTCTTTCCGGCCCCGTTGGGCCCCAGGAAGCCCAGGCATTCGCGCGGGGCAACCTCGAAGCTGATGCCGTCCACGGCGGTGAACTCGCCGTACTTCTTGACCAGGCCGCGAACCTGGATGACGGCGGAGGAGGTGGTGGTTTCCATGGGAAACGCAGCATACGCGAGCGCGCCCGGGCTGTCATCCGGGGCGGAAGATCGAATTCCGAAACCATATGGTAAATATATCGTTGACCCCCGGGCGCAGCGGGTGATAGCTTGCGGTTGCCAATGGAGTTGGCCGCTCGCGATTCTGCCGCGGGTGATCGTCAAGGAGGAAGCCCCCCATGGGTAACTGGGCTCTGTACGAAGAAGACATCGGGTCCATCCAGGTGATTCTCAAAGAGCTGCTCGACACCGCCTACGCGCAAGGCGCGCTGTTGGTGGACAAGTCGGGACAGCTCGTCCTCAACGCCGGAACCACTCCCGATTTCGACCTGCACGCGTTCGCAAGCCTGGTTTCCGCCGATTTTGCCGCCAACAGCGAGCTGGCCCGCCTTCTGGGCGAGGACGGCTTCAACACGCTGGTGCACCAGGGCGGCCGCCAGAACCTGTACCTGACCCGCGTGAACCCGAAGGTCATCCTGGCCGTGGTGTACGACAAGCGCACCTCGCTCGGAATCGTGCGCCACCGCATCAAGCGGTGCGTAACAGACCTTCGCGACTGCTTCCAGAGGCTTTTCGACAAGAGACAGGTCGCCGTTCCGCCGGTCCCGGAAATCGACGCAGAACTCGTGCGCGGCATGGAATCCGAGCTCGATCGCGCGTTCGGAATCTAGGCCGGGGAAGCAGGGCGCCCCAGGAAGGCATCCATGGCGCTCGTCAACTATCACCGTCGTGAAATTCAATTCAAGGTGGTCTACTACGGCCCGGGACTGGGCGGGAAGACCACCAATCTCACCTACATCCACGCCCACACTCCGGAAAACTACCGCGGCAACCTGGTTTCCCTGAAAACGGACGAGGAGCGCACGCTGTTCTTCGACTTCCTGCCCGTGTCGCTGGGCGAGGTGTCGGGGTACCGCGCGCGTTTCATGCTGTACACGGTGCCGGGCCAGATGATCTACCAGGCCAGCCGCCGGGTGATCCTGCAGGGCGCCGACGGCGTGGTGTTCGTGGGCGATTCCTCCCCGGCCCGGCAGGACGGCAACCGGGTCAGTTGGCGCGACCTGAACCGGCTGCTCGATGGCTACCAGGTAAACTTGCGTGAGCTGCCGCTGGTCTACCAGTGGAACAAGCGGGACCTTCCGGACGCGGTTCCGGTGGAGCGGATGGAGGCCGAGTTCAACCCCTGGGGTCGGCCTTCGTTCCAGGCGGTGGCGGTGGAGGGAGGAGCGGTCATGGAAACGCTCAAGACCAGCCTGAAGCTGGTGCTGCGCGCTTTCCAGGCCGAGTCCGCCCGCGAGGCCCCGCAGTCGCTCACCGAGCCCGCGATGCTCCTGTGAGGCGGATCTCCGTCGCCCTGGCCACGCTCTTCGGGGCCGGGTACTTTCCCGTCGCGCCCGCCACGTTCGGCTCCCTCCTGACGCTCGCCCTGTGGTGGTGGATGTCCGCCTGGCCCCCGGCGCTGTACCTGGGATTCACGGCCGCCCTGGCGCTGGCGGCCTTCTGGATTTGCGGCGAGGCCGAGAAGAGCCTCGGGCACGACGCCCACCCGATCGTGCTGGACGAAGTGGTGGGGATGCTCATCACCATGGCCTTCGCCCCTTACCACAACCTGCTGGCGGCCCTCGTCGGCTTCCTGCTCTTTCGCTTCTTCGACATCCTCAAGCCCCCTCCGGCCTACAACGCGCAAGAGCTGCCCGGCGGGATCGGGGTGGTGATGGACGACATCTTTGCCGGGCTGTACGCTCTGGCCGTCCTGCGCGGCGCGGGATGGCTCCTGGGCCGCGCGCATATCATCCTGTAGCCTTTCCCTCCGGACAACCTGAAATGGCCAGACACTCCAAGTCGTACACCGTGGCGGTCGTCACCATCGGCAACGAGGTGCTCTCCGGCCGCACCGCGGACACCAATTTCTTTCATCTGGCGGGCGGGCTCACCGACGCCGGGGCGGAAGTGGTGTGGCACGCCTCCTGCCGCGACGTGGTGGACGAGATCGGCGAGGCGCTCCGGATGGCCCTGCGACATGCGCGCCTCGTGATCCTGACCGGCGGCCTGGGCCCCACCCCGGACGACCTCACCCGCAAGGTGCTGGCCCAGGTGCTGGAGCGGCCGCTGGTGCTGGACGACCGGGCCCTGGCCGGGATCCGCGCCTTCTTCGATCGCCGCGGGGTCAAGATGGCCCCGATCAACGAGGTCCAGGCGTTGCTCCCGCGCGGCTCCGAGGTGATCCCCAATCCCAAGGGCACCGCCCCCGGCCTGCTGATCGCTCACGAAGGGCTCCACGTCATGGCGCTTCCCGGCGTGCCGTGGGAAATGGAGGCCATGCTCAAGGAAACCGTCGTCCCGTGGCTGGGAGAGCGCACGGGGGGTGGGCGCATCACCCACCTGGTGCTGCGCACCTGCGGCATCGCCGAGTCGGCGCTGGCCGAGAAGCTTTCCGAGTTCGAGCGCACCCTGCCCGGGGCCGCCACCCTGGCGTTCCTGCCGGGCGTGGCGGGAGTGGACCTGCGGGTGAGCTTTCGGGGCTCTCCCGAGGAGGTGGAAGGGCAGCTCTCCGAGGTGCGCGCGCAGCTCCTGGCCGCCGCGGGCGACCACGTGTTTGCCGAGGGAGAGGACACGCTGGAGGCGGTGGTCGGAAGGCTGCTGCTCCACCAGCACAAGACGCTGTCCGCGGCGGAGTCCTGCACCGGCGGGCTCATTTCGGAGCGGATCACGCGCGTGTCCGGAAGCTCCGCGTGGTTCGACCGCGGGGTGGTGACCTACTCCAACGCCTCCAAGACAAAGTTGCTGGGGGTCAAGGCTTCGGTCCTGAAGACGGCCGGCGCGGTGAGCCCCGAGGTCGCGATGGAGATGGCCTCCGGCATGCGCGAGCGCGCCGCCACCTCGATCGCGGTCTCGGTGACCGGGATCGCCGGGCCCACCGGCGGCACCGACGAAAAGCCGGTCGGCCTGGTGTTCATGGGGCTCGACTGGGGTGAGGGAGCGGTGGCCTGCCGCTTCCAGCTGGCCGGCGACCGCGAGCTGATCCGCCAGCGGGCCTCCACCATGGCGCTGGACCTGGTGCGACGCCATCTGCTCGGGCTCCCCATCAAGGTGCTTCCATGACCCGGGCATTCTTCGCGGTGTTCCCGCCCAGCCAGGTGCGGGACATCCTGGTCGGCTACGTGGATTCCCTTCGCCGGGAGTACCGCGCCATTTCCTGGGTGAAGCCGGGCAACATGCACCTGACCTTGAGGTTCCTGGGGGCGGTGGAGGACGTGCAGCTGGAATCCTGCGCGCGGGCGGCTGAGGCGGCCTCCCTGGCGCACCGGCCCTTCGAGCTTTCGCTCGCCGGCTCGGGGGCTTTTCCGAGCCTGCACCATCCGCGTGTGGCGTGGATCGGCGTGGAGGTGGGTCGGGGCAACCTGGTGGGCCTGGCCGCGGACCTCGAGCAGTCGCTGGTCCACGAGGGCCTGGGCAAGGCCGAGAATCCCTTCACCGCGCACCTCACGGTGGGGCGAGTGAAGGGGCCGATCGCGCCGGAAGCGCTTCCGGCGTTGTTCAAGAAGCTCCCCCCGCCCCCGTGCAGCTTCACCGTGGAGCGCGTGGAACTGGTGAGAAGCTTTCAGCGGGCGCGCGAAACCCAGTACTCGGTGATGCGCTCGTTCGCTCTCCGGGCGCCCTAGAGCGGCGCCGGGCCGCCCTGGCGCATCGCCGCCAGTTTTTCCCTGTACCCCGACGGGATCGGGGTGCTCTCGCCGGTCTTTCCGTCCACCATCACGATCACCTGCCGGTTTTCGCACGCGAGCTCGTCGGTTCCGGCGTCCCGCATCTCCAGCCACAGGCTGACCGACGAGTTTCCGATCGCCTCCACCCATCCCTCCATGCGCACCCGCTGTCCCAGACGCATGGACCGGCGATAGTTCACCTCGTGCCGGACCACGGTGGGGAGGAGCCCGGTGCGCACCATCTCCGTCAGGGTGAGCCCCAGCCGAGCCAGGAATTCGGTTCGCCAGATCTCCGACCAGCGCAGGTAGACGGTGTTGGAGACCACCCCGGCGAAGTCGATGTCGGACCCGTAGATGTCCAGCTCCACCACCACGGCGCCTTTTTCCGGTCGCCGGGGCGCTTCCGAGCCGCTCAATCCTTCTTCGCCTTGCGCACCGGACGGCGCAGCCCGGTCTGGTTGCGGCTCTGCTGGCCCGAGGCCTTCTTCTGGAACTTGGCCCGGATGTTCTGCATCTGTAGAAGGTGGTTCACGTCGTGGCCCGCCAGCAGGGTGGCCTGCGTCTCCACCGTCTGGCGGCCCCGCTCCGGGTGAACGATGTACCCGCCCTCGCGCGCCTTCTTCGGGGCGTGGGTGAGCAGGTGCACGTTGGCCGTGCGAAGCGCCTTGTAACTCTCCAGCAGCGCTTTGGCCGGCATCTTGCGGTACTCCATCTTTTCCGCCCAGGCATCCTGGTCAAACCCTTCCACGCCCTTGCCCGGCTCGCCGATCGCGCGGCGGAAGCGCCAGCCGAACGCCGACTCCACGTCGGCCATGTGGCCGATCTGTTCGTGAATGCTCCACTTGCCCTTGGCCGGCCGGCGCTTGAGCTCGGCGGTCTTCATGGTCTTCACCAGTTTTTCCAGGCGGCCCGGAGCGCTCTTGAGCAGCGCCATTGGATCCTTGCCCTTGATGTAGCTCTTGAGCCGGTCCAGGTAGGCGCGCAGCTCGGGCGCCATGGCGCCCTTCTTGGACTTCTTCTTCAAGTGGATCCTCCTTGGGATGGAATCAAAAAGGGGCGGGAAGTCCCCGCCCCTTGAATCTACCAGCCGAACTTCTTCCTGATTGCCAGGATCTGCTGCAGGTGGTTCAGATCGTGTCCCGCGAGCAGGTAGGCGATGCGATTGATGGATTCGTTGCCGCGCTCGTTGTGCACCCCGTAGCGCTCGCGCTCCTTGCTGCTCAGCGAGCGGATAATGGCCAGGTTGTCGGCCCGCAGCACTTTGAACTTTTCGAGCATCCCCTTGATCGGCATCTTCCGGTAGTGGAGCGCCTCGGCCCATGCGGCCTGGTCGTAGCCGATGATTTGCGGCTTCGGCTCGCCCAGCACCATCCGGTAGCGGTAGCCGTACACGATCTCCGAGTCGGCCATGTGGCCCATGATTTCCTTGATGCTCCACTTCTTCGGGGAGGGGCGCCGGCGGAGCTGGGCGTCCGTGAGTCCCTTGAGGGCCCGCTCGTACCGGGCCGGGGCGGCCTTGAGCATGGCCATGTAGCGTTTCTTGTCCGACAGGGCCTCGGTCTTCCGGATGTAGGCGCGAATTTCGGGGGAGATCTTCACCTGGGGCATTCGTCCCTCGAAGGGTGTGGGTTTCCGCGGCTGCGCCGCGGCGGTGGATCAGCTTGCCGAATGGTGTTCCGGGCGGCCCTTCCTGTCAAGTAAGGTCGGAAGTTGTTGCAGTTAAACAAACTCCATTACTGCCCATATGTTCACTTTCTTCTTGACCCGCTCCCGCCAAGGGGCTAGCCTTTGGTACAGGATTTCAAGCGGGCGAGCCTTGGGGCCGCGGGGCCATTTCCCCGGGCCGGGGGGTTCGCCGAGGCCACCATGGCGATCAAGGAAGGCCCGAAAGGGCGGCCCCTCCAAGAACCCCTGTAAAGGAGTACATCGAATGTCCTCGTACGTTCCAAACAAAGAGCGCTCCAAGGCCCTGGAAATGGCGGTCGCCCAGATCGAGAAGCAGTTCGGCAAGGGTTCCATCATGAAGCTTGGCGACGACCGGGCGCTGGTCCCGGTGGACGTGATCTCCACCGGATCGCTGGGTCTGGACGTGGCCCTCGGGGTGGGCGGAGTTCCCCGCGGCCGGGTGGTGGAAATCTACGGGCCGGAGTCCTCGGGCAAGACCACCCTCACGCTCCAGATCATCGCCAATGCCCAGAAGGCAGGCGGCAACGCGGTGTTCATCGACGCCGAGCACGCGCTGGACGCGGCCTACGCCAAGAAGCTCGGCGTGAACATCGAGCAGCTCCACGTCTCGCAGCCCGATACCGGCGAAGAGGCCCTGGAAATCGCCGAGCACCTGGTGCGTTCGGGAGCGGTGGACGTGCTGGTGATCGACTCGGTGGCGGCCCTGGTGCCGCGCGCGGAGATCGAAGGGGAGATGGGCGACAGCCACATGGGCCTGCAGGCCCGCCTCATGTCCCAGGCGCTGCGCAAGCTCACCGGGATCATCTCCAAGTCCAAGACCTGCGTGATCTTCATCAACCAGATCCGCATGCAGATCGGGGTCATGTTCGGCAATCCCGAGACCACTGCCGGAGGGCGCGCGCTCAAGTTCTACTCCTCGGTTCGCATGGACATCCGGCGAATCCAGTCCATCAAGGACGGCGACCGGGTGGTGGGCAACCGCACCCGGGTCAAGGTGGTCAAGAACAAGGTGGCCGCGCCGTTCCGCGAGGCGGAGTTCGATATCATTTACAACGAGGGCATCTCCAAGGAGGGCGAAATCCTCGACATGGGAGTCGAGGAGGGCGTCATCCAGAAGAGCGGCACCTGGTTCAGCTACGGCGAGGAGCGGGTGGG
>JANXVU010000022.1 GCA_025351485.1 Candidatus Eiseniibacteriota bacterium | reverse complement strand
GGTCACCGGCCTGGGAGAGCAGTTCTCCGAGGCCCGCTATTTCTCGGAACGGAACTTCGGCGTGGTGGGGCAGGCGAGCTATCCGTTCAGCAAGTTCCGCCGCCTGGACTTTGATCTCTCGTTGCAGGTGGTCAAGCGGGACAACCTTCAGTACGACTCGGACGGGTTTCTGTTCCAGGCCTCCGACACCACCAATCTGCTGGCGGCCCCCTCGCTGTCGCTGGTGCACGACAACGTGCTCTACAGCTACTTCGGCCCGGTCGATGGCAGCCGCTGGATCCTGAGCGGCACGCAGGCGGTGCCGCTGGGCAAGGAGAGCCTTTCCTACACCACGATCTCCCTGGACTACCGCACCTACCTGCACGTGGGCCGCGGATACAGCTTCGCGTTCCGAGGGCTCGGCATCGGCAGTTTCGGCCGCGACCCGCAGAGTTTCTTCCTGGGCGGGCCCTCGACCCTGCGGGGCTACGACGACCTTTCCAATACCAATGGATCGGTCTCCGTCCTCTCCGGGGCCAAGGCGGCGCTCGGCACCGTGGAATTCCGCTTCCCGTTCATCACCCACCTGGGGCTCAACGCTCCGCTGCCGATTTCGTTCTTCAATATCGAAGGCGTGCTCTTCGCCGATGCCGGAGCGGCCTGGAACCACGGGGTCCGGGTGTTTTCCAACTCGGGGGGTTCGCTGCATTTCGTGGACCCGCGCGCCAGCTACGGCTTCGGAATCCGCGCGGACGTGGCGTACTTCCTGATGCACCTGGACCTGGCATGGCCCACCCAGGCCACCCTCACCAACCCCCAAAAGAAGCCCAAGTGGCATTTTTCCATTGGCCCCGAATTCTGAGTTGACGACAGGCCTCAACGAACCCCAGGAGCGCGCGGTCCGCCACCCCGGCGGACCGCTCCTTGTGCTGGCCGGGGCGGGAAGCGGGAAGACCCGGGTCCTCACCAGTCGAATCGCCTGGCTGATCTCCGGGCAGCAGGTGCGCCCCGAGGAGATCGTCGCGTTCACCTTCACGAACAAGGCCGCGGCCGAGATGCGTGAGCGGATCGCCGCGCTCGTGGGATCGACCCAGGGAATGTGGGTGGGAACGTTTCACTCGACCGGGGTCCGCATCCTGAGGCGTTTCGGCCCGGAGATCGGCATCCCGCGAAACTTTTCCATCTACGACTACGACGACCAGGTGTCGGTGGTGAAAGAAATCCTGCGGGAAATGGGCCTGGGCGCGGACCGCGAGGCCACTCCCAAGAAGATCCTGGGCCGGATCTCGGACGCCAAGGAAGCCGGAGTATCGCCGGAGGAACTGGCCCGGGAGGCCCGCGGGCCGCTGGACCGGAGGGCGGGGCAGGTGTACGGCCTGTACGAGGCGGCCCTGGCCAGGGCCTCCGCGCTGGATTTCGACGACCTCATCGTCAGGACCCTGGCCCTGCTTCGGCAGCGCCCCGACATTGAAGAATCGCTCTCGCGGCGTTTCCGGCACGTGCTGGTGGACGAGTACCAGGACACCAACACGGCCCAGGTCGAATTGGTTCGGCGCCTGGGCGGCGTGCACCGGAACATCTTCGTGGTGGGGGACGACGACCAGAGCATTTACGGCTGGCGGGGAGCGGATCCGACCAACATCCTGCGCTTCGAGCAGGCATTTCCGGATGCGCAGGTGGTGCGCCTGGAGCAGAACTACCGCTCCACCATGACCATCCTGAAGGCCGCCAACGCGGTGATCCGGCACAATCGCAACCGAAAGGGCAAAGAGCTGTGGTCGGAGCGCGAGCCCGGGACGCTCATCGAATGGGTCGAGACCGCCGACGAAGAGGCCGAGGCGGAATTGGTCCGCGGCCGCATCGCCAGGGGGATCGAGGCCGGGTTGACCACCGGGGATTTTGCCGTATTATATCGAACCAACGCTCAGTCCCGCGCCTTGGAAGGCGCACTGCGGCGCTCCGGAACTCCCTACCAGCTCGTCGGCGGCGTGGCCTTCTACCAGAGGCGGGAGGTGAAGGACCTCCTGGCCTTCCTGCGCCTGCTCCTGCATCCCGAGGACGACCTTGCTTTCCGCCGGATCTGCAACGTTCCACCGCGGGGAATGGGCGCCACCTTCCTGGAGAAACTCGACCAGGCGGCCCGGGAGACTGGCCTTCCGCTCCAGTCGGCCCTGTTCCAGTGGGCGGACGAAGGGCGGCTGACCGGCGCCCGCAACGCCGGCGCCCTGCAGCTGGTCCATCTTCTGCGCGACCTGCGCAAGCTCACCGGCGAGGACATCACGCTGGTGGCCGAGGAGCTGATCGAGCGCCTGGAGTACCGCAAGTACCTGGCGCAGTCGGAGCCCGACACGGCCGAAGAACGGGTGGCCAACGTGAACGAATTCGTCGGCGGCGCCGCGGCGTTCGCGCTGCGGGCCGAGGATCCCAGCCTGGAAGGCTTCCTGGCCGAGGCCGCGCTGATCGCGGACGTGGACCGCATGGCCGAGGGCGGCGAACGGGTCACGCTGATGACCGCGCACGCCGCCAAGGGGCTGGAGTTTCCGGTGGTGTTCGTGGTGGGACTGGAGGAGGGGCTGTTTCCGCTCACGTCCTTTTCCACCGAACCGAGCCACCTGGAGGAGGAGCGGCGGCTGTTCTACGTGGCGCTCACCCGGGCCGAAGACCAGCTGGTTCTCACCAGCACGCGGTTCCGCCGGCGCTACGATCTTTCAGGGGCCTCGATGCCGTCGCGCTTCCTCGCCGAGATTCCGGGCGAACTGCTGCGTGGAGCGCCGGCTCCTTCCCGAGGCACGCTCCCGACCGAACGACCGCGGCTGCAGTCGGCCGCGCCGCCTGCGGCCGCCGAACCCGCCGGGACCTCCTGGGTGGGCCGGTTCCTGAATCACGCACAGTTCGGCCCGGGTCGGGTGGTGGAACAGGAGGGCAAGGGTTCGCAGGCCAAGCTCACCGTCGAATTCGCCGGCGGAGTGCGGCGAAAGATCCTCGCACGGTACGTGGAAGAAGACTTCTAGGAGACCCATGAAACTGACCGCCGACGACATCCGCCACGTGGCCCGCCTCGCGCGCATCGAGCTCGACCGGCCGGACACCGAGAAATACCTGGAGGAACTCGGCCGGATCCTCGGGTACGTGGACAAACTATCGCAGCTCGATACGCAGGGGGTGCCGCCCACCACCGCGGTGGGCGCCTCGGAGCTGCCACGCCGGGAAGACGAGCCTCGCGCCTGCCTCGCCACCGAGACGCTGCTTTCCGGCGCCCCGGCCCGCCGCGAGGGTCATTTTCGCGTTCCCCGGGTGGTGGAATAGTGGCCGCCACCGCGATGGAACTCGCCGCCCGGCTCCGCGCCGGCTCCGTGCGTCCCACCGAAGTGGTGGAGGCCGCGCTGGACTCCATCGCCGCGCGCGACGGAGACGTGCACGCCTTTCTCCATCTGCGAGACCGCACGGAACTGCTCGCCGAGGCCCGTCGACTGGAGGACGCACCGCGTTCCGAGTGGGGCCCGCTCGCTGGAGTGCCGGCGGCCCTGAAGGACAACATGTGCATGGAGGGATCTCCATGCACATGCGGCTCGCGCATCCTGGAAGGCTACCGTCCGCCCTACAACGCCACCGCGGTGCGCAAGCTGCGCGCGGCCGGCGCCATCATCCTGGGCAAGACCAACCTCGACGAGTTCGCGATGGGCTCCTCCACGGAGAATTCGGCGTACGGCCCGACCCGCAATCCGTGGGACCTGGGCAGGGTTCCGGGTGGATCGAGCGGGGGATCCGCCGCGGCCGTGGCCGCGGACATGGTCCCGATCGCCCTGGGCTCGGACACCGGCGGCAGCGTGCGCCAGCCGGCCGCCCTGTGCGGCGTGGCCGGGCTCAAGCCCAGCTACGGGCGGGTCTCGCGCTACGGGCTGGTGGCGTTCGCCTCCTCGCTGGACCAGATCGGGCCCTTCGCCCGCTCGGTGGAAGACGCGGCGCTGGCGCTGTCGGTGATTGCCGGCCCCGATCCGCTCGACTCCACCTGCAGCCCCGGGGAGTGGCGCCTGGACCGGGCGGAGCTGGACGCCGGCGTGCGGGGGCTCACGCTGGGAGTGCCGGAAAGCCTGTTAGGGGAGGGGCTGGACCCCGAGATGAAGGCGGCCTTCCACGCCTCGCTCGAGACACTCACCGGAGCGGGAGCCGCGCGCGCCACCGTCGAGCTCATGGATCCCTCCTATGCGCTGTCCGCCTATTACATCGTGGCGCCGGCCGAGGCCAGCTCCAACCTGGCCCGCTTCGACGGCGTGCGCTACGGGCTTCGTGAGCCCTCCGCGGACCTTCTGGGGATGTACCTTTCCACGCGCCGCTCCGGCTTCGGCCCGGAGGTGCGCCGACGGATCATGATCGGCACCTACGCGCTGAGCGCGGGCTATTACGACGCCTACTATCTCAAGGCCCAGCAGGTGCGCACCCTGATCCGGCGCGATTTCGAGCGCGCGTTTGAACAGTGCGACGTGGTGGTGCTGCCCACTTCACCCACGCCCGCGTTCGCCCTGGGGGAAAAGATCACCGACCCGTTGAGCATGTACCTGAACGACGTGTACACGCTGGCCGTGAACCTTGCGGGGCTTCCCGCCCTGTCGGTTCCCAACGGTTTCAGCCGGGCGGGACTGCCGCTGTCTCTGCAGATCCTGGGCAAGCCGGGTGCGGATGGCGAGGTCCTGCGAGTGGGCCACGCCTTCCAGAAGCTCACCGATCACCACCGCCGGCGGCCGGAGGGCATGGCATGAAGCTCGAAACCGTCATCGGCCTCGAGGTCCACGCCCAGCTGCTCACGCGGACCAAGGCCTTCTGCGGCTGCCCCAACCGGTATGGGGCGCCGCCCAACAGCCTGGTCTGCCCGGTGTGCACCGGAGCGCCGGGCGCGCTGCCGGTGCTGAACGGCAAGGCCGTGGAACTGGCGCTGCGGATGGCGGTCGCGGTGGGCGCCACGGTGCGCCACCAAAGCATCTTTGCGCGGAAGAACTACTTCTATCCCGACAATCCCAAGAACTACCAGATCTCCCAGTTCGACAAGCCTCTGTGCGAGGGTGGGGCCCTGGAGATCGAGGTGGGGGACCAGGCCCGCCGCATCCGGCTCACGCGGATCCACATGGAAGAGGACGCCGGCAAGCTCATCCACCCCGATCCTTCGGAGGACCGGGAGGGCTCGTGGGTGGATTTCAACCGCGCCGGGGTTCCCCTGATCGAGATCGTGAGCGAGCCGGACCTGCGGAGCGGCGAAGAGGCGTACGCCTACCTCGCCGCGCTCAAGCAGCTGCTGCTCTACATGAAGGCCTCCGACTGCAACATGGAGGAGGGCAGCCTGCGCTGCGACGTGAACGTGTCGGTTCGGGAGTTCGGCGCGCAGCAGTACGGGGAAAAGTTCGAGATCAAGAACCTCAATTCTTTCCGGAACGTGGAGCGCGCGGTGGCCTGTTTCGAGCGCCTGGCGGCCCAACGGCACCTCGAGGGAGAGGAGTTTCAGCGCGACCCCGAATCCCGCGACCTGATCCACCACCTGGGGC
>JANXVU010000113.1 GCA_025351485.1 Candidatus Eiseniibacteriota bacterium | reverse complement strand
AAGACCGCCGCAAAGAAGGCCGGCGGCTTTGGCTACCAGGTCGTCGTAACAGGCACCTACTACGCCAAGTCGGCCGCGCTCTCGTGGTGGAGCCAGGGATGGGTCTATGTCCGAGTGTATCTGCAAAAGTACTGGCCGCTGTTCCTGGCGCTCCCGGCTTGGATCGTGGCCCGGCTGCGCGCGCGAACCGCGCCTGGGACTAACGATGCGCTGCCGGCCCACCTGGACGGCGCGCCGCTGGCGCTGACCTTCTTGTTGACCCACTCGCTCTACGTGATGAAGATCGGCGGGGACTTCATGTTCGCGCGCATGCTGCTGCCGATCGCGCCCTTCCTGCTGGTGCTCCTGGACGAGGCGCTGGCGACGCTGGCGCGGGGCCGCGCGATTGTGGCGGCGGGGATCACGGCAGCCCTGGCCGCGGGCGTGCTGCTCATGCCCGATCCGGTGCGCGGAACCGACATGGTGAGCGGCATCGCCAACGAGCCCAACTTCTACACCCCCGACCGCACCACTCGCAGCCGCACCCAGGCGGAGAGCATGCGCCCCTATATCGACGGTCTTCCGGTGCGAATGGTGTTCATGGGGGGCGAGGCGCGCTCGGTCTATTACTCCGGGGTGGAGACGGCCATCGAAGGAGCGACCGGGCTGACCGACAGCGCCATCGCCCGACAGCCCCTTGCCGCGCGCGGCCGGGTGGGGCACGAGAAGACCGCCTCGATCGACTACCTGCTCGGGCGCCGCAGGGTGAACCTCCTCTATTCCCGCAGCGGCATGCGCGCCCTGAACCTGGGGGCGCGAGTTCCCGATGTCCCGATTGCGTTCGGCAGCCACGTGGCCCAGCTGGTGCGATGGGAGCCGGAACTGGTGCGTCAGTTCGTGGCGCGCGGGGCCCAGGTGGGCGACTTTCCGGCGCACCTGGACGAGTACTTCAAGCTCCAGCCGCCGCCCACCGACAGCGAAGTGGTCCAGGACTACCGCAAGCTCAAGGTCTTCTACTTCGAGCCCACGGGCGACCGGGCCCGGGAGCAGGTGTTCCTGGACCGGCTGCGAGGCATGGGCCGATAGCCCACGCTAGTGCCGGGAGCCTTCCAGCACCTCGCAGGCCTGCTTCACCAGTTCGGTCTCCGAATCCAGCGCCGTGACCACTCGCGCGAGCTGCTTGTGGGCCTCCTCCCAGTGCCGCGTCTCCAGGGCCTCGCGAACTCCCGGGATGGTCTTCACGCCGTAGCCGGTGTAGAAGCCCGGCGCGTACAGCAGGTGCTTGAACCACGGGCGCCGCGGCAGGCCCTCCGCGCCCAGCAGGCGCTGCTCGGAGGCCTGCAGCAGCGTGGAGGCCGAATCCCGCGCGGCTCCGTGCGCTTCCTTGGTGGCGGCGAGGGCCGCCGAGTAGCGCCTGGCCGCGTCCGACAGTCGCCCCGTGGCTTCCAGCAACGGCTTGAAGTCGAGATCGGGCGGCGTGTCCAGGGCGGGCGGCACCGGCAGGAGCTCATGCGGGTCGGTGGTGGCGACAAAAAGTCCCTCGGCCAGTTGCTTGCCCCGCTCGCGCGATTCATCCTGGCGGGCTCTCAGGAGTTTCTGCAATTCCCCCGCGTAACGGCGGAACGTGGCGGCCTGGTTCTGGAATTCGTAGGGCAGGCTGCGGGCGCCTGACATGCGCAGCAGGGCCAGCCCCGAGGTGCGCGCCAGCGTCTGCCCGTATTCAAAGCTGGTATCGGCATAGTGCGAGTACCACTGGAAATCGTCGTAGATCGAATGGTATTGAGCCTCGTCCCCTTCCCCGCCAAACCCCAGGCTCAGGCAGGGAATTCCAAGGTGCTGCAGAAAGGCGGAGTAATCGGAGCCCGAGCCCAGCGCGTCGATGCGCAGGTCCGGCTCGGTGCGCAGCGTGTCGCGATCCTCGGCCGTGGCGGCCAGCTTGATCCGCAGCAGCTGCAGCCTGCGCCCGATGGACACCCCGGTCTCGGGGTCGAGCACATCCCGGGCGACCTGGTTCATGAAGCGTTCCAGGATGTGCGACCCGCCCACTTCAAGGTAGCCGCGGTTGTTACTGTCGGAATTCAGTTACAGCACCGCGTGTTTCTGCAATTCCTCCGCGTGCTCCTCGGCCCACTCGGTGGAGCCCATCAACCCCTCTTCCTCACCGTCCCAGGAAAGGAACTTCACCGTGCGCCGGGGGCGCCAGCCGTCCTTGTACAACTGGCCCAGCGCGCGGGCCTCCTCCAGGAGCGCCGCCTGGCCGGAGAGCGGATCGGCGGCGCCGTTCACCCAGCCGTCGTGGTGATTGCCGCGCAGCACCCACTGGTCGGCGCGGTCCGTGCCCGGGATGGTCGCGACCACGTCCAGCGCCGGCACCACGTCCCACTGGAAGGCGAGCTTCAGGTGGACTTGGGCGGGCCCGGGACCCACGTGGTAGGTGATCGGAAGCGCTCCACGCCAAGCCTCGGGGGCCACCCGCCCCGCCAGCGCCTCGAGCAGCGGGGTCGCATCGGCGTAGGAAATCGGAAGCACCGGGATCTTCGTGATCACATCCACATCCTTGCGATCGATGCGCCGGGCCCCTTCGGTAGCGCCCCATCCGGGTGTCTGCGGGTCGCCGGGATGGATCACCATGTCCAGTACGCTGCCCCGCTGAACGCCGTCTTTGGGACGGTAGGCGCCGTCGGGGTAGGTGTCCCCGTTGAAATAGCCGTCACCGCGCGGATCGGAATAAATGATGCAGCCCACCGCCCCGTGCTCGGCGGCCACCTTGGGCTTGATCCCGCGGAAGGCGGCCCCGTAGCGCACGATCACGATCGCGCCCTTGACCGAAATTCCCATCTGGTCCAACCGGTCGTAGTCGTCGGGAATGCCATAGTTCGCGTACACCAGCGGAGCGGTGACATCGCCGTCGATCGAATAGGCGTTGTAGGTGGGAAGCTGCTCGGAGGTCTGGCCCGAGGTGGGATCTCCGGGAAGCGCGGGCTCGGCGAGGCGGGCGGTGAAACGCGTCGGGACCACCAGTTCCAGCACCCGCTCACGCGGAGTGGGAAAGAGCACCATGAACGAGTCGATCTGCGCCTCGAGCCCGTAGGAGCGGTACTTCGCGAGCATCCACTGCGCGTTGGAGCGATCGTACGGGGAGCCCAAATGGTGCGGGCGCGCCGAAAGATGCCGCACGTTTTCCCGCACGCTGTCGGCCCGCGGAATGGCCATGAAGCGGACCTCCCAGGCTCGCTCCACATCCGCTTCCGAGGCAGAGAATCCCAGCAGGCTGGTGCCGGACTTGGCGTGCGAACTGCAGGGCAGGAGCGCGAGCGCGATCAGCGCGGCGAAGGTGGGCCGCATCGGGGATCTCCTTGGGTCGGGGACACTTGGATCTGAAAGGATACCCAAGAAGACACGATCGGGCCGGGAGGCGTCAAGACCGGGGCGTGGGCCTTGCGAGATCCTTTCTGCGGCACGCGCACGGGACCGAAGTGGTCTGGGGCCGCCACCCCAGCGCCACGACCTCGAAGTCGTCCGCCGTGAGCGCGCCGAACGCCGGGTTCAGCACGTCGTTGTTCCAGCGCGCATCCATGGTGCCCTGGATATACATGTCGCTGCCATTATCCGCCAGGATGAGCCCGTAGGACTTCATGGCGCGAAAGATCTTCTGCACTTCAGGAGCGAAGGAGGAGATGTCCTTGCCTGCCTTGAGCCGCAGCCGCGCCCCCATGGGCAGCGCCCCTGCGCGGATGCCCGCCTGGTGCGAAGCCGGCCACACGTAGCCGTTGCTGCCCCGCGAGGTGAACCGGAATGCATGGCGGATCTCGCCGGGGCCGAATACCTCGTCGGCCCGGATCAGTCCCGGAAAGATCGCGAGCCCCGCGGCATCGGCGGAAGTGCTGCCCTCGGTGCGCCGGGCGTTGGTCGCCAGGTTGAACGTCGCCCCCGAGCCCGCCTCCCAGCCCGGCGTGTTGGGATTCCACTGGGTGGCCCAGGTCTCGAACAGGAGCCAGCGGTCGCGGTCGATCACCAGCAGATGCCGGTCCCCATCCGGCCCACCTCCGGGAACGGCGCCTTCGATGAAGTCGGGTAACTGGAACGCCTCGTCCGGGATCGGATATCCAGCAGGCCGACCCACGGCCCCCGTGTCGCTCTCGCCCGGGTAGTCCACGAAGGCCACCCGCCGGAGCGCCTGGGAACCGGACACGGAAACGTAGGGGATGCCGTAGGGAGACGGCCCAAAGTCGGGATGCAGGTGGCGCACCGCCGTGGGATTCGCCGCGGAGCGGCTGCTGAGAAAATCGATGTAGGCGGAAGACTGCGGATCCAGCGGCGCGGCATGCACGTCGAGGTTCCACCAGTTATCGGCGGGAAAGATCTGCCGGGCGGTGAGATCTTCGTTCAGAATGACGGCGCCGGCGGCGGAATGCTGGCCGACAGGAGCCCCCGGCCCTGTCATGGGAGTCCGGGAGCCGAGGCAGCCTGCAATGGTGACGATGCAGGCGAGGGTGAGGCTGAGCTTGAAGAAGCGCTCAGGATGCATTGCAAATCCTCCGGAAGAGGAAGGTGGCTGGCAGAACGCGCGATTGGGGCCCAGAGATGGCCGCGACTGGAATGCGGCGACAGGGCGCATGGAATTGATTGCATAGGGCAGGCCAACTTTGTCGCGCGCCGCGGGGGGCCGGCGGTTTTCCCTGCTCGCTCAGGCTCACGGCATCCCTGCCGCTCGATTCGCTCACCCGG
>JANXVU010000077.1 GCA_025351485.1 Candidatus Eiseniibacteriota bacterium | reverse complement strand
CGCGGGTCCCACACGCTTGGGTACGACCCGGCGGCCGACCGCCTGACCATCATGCGAAGCAAGGAAGAGGCCCACGACTACCGTTACTTCCCGGAGCCCGATCTGCCGCCGCTGGTGGTGAGCGAGGAGGAGCTGGAGGCGGTTCGCCGTGCGCTCCCCGAACTGCCGTGGGTCCGTCGCGAGCGGTTCGCCAGGTCTTTCGGAATCCGGCCCTACGACGCCGCCGTCCTCTCGGCCACCCCCGAACTAGCGGATTATTTTGAGAGGGCCGCCGCGGGGGGCGCCGACCCCAAGGCCGTTTCGAGCTGGATCCAGACGGAGGTGCTGGGCATGCTGGCACAGCAAAAGAAGGAATTGGCCGGCTTCCCGGTTGGTCCGGAGGGCATTTCCGGCTTGCTCCTGCTGGTCAAGGACGGGACCCTTTCAGGGAAGATGGCCAAGGATGTGTTCAGCAGAATGGTCGAAAGCGGCCGGTCGGCCGCCCAGATCGTGGAAGCCGAGGGGCTACGGCAGGTGAGCGACCCGGGTGCCCTGAAAGGGGCCGTGCAAGTCGTGCTGGCGCAACACCCCGAGGTCGTGGCATCCTATCTGGCAGGCAAGGATAAATCGTTCACCTTCCTGGTCGGAATGGCCATGAAGGAAACCCAGGGCCGGGCCAATCCCGCCATGGTAAGAGAAGAATTGACGCGGGCCCTCGAGGCCCTCAAGGCATCACCATAGAACCAAGGAGAGCGGAATGGCTTGGAAGCTTAGGCACGGCGACGAGTGGGTGAGCCTGGATCTGCCGGAGGAATTTCCGGCGAAGGCGCTCGCTCCCGCGCCGATCACACCGCTCCTGGACCCGGTGCAAGCGGTCAGGGACGCCCTGGATTCTCCCTCGGGATCGCCGCGCCTTCGCGATCTTGCGGCCGGCGCGCGGCACGTGCTCATCGTGGTCCCGGACCACGCGGGCACCGGGCTTGCGGTGGTGCTGCCACAGGTGTTGGATGTGCTGCAGGACAGTGGCGTGGGTTTGAGGCAGGTGGAGATCCTGGTGGCGACGGGAATGCGCGGCCGCCTCGAGGCGGACGA
Organism: Candidatus Eiseniibacteriota bacterium; assembly: GCA_025351485.1. GTDB lineage: Bacteria > Eisenbacteria > RBG-16-71-46 > RBG-16-71-46 > JACRLI01 > JANXVU01. Next base: position 50,137 of record JANXVU010000077.1, on the reverse strand, counting down.
GATGGAATCCATCGTCGGCTCCGAGGTCTGGAACCGGGTGGTGGTCCGCCAGCATGATCCGCTCGATGACGCCAACATGACCGACCTGGGCGAGAGCGAGCGCGGGACGCCCCTCATCCTGAACCGCAAGGCGGTGGAGTCGGGCCAGTTGCTGATCCTTGCCGGAGCCATCGCTCCCGATCCGTACTGTGGATTCGAGGGCGGTCCGCAGCTGGTGCTGCCGGGCCTGGCTTCGCGTGTTTCCGGAATGTCGCACTCCCGCCTGGCCTTGAACAACCTTCCGGACACCGGCGTGTACGAAGGCTGCCGCCCGGGCGAACTGGACGGCAATATTGTTTACGAAGATTCGCTCGAGGGCGCCGACAAGGTGGACGCGGACTTCCTGGTCCACACGGTGGTGGACGAGGGCGGCCGCCTGGTCAAGGTGGTGGCCGGAGAGTGGCGCAAAGCATTCGAGTCGGGCTGTGACTGGTTGCGTGGCAAGCTGAAGGTGACGGTGCACGAGGAACGGGCATGGGCGGTGGCCTCGGCCGGCGGTCATGCCGGCTCGGACGCGTCGTTGTTCCAGGCCCACCGACTGCTCATCGAGAGCAACACCTGCGTGAGGAACGGCGGCCACCTGGTGTTCATGGCCGCCTGTCCGAACGGTTTCGGTTCGGACGCCTTCGAGAAGTGGATGAGCCATCCGGACCTGGACTCCCTGGAGAAGGCCGCCCGCGCCTCCTTCGACCTGGAGGGCCGGGCCGCCATCGCGCTCCGGCGCATCGCGCAGCGGATCAAGGTCCACCTGGTCAGCCCGCTCCCGGCCGCCGCGATCAAGGCGGCAGGCTTCATCTCGCACGCCACGCTGGACGATGCATGGAAGGTCGTGGCGGCGGCTCATCCCGATGGCGGTGTTGGCTACATCGTTCCGCACCCGGACTTTTTCCTGCCCGTGACGCCGGTGCGGCGCGAAGTGCTGCTGGAAGAACGCCCGGGCGGCTAGCCGGACGGAACCCCGGGGGAGGGCCGAATGGAGACTCGATTGGCGCAAATCGCGGAAGTCGGCAGCCCGGCCCCGGAGATCGAACTGGCCGCGACCGGCGGCGGAACGCTGCGCCTGTCCGACTTCAAGGGCCGGAAGAACGTGCTGCTGGTCTTCTACCCGGCGGATTTTTCCCCGGTGTGCAGCAACCAACTGCCTGCGATCGAGGAGCAGAAGGCCGATCTGGATCAATTGCAGACCCAGGTCCTGGGGATTTCGGTGGACAGCCGGTGGGCCCACGAAGCATTTGCAAAGCAACTCGGGATCTCCTTTCCGCTGCTCGCGGACGTGCACCGGGTGGCCGCCCGGGCCTACGGGGTGTTGCGGGAGTCGGAAGGCAACTCGGAGCGGGCGCTGTTCATCGTGGACCAGAAGGGTATCCTGCGTTATCGCCATGTTCACGACATCCGCGAGGTGCCGGCGCTGGACGAGGCACTGCGGGTCCTGCATTCGCTGTCCTGATCGGGGCGAGCGCCACGACGGCCGGGTGATCGTCCCATGCGGGCGGCATCCGGCCCTTGCTTTTTCAACGGGGAGACTTGCTTGAAACGAGTGCTGTTGATCGGCAGCGGCGCGCGGGAGCACGCGCTGGCCACCACGCTGGTGCGCGGTGCGGGCCGGGTGAAGCTCTACTGCGCGCCGGGGAATGCGGGAACCGCCAACATCGCGGAGAATCTGCCGCTGCCCGTCGCGGGCCCCGCGGAGATCGCGGACCTGGCCGAATCCCGCAAGGTGGACCTTGTGGTGGTCGGCCCCGAAGGCCCGCTGGTGGAAGGGGCGGCCGACGTGCTTCGGGCCCGCGGCATCGCGTGCTTCGGCCCCGGAGCGGCGGGCGCGCGCCTCGAGGGCAGCAAGGCCTACGCCAAGGACTTCCTGCGCCGCCACAAGATTCCGACCGCCGATTACCGCGTGTTCGAGACCTATCCGCACGCCCTGAGCTACGTGATCCAGTCCCGCGGGCCCTGCGTGGTCAAGGCCGACGGCCTGGCCGCCGGCAAGGGCGTCTACGTGGTCGACTCCGCCCGCGAAGGGGAGAAGGCGCTACACGTGCTGATGGTCGAGCGAACGCAGGGGGAGGCGGGGCTGCGAGTGGTGGTCGAGGAGCGGCTGGAGGGCCGGGAAGCCTCGCTCTTCCTGGTGATGAACGGCTCCACCGCCGCCGCTTTCCCGCTGGCGCAGGATTTCAAGCGCCTCAAGGATGGGGACCTGGGACCCAACACCGGAGGGATGGGGGCGTGCGTGCCCCATCCACTGGCCACCCCAGCGGTGCGTAATCGCATCCAGTCCAAGATCATCGAGCCGTTGCTCGAAGCGTTTTCTGAAGCGCGGATCGACTACCGTGGGCTGCTCTACGTGGGGCTGATGCTGACCGAGCAGGGGCCCCAGGTGCTGGAATTCAATTGCCGGTTCGGCGATCCGGAGACCCAGCCGCTGTCCCTGCTGTGCGGAGGTTCGTGGTTCGAAGCCCTGTCCGCGGCCGCCAACGGCGAGTCGTTCGACCTGCCCGAGCCGGGCCCCGGCGTGGCCCTCTGCCGGGTGATCGCGGGCGCCACGTATCCCGAGGGCGGCGGAAAAATGGTGCGGATCGAGGGCCTGGAGTCGGCCTCAAACGTGGAGGGTGTCGAGATCTTTCATGCGGGCACCAAGGCGCTGGAACGCGAGATCTGGGGCGGGCCCGGGCGCATGCTGAGCGTTTGCGCCACCGGCCGGGACGTGGCGGAGGCATCCGCCCGGCTGGATGTGGCGACCGCGCGTCTGGCCATCGAGGGAGCGCAATGGCGCACGGATCTCGCGGAGCGTCTCGGTGAACCCGAGCCCTCGCGGCGCGTCGAGACACGAGTTTCACGCACCTTGGAAGTCCGGCCTCCGGTCCGGGGGGTCCGGCCCCGTCCCGTGGGCGCGCGATCCGGCGGGCCCAGGCCTGTGGGAGCACGTCCTTCCGGCCCCCGATCGCAGGGTTTCCGCCCTGCCGGCCCGCGTGATGCTCGAAGCGCAGGGCCCGGCCGCCCGAGGCCCGCGCGTCCGGGAGATTCCCGTGGAGGCGCTCCAAGGCGGCCCGGCGCCCCACCCGTTACGGGCTCAAGGACCGGCTCCGGCCCGCGTCCAGGCGCCCGGCCCCGTCCCGCGGGACCACGGACCACCGGCAGACCGGAACGGAGCGGCGCCGCGGGCAGGCCGGATCGCCCCGCAAGACCGTTTTCCGAAAGCCGCGCCCCCCGAAGCGGCATGGGCCCGAGACGTCCTACATCCGCCGCCGGCAGGCCTCCTCGTCCAGGGGATTCCCGTGGCGGCCCAAGACAGCCCGGCGGACGTCCCGGCGGCCCGCCCCGCGCCGGCGGCCCGAGGCGCCCAGATCGGCCCTCAGGATCAGCGCCCCGCGCCGGCGGTCCCAGGCGCCCGGATCGGCCCTCGGGCTCAGCGCCCCGTACGGGCGGTCCCAGGCGGCCCGGTGGCCCGACGGACCGGGCGGCCTTTCCGGGCAGCCGGCCCAGGCCTTCCGGCCCCAGGCCTGCCGGAGGTCCCGAGCGGCGCGGTCCGGGCGACCGGCCGACCCGGTCCCATGGTTCTTCTTCTGCTGAGCGGGGCCCCCGCTCCGGCGTTTTGCCACGCCCACCCCGGCCGGCAGGAGCGCCTCGCACCGGACCCCCACGCTCGGGGCCCAAGGCCGGCCCTGGCGGCAAGGCCCGACGCCCCCCTGCAAGGAAGCCTGCGCCGCACCGCGGGCGCTGAGTCGGCGTGGGACCAATGGCGGAGGTCATTCCCCTGGATCCGTCCGAGGCATCCCTGGCGCGTTCCCGGCGCGCCCTGATGGATGGGCAGCTGGTGGCGTTCCGCACCGACACGCTCTACGGGGTGTCGGCGGATGCGCGAAATCCCACCGCCATGGCCCGCCTGCGGGACTTGAAGGGGCGCGACGCCGGCAGGGGTTTCGTCAGCCTGGCAGACAGCTTCGAGCGCGCCCTGCAGTTCAGCGCCGGATTCCCCGACGGGGCCCGTGATCTGGCCGCCCATTTCTGGCCCGGCCCGGTCACGTTGATTCTGCGGGCCTCCGAGACGCTTCCCGAAGGATGCCGGCAGGACGACGGCTCGTGGGCGGTTCGCGTTCCGCGTGCCGCATGGTGCCGCGCGCTCGCCGCCGCGCTCGGAGGTGTGATTCCTTCCAGCAGCGCCAACCTCCCCGGATCTCCGCCGGCCCGCGGCGCAGCCGAGGCCGCGGAAGGCCTGGGGTTCGCGGTGAGCCTGGTGGTGGACGGGGGAGTGGTGCCCGCCGACGCGCCAGCCTCGGCCCTGGTGGACCTGCGCGGAGACGAGGCGCTCGTGATCCGTCCCGGCGGGGGGCAGGTGGACGCCTGGCTGCGTTCCCGCGGATCCGGGGGGCAATCCGTGTCGCAATCTTGACCCAAGCTCCTTCCATGCGATACACTTACGCGAAATGAGCGAAAGGCCCTTCTCCATTCTTTTCGTGTGCACCGGGAACACTTGCCGCAGTCCCATGGCGGAGGCCCTGATGCGCGCGAAGCTGCCACCCGAGCTCCGGGACGGCATCCGCGTGTCCTCTGCCGGCATCATGGCCGGGGAGGGCATGCCGCCGACCAGCTTCAGCGTCCGGGTGATGGAGAAGCGCGGCATCGATCTGCGAGGGCACCGCTCCCGGCGCCTCACCCGGGAAATGGTGGAGCAGGCCGATCTGATCCTGGCCTTGGAGGACGACCACCGGAGGGGAGTCCTGTCGATGGATCCCTCCGCCTCGGGCAAGGTGCAGGTGCTGAGCGATTTTGCCGTTGGACCGGAGCGCGGCGATCGCAGCGGAATCCATGACCCGGTGGGCGGGTCCCTCGAAATCTACGAGGAAACCTGCCGCCGCATTGACGAGCATTTGAATCGGGCCCTCCCGGAGATTCTGGACCGGATGGGGGCGAAGTAGATCCGACCGCGCCCCGCGAGACGCGGTGGTTCCACCACAGAAAGGCAGCAGCCATGGCCATCGAAAAGGTCGAAAAGATCTGGATGAACGGTAAGCTCGTACGCTGGGACGATGCCAAGGTGCACGTCATGTCCCACGTCATCCACTACGGCTCGGGAGTCTTCGAGGGCATGCGCGCCTACAATACCCCCAAGGGCACCGCGGCCTTCCGCCTGGATGACCATGTTCGCCGCCTTTTCGATTCCGCCAAGATCTACCGCATGGATGTGCCGTTTACCCGCGAGCAGGTGTCCGGGGCCATCCTGGACACGATCCGGGTGAACAAGCTCCAGGAATGCTACGTGCGCCCGGTGGTTTTCCGCGGATACGGCTCCTTCGGGGTGAACCCGGCCGGCTGCTCGATCGACGTGGCGATCGCGACCTTCCCGTGGGGCAAGTACCTGGGCCCCGAAGCCCTCGAGCGCGGCGTGCCGGTCCGGGTGTCCTCCTGGACCCGCTTCGCACCCAACACGCTTCCAGCCATGGCCAAGGCCTCCGCGAACTACATGAACTCCCAGCTCATCAAGATGGAGGCGGTCGCAGACGGCTACGTCGAGGGCATCGCCCTGGACGCTTCGGGACACATCAGCGAGGGCAGCGGCGAGAATCTGTTCGTGGTCCGGGACGGCGTCATCTACACGCCCGGCGGGGAAAGCTCGATCCTCATGGGCATCACCCGCGACAGCGTGATCCGGCTGGCCCGCGACATGGGCTTCCAGGTGCACGAGACCTCCATCCCGCGCGAGATGCTGTACGTGGCTGACGAAGTATTCTTCACCGGAAGTGCCGCCGAGATCACTCCGATCTCCTCGGTGGACCGCATCCCGGTGGGCAGCGGAGCGCGCGGTCCCGTGACCCGGCAGCTGCAGCAGGCCTTCTTCGACATCCTGGAGTGCCGCAAGCCGGACACCTACCGCTGGCTCACGCCGGTGTACGAGGGAGCCCCCGTTGAAAGTCGGGTTGGGGAGTGACCACCGGGGCCGCGAACAGAAAGACGCCGCGGTCCGCTGGCTCACGGAGCACGGCCACGAGGTAACGGACTTCGGCACGAACGGCGACGCGTCGGTGGACTACCCCGACTTCGCCTTCCCGGTGGCCGAAGGCGTGGGCAGCGGGGCGCTGGACCGCGGCGTGCTGGTGTGCGACACGGGAATCGGCATGGCCATCGCGGCCAACAAGGTGGAGAACGTCCGAGCCGCCGTGGTGGACGGGCCGGAGCTTGCCCGGGTGACCCGCACGCACAACAACACCAACGTCCTGGTGCTGGCCGCCGTCCGGACCGCTCCGGACGCGGTGGGGCCCATCCTGGAAGCCTTCCTGCTGTCCCCCTACGAAGGGGGACGGCACGACCGGCGCCTCGACAAGATCCACCAGTACGAACTCACCCACGACAAGGAAGGCTAGGCTTCGAATGGGCTCGCTGGAGTCGGTGGATCCCGCCATTGCCGGAGTGCTCCGGCGCGAGGCGGAGCGCCAGGGCACCAACCTCGAAATGATCGCCTCCGAAAATTTCACCAGCGAGGCGGTGCTCGAGGCCATGGGCTCGGTGCTCACCAACAAGTACGCCGAAGGCTATCCCAGGAAGCGCTACTATGGCGGTTGCCACGTGGTGGACGAGGCCGAGACTCTGGCCATCGACCGCGCCAGGGAACTCTTCGGAGCAGGCCACGCCAATGTACAGCCCCACTCGGGAGCCTCGGCCAACCTGGCCGCCTACTTCGCCATTGCCGAGCCGGGCGCGAAGTTGCTCGGCATGAACCTTTCCCACGGTGGGCATCTCACTCACGGATCGCCGGTCAATTTCTCGGGACGCTTCTTCCACATCGACGCCTACGGCGTCCGGCCGGAAGACGGCCGGATCGATTACGACGCGCTCATCCGGCAGGCCGAGGAGGTCAAGCCGGACATCATCATCGCCGGGGCCAGCGCCTATCCCCGGGTGATCGACTTCGCCCGGTTCCGGGAAGCGGCCGACCGGTGCGGAGCCAAGCTGCTGGTGGACATGGCCCACATCGCCGGGCTCGTCGCCGCCGGAGTGCATCCTTCGCCCGTCCCGCACGCCGACATCGTCACCAGCACCACCCACAAGACCCTTCGCGGCCCGCGCGGCGGGATGATCCTGTGCACTCCCGAACTGGCGGTGCCGATGGACAAGTGCGTATTCCCGGGAATGCAGGGCGGACCGCTCATGCACATCATCGCCGCCAAGGCGGTGTGTTTCCTGGAGGCGCTGCAGCCTTCGTTCAAGACCTACCAGTTGCAGGTAGTGAAGAATGCCCAGCGCCTGTCCGCCCGCCTCGTGGGCCACGGATTCACTCTGCTCTCCGGCGGAACCGACAACCATTTGATGGTGGTGGACCTGCGCAACAAGGCGGTGACCGGTCGGGAGACGGAGCGCTTCCTGGACCAGGCCGGCATCACCGTGAGCCGGAGCACCATCCCCATGGACCCGCAGCCGCCCTACATCACCAGCGGCGTCCGGATCGGAACTCCCGCGCTCACCACCCGGGGCATGGCGGAGGGCGAGATGGACCGGATCGGGGATGTCATCGCCCGGGCCGTGGACTCCAAGGGAGATCCCCAGGTCGGCGCCGAGGTGAAGGCACAGATGATGGAGATGGCCGCCGGATTTCCGATCTACCCGGGACGCGCCGAGGCCGGCCTGCGGGCCTGAGACCCGGCCGGGTGCTTGACCTTCCCGCGAGGTCCTTCTTATACTTTATGGTCTGTGGGCCCAGCGGCCGTCGGCGGCCGCGGGCCAATTCCGCCTGAGAGCGGGGAAAGTTCCTTCGAACGGGAACCCGATTCCAGGCCCCGGTTGCCGAGCCCCCTTGAGATCGCACCTCGAAAGGAGCAAGCCGATGTCCGTCCCCCCCCAGGGCGGCCTGCGGGGCCTTTTGCCCCCCGACGGCCGAGCATTCGCAGGCATTCTCCTCGCCGCATGCGCTCTTCTCACCTGCACTGCGGTCTCCTCGGCCCAGTTGAGCACCACCGGCCGCTGGCTGGGCCCGGTGGGGTGGGGGGACAGCACTTCCAGCGCCAATCCGAGGCAGAACGCGGTGCACATGGCGCTGCTGCGCGGCAAAAGCGACTCGACCTTCGTCCTGTGGTGGGCCTCCGGCGCTTCGGCGCAACTCTACGCCTGGGACCCCGCAGACTACGCGCTCCCCGGCTATCTCAAGTTCAATCACATCCACGTGCCCGACACGCTCACGCAGATCTTCTGCGCCGGCCAGCATACCTTGGCCGACGGCAGGTTGCTGGTCGCGGGCGGAATGGATGGCCCCAAACTCTCTGACCTGGGCACGGACCACGCGGATATCTTTGATCCCGTCACCAAGCGATGGACTGCCGCCCGCCCGATGAACGTGGGCCGCTACTATCCCACCCTCACCATGCTCGGCAATGGAAACCTGGTGGCGACGGCCGGGAACATCTACTACCACATGTGCGTGTTCGGAGGCCGCGGGGGAAGTTCAAGAGCGCCGGTCGGAACGGTGGCCCCGCTCGCCCTGGACCGCACCCTGCGCTTCGATCCCGGGGCCAACGACGACGACGCGGCCCGGTACCGCCACTCCGCGGTTTACGACGCGGGGCGCCAGAGGACCGTGGTGTTCGGCGGCAAGGCGCCCGATGGGACCACCCTGGGGGATGTGCGGGTGGTGACCCGCGACGGCCTGGACACCGGGGAACACTGGCGTATCAACCTGATCTCCGCTCTCCCGGACCCGGTGGCGGGCTACCCGGCCCCGCGAAGCGGGCACAGCGCGGTGGTGTTGCCCTCCGGGGACACCATGTACGTCTACGGGGGCCAGTCGGCCGACGGGAGCGCGCTCTCCGACACCTGGCGCCTGATCCTGTGGGAGAACCCGGTGCGCTGGGAGAGGGTCTACCCGCTCGGAACGGGCCCCGGTCCGCGGTTCGGCCACGCGGCCGTTTACGATCCCGGTCCTCCGGATGTGGAATCCACTTATCCGCTGCAGGCCCTGGAGGCCAACGCCTTCTTTCTGAACCACGCCAAGGAGCACCGCATCCTTGAGCCCAGCCCCAACCTGGTGGGCCCCAATAAGCGCATGCTGCTCTTTGGCGGCCTCTCCGACAACGCCACCTTCACCGATCGCACCGCCTGGGCGCTTTCGCTCTCCGGCCCGCTGCGGTGGGTCCAGGTGGCCGACACGCTTTCCGGGCCTACGCCTCGCGCGTGGATCTGCGGCGCGTACGACAAGATCCAGCGCAGCGTGGAGGTCTACTCCAACGTGGTGCACGAGCGCCGGTCCTTCTTCTTTGGCGGGAACAGTCCGGGAGGGCTGCAGAACGATCTGTGGGCGCTGATCCGGGGAGACGACGACCGCGGGGACACCACCTACCGGTGGCAGAACTTTGCCTTCCCATCGCCGCCTCCGCCCCGCTTCGGCTATTCGATGGTGGCCGACGACGAGTGGGACCGCCTGGTCATCTTCGGGGGCGACACCAGCCTGGTCACCGAGGGCCGGGGCACGAACGACCTCTGGAGCGCCCAGTTCACCGGCTACACCGGCTGGAACCATCAGCCCACGATCAATACTCCCGGTCCGCTGTCCGGGCACACGGCCGACTATCACTTCCTGAGCGTGATCGCCATCACCCCCGAGATGTACAACCCGGCCTCCAATCGCTGGACCATGATGAACACTTCCATCCAGATGCAGAACTACCCCGCGATGCACCTGCTGCCCTCGGGCAACTTGTTTTTCGCCACCCGCTGGAACGCGGATGAGTCCCCGAGCCCGATGCTGAACATGCGCACCGGGCAGTGGGGCTACACTCCGTGGGTGAGCCACTTCCCGCTGGGGACGTCCGTGGAGTATGCCCCGGGCAAGATCCTCAAAGTGGCCGGGAACACCAGTTCCGGCGGCACGGCCATCGACTCCTCGGCTTACATCGAGTTCGGACCCAACGATTCCACCACGGGATGGGTGGCCTGCTCTTCCGCGCCCGGGCAAAGGGTGCTGTCGCGCAACCAGCACAACCTCACGGTGCTGCCCAACGGACAGGTGCTGGTGACGGGAGGGGAGGGCGTGAACAACGATCCGGCCCTGGCCCGCAGGGCCGCGCAGATCTGGGACCCGAAAACCCACCTGTGGACACCTCCGCTGGCGGCGGAACCGATGGCCCGAACGTATCACTCCACGGCGGTGCTGCTGCCCGATGGGCGCGTGCTTTCGGCGGGAGGGAGCACGTGGCCGGACCTCAACACGGCGACGATCTATGAGCCGCCCTACCTTTTCAAGGGCAACGGGCTCGCGCCGGTCCCGCGCGTCGACAGCGTCAAGACGACCGTGGCCTACGGGGAGCACTTCCCCATCTTCACCGACAACTGGCGCATCGTCGGCCCCAGGTCGAACGTGTGCCTGATCCGGCCCGCCTCGACCACCCACGGATTCAACGAGGAGCAGCAGTACATCCCGCTCAAGACCCGCTTCTGCTCGAGCGGCGTGATCCTGGCGGATGCCCCGGCGGATTCCAACATTGCGCCGCCGGGCAACTACATGCTGTTCGTGGTCGACTCGGCCGGGGTGCCGGCACGCGCCCGGTGGGTGAGCGTCGGATTGACGCCCTCCAGGAACCCGGCTGCGCTGCCGTGCGACGACGTGACCGGAATTGCGCCCGCTCCGGGCCATGCCGGACTCCGCTTTGAGATGGGGCCCAACCGTCCCAACCCCTTCACGAGCCATACGCGCATCGCCTACACCCTGCCTTCCCGCGAGCTCGTTTCGGTCCGCATCTACGACGTGAGCGGACAGCTGGTGCGCCGGCTGGAGGAAGGGCCAAAGACTCCCGGCGCGCACTCGGTCGAGTGGGACCGGCGGAGCTCCAACGGTTCATTGGCGCCGGCGGGGGTATATTTCTGCCGCCTCAGCGCCGGGCCCTATCTGGGCGAACGCAAGCTCATAATCCTGCGCTAACCTTCCATTCCGCAATCCTGAGTGCAAGGCGCCGTGGGGCCGGTTCCCGAGGCGCCTTGCAGTATGCACTCAAGCGCGTCCAGCGGCCCCTTGGAGGGTGCAATCCGCAAGATCCGTGCATGGTACGGAAACTGCAAATCCCTCTGGCAGTCCCAGCTGATGGAAATCCCCGATCCGGACGGACGAGCAGAGGACCGCCCGGGGACGGAACGCGCGGCCCAGGTCGCGCAAGCCTCACGCCGGAGGATCGAGCGATGCTGAAGCGCAAGGAGCAGCGGAAAACCCCCACGCTGGACATGTGGGAGCGCGTGAAGAGCGGAGAGTGGCAGTACGGCCGCGGATTGGCCCTGGCATGGAACCGCGAGCTCGAGCAGGCCCGGGAGCAGCTGGACGCCGCCATCGAGAGATTCCGCCAAAGGGGGGAAGAGGAGTTGCTGGGCCGCGCCGCCCTGCACCGTGAACTCCTGGACTGCCGATCCGATTCCAATGCCGAACGCCGTTTCCGCCGGACCACCCGCCTGGCCACCCGGTTGCAGGGCGTGGGGCGCCTGGAGGACTACCGGCCGCCCTTCGGCATGGTCTCCGGGTCCCGCATGGCCGAGACCCTGTGGCGTGACATTTCCCAGCCGGAATTCCTGGTCCTGGCGCTGGAAGAGGAACCTGTCCCGGACGAACTCGCGGGCTGACAGCCCCTGGCCCGCGTCCGCGCCCTGCCGGGCCCCTCCCGGCGGGGCGCATTTCATTTCGAGTCATCGCCGCCTTGCGCGGCCCGCCGCAGCCGCTATACTGCCAAGTCATGTCCGTGTCCCGTTTTGCCCTGATCGGCCTGCTGTTGCTGGCTGCCCCGACCGCCCTTGCGGCCGGCCCGGTGGCGTCCCCGGCCGACAGCCTCCAGGTCCAGCTCTGGGAAACAACCCTCCACAGTCAGCCGGAAGTCGCCCACCGTGGACAACCCTTCGAGCTCCACATCCATCTGGTATGGGGCAGCCCCGGGGGGGAAGAGGTGGCGCTGCCCCTGTGGAAGGACCAGAAAGACCTTTTGTTGCTCGAGACGGGTTATGAATGCAGGACCACCCGGGACCAGCCCGGGGGCCGCTACGCCATGCACGCAAGGCTGCTGCTGCGCCTGGTGGCCACGCGCGAAGGACTTGTCCCGATCGATACACTGCGGGTGGCTCTGGTGCGCGGCGGCCTCCGCCGGGTCGTGGTGTTTGCCCCCACGGCCATCCGGGTCCTGCAGCCGGTTTCCCTGTGGCCCAGGACCTGGAACCTGCTGGCTTTTGGATCCGGCTTGGCGGCCCTGGGAATCGGGATCTTCCTGTCCCGCCGGGCCCGGCCGCGCAAGGGCGTCCGGGCGGCGCCCGCCTCCCCGGGGGAGGTCGCGGACCAGCGGCTTCGGGTCCTGGAATTGTCCCCGCCCACCAAGATCAACGTGGACCGGCTTATCGAGCACATTCGACTGGAATCAACCCGCCGGCACGGAGGCGCGTGGACCCGCACGGGAGAGGCGGCTTTCCAGGCGTGGGGCGCCTCCTCGGACGCGTCCGAGGCCGTCCGGGCGCGCGTGGGAGCGCTGATCAGCCACCTGGAGGCGCGCCGCTACCTGCCCCAGGAGCCGGACTCCGCCACCTGGCAGCAATGGATGTCAGAAACCCGGCGTCTGTGGGACGCCGATGAACAGATCGTTCCACCGGCCCCCCAAGGGCCTTAGCCGCGGGGCTCGAAAGGAGCGCAGCGAATGCAGGAGCAGGTCCAGGAGCTGAACGAACGGGTGAAGGCGGAGAGCGAGTTCGCTCGTCAGCTCACCGCCGCGATCGGCGAAGTGATCGTCGGCCAGAAGTACATGGTGGACCGGCTGCTCATCGGCCTGCTGGCCGACGGCCACATCCTGCTGGAAGGCGTGCCGGGCCTGGCCAAGACGCTGGCGGTCAAGACCCTGGCCGGGGCCGTCAGGGGCAGTTTCAAGCGAATTCAGTTCACGCCCGACCTGCTGCCCGCGGACCTCACCGGAACGCTGATCTACAATCCCCGGGATGGCGCCTTCACGGCCAAGCGCGGGCCGGTGTTCGCCAACTTCGTGCTGGCCGACGAAATCAACCGCGCCCCGGCCAAGGTCCAGAGCGCCCTGCTGGAAGCCATGCAGGAGCACCAGGTCACCATCGGCGACGAGACCTACGCGCTGCCCGACCCGTTCCTGGTGCTGGCCACCCAGAACCCCATCGAGCAGGAGGGAACGTACGCGCTTCCCGAGGCCCAGGTGGACCGCTTCATGCTCAAGCTCAAGGTGGGCTATCCGACCCGTGAAGAGGAGCACCAGATCCTGGAGCGCCACGGAACCCTGGCCCCCAAGGTGCAGACGGTGGTGGGGACCGACGACATCCTGCGGGCGCGGGGCGTGGTCCGCGGGATCTACATGGATGAGAAGATCAAGGAGTACATCGTGCACCTGGTCATGGCGACCCGCGATCCGGCCGCGTTCGGGCTGAAACTGACCGGCATGATCGCCTACGGGGCCTCGCCCCGGGCCACGCTTTGCCTGACCCAGGCCTCGCGGGCCCATGCGTTCCTGCGGGGCCGCGGCTACGTGACCCCCGAAGACGTCAAGTCGATCGCCCTGGACGTCCTGCGCCACCGCATCATCGTGACCTACGAGGCGGAGGCCGAAGAGGTGACCTCCGAGGAAGTGGCGCAGCGCATCCTGAACCAGGTCGAGGTGCCGTGATCGGAGGTTTCTTCCGCCGCCTGGTCTTCGGACCGCCTCCGCCGGACCCCGGACTGCTTGCGCTGGAGAATTTCCGGCGGGTCCGGCGCCTGGAGATCCGCACCCGCCGCCTGGTGAACGAGGTCTTTTCGGGCGAATACCACAGCGTGTTCCGCGGACGGGGCATCGAATTTGCCGAGGTCCGCGAGTACATGCCGGGGGACGACGTCCGGAGCATCGACTGGAACGTGACGGCCCGGGCCGGCAAGCCGTTCGTGAAGCAATACCAGGAGGAGCGCGAGCTTACCGTGCTGTTCGCGGTGGACGTGTCGGGTTCCATGGGCTTCGGCACCCACGGCAGTTTCAAGGCCGACCTGGCGGCCGAGTTGTGCGCGGTGCTGTCGCTCTCGGCCCTGCAGAACAAGGACAAGCTCGGGCTCATGTTGTTCAGCGATCACGTGGAAAAGTTCCTGCGTCCGCGCAAGGGGCGCCACCACGCGCTCCGCATGATCCGCGAGGTGCTGGCCGGAAGGGCCACCGGGCATTCCACCCGGCTGGAGGACCCGCTGGAGCAGTTGCGGCGCCTGGTGAAGAGACGCGCGGTGATCTTCCTGGTTTCGGACTTCCTCGAGCCGGTGCCGGTCCGACAGCTGTCGCTCTTGAACCGGCGCCACGAAGTGGTGGCGCTGTGGGTGCGCGATCGCGCCGAGGAGCAGCTGCCCAACGTGGGCGTGCTCGAGGTCATCGATCCCGAGACCGGCGCCCGGCGCACCGTGGACACCGGCAACGCGGCCGAGATGAAGCGACACGCGGCGCGCCAGCAGCAGCGTATCGAAGAAACCCGCCGGGACCTGGCGCGAGCCCGGGTGGACACGGTCACGCTTCATACCGGCGAAAGTTTCGTTCGCCCGCTCATGGACTTCTTCGAACGCCGGGCCCGCTGAGATGCGGCTCCGCCGGGTCTCCCTGGTGCTTGCCGCCCTGTGGCCGCTGCTCCGGGCCGGGGTTGGCTCCGCCGATCCCGTTGCGCCCCGGGGGGTGGTGGGACAGGTGGAAGTGGACAATCGCGCGCTTACGGTGGGTTCGCTGATCCCGGTCACATGGTGGGTGGAGATCCCCCGGGAAGACCAGGTCCAATGGCCGCATGCCCTGCCCCCGGGGATCTTCGAGGTTCGCCGGGTCTTCCCGCCCGAGCGCCGGGACGTGGGCAAGGGCCGGGTCCGCGAGAGCCTGCGCGCGGTGCTGTCCACCTTCGAGGTGGGTGCCCTGGCCCTGCCCGGTCCGCGCGTCGCGTTGAGCGGCCGGGACAGCCTGCGCTTCCAGTTGCCCCCCGCGGGACTGGTGGTGAGAACCGTCCTGGGCCCGAATACGAAGACCGCCGACATCCGCGACATCAAGGGCCCGGCCCGCTGGATTCGCCCACTGCCGCCGTGGGTGCGGGTGGCCGCGCTGGCTGCGCTGGGTCTCCTGGTGCTGGTCCTGGCCGGCTGGGCGATCTTCCGCCTGATCCGCGCGAGGCGCGAAGCGGAGGCCCGCATTCCCTACCCGGTGCGAGCGCTCCGCGATCTGTCGCTGCTGCGCAAGGGCGATCTGCTGCGTTCGGGCCGCCAGAAGGAGTTCCATGTCCGCCTCACCGATATCCTGCGACGCTACCTGGGAGAGCACGGCGGCTTCGAGGCGCTGGATTTGACCACGTCCGAGTTGCTGGAGCGGGCCATGGAGCGCGTCCCCGATGAGCTCGATCCGCTGCGGCGCATCCTGGAAGGCTCCGACCTGGTGAAGTTCGCCCGGTACACGCCACCGGTGTCGCTGTCCGAGGAGTTCCTGGACCTGGCCGTGAAGATCGTGGAGCGCACCCGCCCCGTGGAACAGGCGGCCGCCTGATGCGCTTCGCCCAACCGTACATGCTGCTTCTCACGATCCCGGTGCTCCTTGGAGTCGTGCTGGCCGCCCGGGGCAACCTGGGAGGCCGGGCCGCGGCGCTCTTCTCGTCGCTGGACCTCCTGGGCCGGGGACACCGGGGCGTGCGTTTCATGGTCATGGACGCGCTCCGGGTGCTGGCCCTGCTCGCGCTGGTGGTGGCCCTGGCCCGTCCCCAGAGCGGGCACCGCGATATCATCCGCTCGTCCGAGGGAGTGGACGTGATGCTGGTGCTGGACACCTCCACCAGCATGCAGGCGGAGGACATCCAGCCCGGCAACCGGTTGATGGCGGCCAGGATGGTGGCCAAGCGATTCGTGGAAAACCGGCCGTTCGATCGGACCGGACTCGTGGTGTTCGCCTCGCAGAGTTTCACCCAGTGCCCGCTGACCCTGGACCACGGCGTGCTGATCGCCCTGATCGATGCCGTTCACTTCGGGATGGTGGACGACGGGACGGCCATCGGCGTAGGGCTGGCCAACGCCGTCAGCCGGCTCAAGGAAAGTCCGGCCAAGAGCCGCGTGGCCGTGCTGTTGACCGACGGGCGCAACAACATGGGCTCCATCGATCCGCTCACCGCGGCCCGGGTCGCGGAGACGTTCAAGATCAAGGTGTACACCGTGGGCGTGGGGGTGGAGGGAATGGCCCTCTATCCTATCGATGATCCGGTCTTTGGGCGGAGATACGAGCGCATCGAATCGGACGTGGACGAGGTCACGCTGAAGAAGATCGCCGCCATCACCGGAGGGAAGTACTACCGCGCCACTTCGGGCAAGGCGCTCACGGCCATCTACGATGAAATCAACCGGCTCGAAAAGAGCAAGATCGACGAGAAGATGACCATCGAGTACAACGACCTCGGCAGCGTCCTGTGTGCGGCTGCCCTGTGCCTGGTCGGGCTGGAACAACTGCTTCGCCTGACCCTCGGCGTCAAGGTGCCGTGATGCAGTTCGCCGATCGCGGATGGCTGATGGCCCTGTGGCTCGTGCCCGCACTGGCGCTCCTCGCGCTGTGGGCCCGGTCGCGCCGGCACTCGGCCCTGAAGCGCCTGGCCGATGCCGGGCTGGTGCCCCGCCTCACCCGCGAAGTTTCCCACGGCCGTCGCCTGGCCGCGGCGATTCTGCTCCTGGCCGCGGTCTCGGCCCTGACGCTGGCCGCGGCGCGGCCGCAGTTCGGTGCACGCCTTCGAAACGTCAAGCGCCGCGGGATCGACCTGGTGGTGGCCCTGGACGTTTCCAACAGCATGCTCGCGCAGGACTTCAAGCCCAGCCGCCTCCAGCGCGCCAAGCGGGAGCTGGTGGAATTGATGGGCAAGCTCAAGGGCGACCGCCTTGGACTGGTGGCGTTCGCGGGCAAGGCCGTGCCGGTGTGCCCGCTCACCCTGGACTACGACGCGGTGAACCTTCTGCTGAACGCCGTCTCGACCGAGACCGCGCCGGAACAGGGCACGTCGATCGCGGACGCCATCCGGGTTGCGCTCGGCTCCTACGTGCAGAAGGAGACCAAGTACAAGGCCCTGCTGGTGCTCACGGACGGCGAGGACCACGAGGGCGACCTGGACGCGGCGGCGCAGGAGGCCCGCAAGGCGGGCGTTCGCATCTACGCCGTCGGGATCGGCGGCAATGTGGGGGAACCGGTCCCCGTCCTGGATCCGCAGGGGCGCCTGGTTGGATACAAGAAGGATCCGTCGGGGCAGATGGTGCTGTCCCGGCTGGACGAAGAGCCGCTGATCCGGCTGGCCAGGGCCACCGGCGGCCAGTATTTTCGCGCCGGCCAGGCGAGCCTGGAACTGGAGCGGGTGGCCTCGGCCATCGACGCCCAGGAAAAGAAGGACCTGGAATCCGGGGTGATGAGCCAGTACCAGGACCAGTTTCACTGGTTCGCGGCGGCCGCGATGGCGCTGCTGTTGCTGGAATGGCTGCTGGGCGAGCGGCGAAGGGGGGGCGCGCGTGCGACGGCCTGACCTGGCCCTCGTCCTGGTTCTCGCGATCCTGTGCGCCGGCCCCCGCGCCGGCCGCGCGGACGGTTCCCGTGAGATCCTGGAAAAGGGAAACGCGCTCTATTCCAAGGGCCGTTACGACGAGGCGCTGGCCGCCTACCGCGAAGGATTGCTCAAGTACCCCGGGGTGACCGAACTCCACCACGGGGCGGGAAATGCCCTGTACCGGCTCAAGCGCTACCCTGATGCGGAAAAGGAATTCGCCGAAGCCGGCCGCAGCGGCCACTCGCCGGAAAGCCGGTACAACCAGGGCGACGCCCAGGTCCGGCAAAACCAGCTGGAGCCGTCGCTGGAAAACTTCAAGCAGTCGCTCCGTGAGCATCCCGAAGACCCGGACGCCAAGTACAACCTCGAGCTCATCCGGGGACGGCTCCAGGAGAGCAAGAACCAGAACCAGGACAAGGGTGGTGGGAAGCAGTCCCCCAAGCCCGACCCGACCAAGGGCGGCGACAAGCAGAAGCAGCAGCAGGGCGGGGGCGACGGCAAGAAGCAGGAAAAGAAATCCATGAAGGATCCCCAGGAACTCAACAAGGACCAGGCGGAGCAGATTCTCAAGGCGCTGGCCAGCGACGAGCAGCGCGTGCAGGGCGAGCGCCTGAAGGCGCGCGCGACCCAGCGCAAACCGGAGAAGGATTGGTGAGAACACTGCAGTTCGCGGCGCTGGCCGCGCTCCTGTTGATTCCGTGCGCGGACTCCGCCCGGGCCGAGGACGTCAGTCTGCAGGCCTCGCTGGACCGCAACGTGGCGGGCACGGGCGAGCAGGTCACCTACCAGCTCATCCTGCGCGGCGTCAACGGATCGCCGAATCCCAAGCTGCCGCCCATGCCTAATTTCATGGCGCAGTCGCTGGGCACCGCCCGCAGCGTCAGTTTCGTGAACGGAAGCTTTTCGGCCAGCGCGACGTATTCCTACGTGCTGGTGCCGCGCGCGTCCGGCAAGTTCACGCTGGGCCCGGCCGAGATCGAAGTGAACGGCAAGGTCTACCGCTCCAACTCCCTTGAAATCGAGGTGCGCAACAGTCCGGCGCCGCGGGCCGCGCCTCCCGGAAGCCCGGGGGGGCCCGGACCCGGGGCGAACGCCATGCGGCTGCGCCGCAGCGGCGCCAGGGCTCTGTTCGTCAAGGCATCCGCGGACAAGTTACGGCCGTTCGTCAATCAGCAGGTGCTGTGGACGTTCAAGTTCTACCAGGCGGTGCGGACTGCCGGAAGCCTGGAGTACACCGGCCCGCCGGTCAGCGGCTTCTGGTCGGAGGAGCTCCCGCCGCAGCGCAACTACTACGAGACCGTGAACGGGGTGGAGTACTACGTGACCGAACTCAGGATGGCGCTCTTCCCGACCACGCCGGGACGCCACCTGGTGGGCGCAGCCTCCCTGCGTTGCGTGGTCCAGGACTTGCCGGACCCGGACCCGAACGATCCCTTCAGCGCCCTGGCCGGCGGGCAACTCCGCAAGGTGTCCCTGAGCACCGACCCCATTCCCATCGAAGCGGTGGACTTGCCGGCCGCGCCCGCCGATTTTCGGGGCGCCGTGGGGCGGTTCTCGCTGGAGGGATCCGTGGACCGCCAGGAAGTGCGCCAGAACGAGCCCATCACCCTGACCGTGCGCATCCGCGGCACCGGGAACATCAAGACCGTCCCGGACCCGGTCCCCCCGGTGCTGAACAACTTCAAGCAGTATCCGGGGGAGAGTTCCACCAATCTCACCAAGAGCGAAACCGAAGTGCGCGGGGAGAAGACCGTCCAGACCATCCTCATTCCGCAGGTGGTGGGTGAGTACACGCTTCCGTCGCTTTCGCTCACCTACTTCGATCCGGAGCTCCGGCAGTTCCACATCGTGCACACCTCGGCTATCCCGGTCCGGGTGCGCGCGGGCACCGCGGAGGCGCAGGCGCCGCCACCGGCCGGCGCCGCGCCGGTGGCTTCCGGCCCCGGGGACGTGCGCTTCATCCGGACAGGCGCGGCGAACTGGCGCACGCCCGATGCCGGAATCCTCGAGGACTCCAGGGTGTGGCTTCTGGACGTGCTTCCGCTGGCCGGGCTCCTGGCCGGGTTCCTGCTCCTGGACAGGCGCGGCCAGAGTGCGGGAAGGAGCTCTCCGGGCAAGAGCGCCGGGCGAGCCCGCCAGGCGCTTCGGCGCCTGGGTGGAGCGGCTCCAGCGTCCGCCCAGGACTTCGTGGGCCAGGTGCAAAAGGCTTTGGGGGATTACTTCATCGAAGTCCTCGCGCTGCCCGCGGGAGCGACCCAGGAAGCCATCCTGGGCGAGATGACCAGGCGCGGATATGCTTCCGCCACGGTGGAGCTGGCCCGGCAGGAACTGGAGCACCTCGATGGGGCCCGTTTCGCTCCGGGTGGCATGGACGAGTCCGGGCGCAAGTCGCGGCTCGCGTCGGCGGAACGCCTCCTGGAGACGCTGGAAAAGGAGAGAAGAAGGGCCCGCCGATGAAGGCCCGATTCGCGGTCCCGCTGCTGCTCCTGGTCGCCCTTGCCGGCGCCGCCGCTCCGGCCACGGCCCAGGACGCCCGCCGGCGCGCCGAGCGCGCCTACCAGCAAGGCAACCTGAGCTACCGGTCGAGTCACTTTCGCGAGGCGGTGGCCTCTTACGAGCAGGCCCGTGCCACCGGGCTGGTCGCGCCCGAGCTGGAGTTCAACCTGGCCAATGCCCGCTTGAAGAGCGGCCAGTTGGGCCGCGCCATCGCGGGATACGAACGGGCACGCCGCATGGGGCTGGAAGATCCGGACGTCCTGGCCAGCCTTCGCTACGCGCGCTCCCTGACCCGCGATCCGAGGGCTCCCGAGCAGGAGTCCCGGCTGGACCGGCTCCTGGGAAGATTTCTGGCGGGACTCCACCCGAGATCGCTCTTCCGGGTCGGGCTGATCCTGCTGTCCGCGGCCGCCCTGCTGGCAATCCTGCGCCGGGCGGGAGGCCGCAGCTTCCTGGCCGGCCTGGCGGCAATGGCGCTGGTCTCCGGGTTGCTCTTCCAGGCGGTCGCCCTGGGTCGGCAGTTCTTCCTGGACACCCACGCCGGAGCGGTCGTGCTGGGGGCCGAAGTGCCGGTCCGGAGCGGCCCGGGCATCGACTTCCCGGCTCCTTTTGCGCTGCACGAGGGCGCCAGGGTTCGAACCCGCAGCACGGCCGGACCGTGGACGGAAATCGAATACTCCGCCGACGTCACCGGCTGGCTGCCCACCGCTTCCCTCGAACCGATTTGAACGGGTCGTCCGAATCATTCCGGCGCACCGCCCGCACCGGGGCGCTGGTGATCCTGGCCCTGCTCCTTCGGACGCCCTCCGTCGATGCCGGAGCGTGGCAGCAGAGGGCCGACTACGCCTTCCGGGTGCGCTACGATCCATCGACCCACTCGGTCTCGGGCACGGAGATCCTCGACTATCATCACCAGGGTCCCGACACGCTCCGGGAAATCTGGCTGCATCTTCGACACCAGTCGGTCCGCCCCGGCACACGCCTGGACCTCGCCCGCCAGGCCGAGGGCGCCCCGGGCCTCCTCACACTTGACCCCGGGCGCCTGGGAGTTTGCCGGATCGATTCGGTCACCGCGGACGGCATCGCGGTCGAGCCCGAGGTGCACGAGGGCATGGCCCGCCTGGGGCTGCCGCGCCCGCTGGGAACGGGCGATTCCGTCCGGATTGCCCTGGCCTTTTTCGACCGCCAGCCGGGCATTCCCGCCCATTCGGGCTACACATCCTCGGAGTTCACGCTGGGCGAATGGTATCCCAAGGCTTGCGTGCTGGACGAATCAGGATGGCACCTGGAGCCGTGGCTGCTCCGTGGCGAGTTCTATTCGGACTTCGGCTCCTACTCCGTCGAGTTCACGCTTCCCGCGCGCTACCGGCTCGCGCACACGGGGGTGGTGCTGAACGAGGAGGAGGTGCTGGGGGCCGAGGAGCGCGTTCGGCTCGCGGGCCTGGGCGAGCGCGTGGTACGGGTCGCCGGGCCGTCCGGGGCCGACGGCCCGGACCTGGATCGCACCTGGCGGCTGCGGGCCGAGCGGGTTCACGATTTTGCGCTGGCCGGTTCCGCCGACTGGACCTGGAGCGCCTGCCGCAGCGGAGGAGCGAGGGTCTCGGTTTACGCCCCGTCGCGAGAGGCGGGCCGCGCCGATTCCCTGTGCGCCAACGCCCGCGACCTGCTGGCGGAGTTCTCCCGCCGTTTCGGCGAATATCCCTACTCTCGCTTCGATGTGGTCCTGACCTCGACGGTGACATCCAGCGTGGAAAAGCCGCAAATGGCCTGGCTCGTTCGGGAGCGCTCCACCGAGGACCGGTCGCGGCGCGGCTTCCTCACGCTGGCGCACGAAATTGCACATCAATGGTTCTACGGAATGGTCGCCAACGACGAAGCGCGCGAAGCCTGGATGGACGAGGGAGTGGCCAGCTACGTGGCGCTCCGGGCCGCGGAGCGCAGGTTCGGCAGCCGCGGAAACTGCTATGACCGGGGCGGCCCGGCGCGCAGCCTGCTCCTGGGCGAGGACGATTTTCGCAGCGAACTCTATCGCGAAGCCCTGGAGCACGAGGGGACGGGAGAGGCGGAAATCGTGGCCCAGCCCTCGGACTCGTTCCGCAGTTCCGATTCCTATCGCCGCGCCGTCTACGGGAGGGCCTCGTTGTTGTTCCTGGAACTGGAGCACCGATTCGGACCCGATTCCATGGAGAAGCATCTTCGGGCGTATGCCGCCCGGTGGGCCTGGGCCCATCCCCGCGGGCGGGACCTGGAATCGGAGTTCCACTCCTCGCTCGGCACGGACGCGCAGCCCTTCTTCGATCGCTGGCTCCGGGCGGCTGCGCCCGTTCCGGCATTCCGGCCCGCGCCGGGGGACACCGTCCCTGCGGGTCACGTGCGCTTCGACAACACCATGGCGCGCTACACGCGCCGCCGGGCGGACGGCCCCACGGTCTTCGCGCGCCCCTCGGCGCAGTTCAACGATCTGGATGGGTGGGCGCTGGGAGCTCACGCGCGCCTGGAAGTTCCATCCGGAAAATCCAGCGCCGAGATCGATGTCCGGCTGCCACGCCGGAAGCCCGCGGAGGGTTGGTTGCCCCAGATCGCTTTCTCGATGGAGCGCCGGATCCGCGGCCCGGGCCGGGAAGCGCGCGTGCAATTCCGGGCCCGGCGGGGCGAGGGGCGGGAGCTCCTGGAGCTGGGCCTCGCCGGCGCCTTCGAAGGCGGAACCGCATGGCGCGCGGTGGTGGAACGGCGCAACCTTTTTCGACCGGGCTATCTTCGCGACCCGCTCGCGTGGCGCCCGGGCACGCAGGACGCATGGCTGCTGTCGCTGGCCAGCCGCGGCCCGGGGGCCGTCGAGGCGAGCTTCGATCTGCGGGTCCGGGGCTCGGGTCCCGCCGGAGCCGCGGGCTTCCTGCGGATCGACGGGGGCCTGCGGAGAGTCGTGGCGGGCCGGGTGACGGTACGCCTTTCGGCCGGAACCTTTCCGCGACTCGCCGAGCGCTCCGGCCGGGAGGCGCCCGGGGAAGGTCCTGCTCCCCAGGAATTGTTCCAGCTCGCGGGCGGCGGCCCCCTGGCTGAACAAGAGGTCGCTCCGTTTCGTTCGCATGGCCCCTTCGGCGAGACCTCGAGAATCTCCGTCCCGGGAGGGGTGGGCGCACGGGGCTATGCGGGGCGCGGCATCTCAGGCAACCGCTACGCCTCCGCATCGGTCGAACTACCTCTGGGGAAGTCGCTCCAGCTGTCCCTTGGAAACACCATCGCCCGGGCCCTCATCGAGCCGTATGTGTTCGGCGACCTGGCCCGTCTTGGCGGATCGGCGGCGGGCCCGGGAGACGAGGGCGCCTACGCGGATGGCGGCCTGGGCGTGCGGCTGCGGGCACTGCCCTGGAACACTTCGGTGCGCCTGGAGGTTCCGGCATGGCTGGGGCGGCCCGAGCCCGGAGATCGCCCCTTTGCGTGGCGGTGGGCGCTGGGAGTGGAGCTCAACCCCGGCTCCGTTGCCGGTGCCCCGTAAATCTGCTAAAGTCTTGCGCGTGAATCGCTTCATGTCAGGTTGCTCTCTCCAGAACGGGACCGAATGAATCTTTCGGCATGTCTTTACAGGTACACCCGGAACTCGGTGGCCTTCTCCTCGACGCTCTTCCTGCTGGCGGCGCTTCCGGTTTCCTCGGCTGCGCGCGACTACTACGGGCACCCCCTCTATCACATCGGCCTCCCGGGACGTCCGTTCCTCACGCAGGTGACGTCCGAGGGGTGGGTGAACAACGGAGCGGTGGAATTCCTCTATCTCACCGGGACCGAGATGTCGCTTCTCGACGACATCGCGATCACGCCCTCCGCCGACGGCCGCCCGCTGCTCCGGGGCCGAAGCGAGCGGGAAGGGCTGCGATATGATTTCGAGTATTTCGCCGCCCCGCTCATCGACGGCCCCAGGGTGCCGCCGCAGGTGGACGTGGTGCGCGTCGTGATCCGGAATATGGACAAGCGGACCAAGGTGGCCCGTTTCTGGGCGGGAATGCGGGCCGCGGACGCGGAAGGCCGCTGCCACCACCCGGAGGAGTACCTGCACTGGGGTTGGCTCTATGATTTCCGGCGCAACGTGGTGGCCAAGGAACTGGGGGTGGTGGCCGCCTATCCGCTCGGGTACACCGAACGGTTCAGCTGGCCGGGCCACGTCTACGATGGTCGCTACGGGCTGAATCCGCGCTTCTACAAGCAGGGTTCTGCCCACGGTATCGCGAGATATGATTTCCTGCTGCGCCCCGGACAGGACACGTCGCTGGTGTTCCTCTATCCGTCCGAACCCGGCCCGCCGTCCTATGCGGCGCTCCTCAACTCCCAGGACTATCCGACCCTCCGTCGGCGCTTCGACCGGGTGTGGGATGGAATCTTCTCCCGGCTCCCCGATCTGCAGATGGGCGATTCCACGCTCACCGCATTTGTCCGGCAGGAGGTCGTGCTGTCGATACTCCAGACCACGTTTTGGGGCGACAGGCTCATCTACGCCCTCAACAACAAGAACACCCATCCTTTCCCGGAACTCCTGGAATACTCGAGCCTGGTGCGCGCGTGGCACCGGCTCGGGATGGCCGCGTGGGAAGCGGGCGCCATGGAGGGGCTCCGGGGCATCGAACGGCCGACGCTGATCCTGGCCTCCCGGAGCGAAGGGCGGGCCAGCACCGCGGGAGTCCTGGGATTGGTATGTGAGCGGGCGCTGGACTCTGCGCATCCGGAAAGTGGAGTTCCGGGAGACACGCTGGCCCTGCGCGCCGACAGCCTGGCCGCCTGGATGCAACCCGACCAGGTGGCCCGTTCCACCGCCCTGGAATGCGGTGCGGGGGCATGGGCGCTCCGCGCCTACGGAGATCTGCTCGGGATTACAGGGAGGGGAGCGGAGGCGGAGAAGCGCCATCGCCAGTCCCGCGAAGCGTTTGAAGCGGGGCGCCGCAAGCTTCTAGCCATCGGGCCGTCGGTGATGCTGAGGCCCGACATCGAGGCGCTCCCCTGGATGGCCGAGGCGCAGCCGCTGCCGGCGGATCTCCTGGATCTGCTCAAGCCCGGGCCCGGCTGGAGGCTCCAGGAGGGCCTGGTGACCGCGCCCAACGATACTGCACTCGTCTCCGCCAGCCTTGCACGAATGCAGTCGATGGCGCCCGGCTCTTCCGATGCCACCCAGACGCTCCTTGCGGTGGCCGCACACGCCACCCTGCAGGGAGGTCTGCCGGCGGGCATCGATCTTGCCGCCCGGGATTTTCACGACATGACCCCGCCCAATGCGTGGCTGGGGAGCCGGGTGGTGGAGGAAATCCTCAACCGGGTGGTGGAAGATTCCGGAGCCTGCCTGTTCCTGGGCCGGGGGATGCCCCTGCCCGAGCGTGGCGACACGATTTCGGTGGGGCCGCTGGCCACGCGGTTCGGAGTCCTCCACGTGCGCGCCCACTTCGGCTCCGGAAGAGTCGAATGGACCTGGACAGGCGGGACGGGTGAGGCGAAGGTGCGCGCGTACGCGCCCTACGGGACCCGCCTGAAGAGCGGCGGCAATTTCGCAGAGACGAACCTGTCGGCAGGGCGCATCACCCTGGAGTGGAGCGGATCCCCCGCCGGGCGCGACCTGGCCACCTGGATTCGCGACCTTGAGCCCCGGGCGGCGAAGCCGGTCCCGAAGGGATCGGGTCACAGGCGGCGATAGCGGCGTTCCGGCTGGGGAGGGTGGATGATGGCCTTCTTCTCCGGGACCCCGGGCGGACGGGCCGGTCCCAGGGCCGGCAGTCGCGGGGCGCCGTTGAGAAACACCCGGGTGCCCGGAGCCACGGCCAGGCGGCGACCCAGTTCCTCGGTCACTTCCAGGCGGCGCTGCTCGAGCCACGGAAGCGCGCGTGCCGGGGCGGTTCCCGGGGATTCCAGCGTGTCGGGGACCACGTAGGCCCGGGCGTGACGCCCGTCGGCCAACTGCAGAAAGCGCGGCCAGTCCTGCTCCAGGGAAGCCCATGCGATGCCGCGTCGAAACGAATAGAACGACAGCGCCTCCGGCTGCGGGGCGATGAATGCGGTGGCATCGAGCGCGGCCCGCTGGAGATCCGCGCGCAACACCGGCTCGAGGTCGCGATAGTAGTTTCGCAGGTCCATGGCGCGGGTCACGCCCCATGCCGACCACGCGCCAACGGCCAGCGCCAGGGCGAGCGCCACGCTGCTCAGCACGATCTTGAGCTGGGGAGTGGAAATCCGGCCCGCCACGACGAACACCAGCAGTGCCCAGAAGGCGCACGGGATGGCCACGCCAGGGAATCCACCCAGGGGCCGAACCAGTCCCTCCAGGGCCGGAAGCACCGCCAGCCCGATCGCCACGACCAGGGCGAGTGCAAGGGTCCGGGCAAGCCCGGGAAAGCGCCACTGTGCGTCCCGGCTCCAAAGGGTCAACGCCCCGGCGCCATAGCTGCCCATCAGGGCCCAGGAGGCGAGCGGAAGCAGGCCGCGCGTGCCCTCCGGCGTGCCGGAGAGCCGGAGGACCACGGCCGCCAGCCACCAGGTAACGAGGCCGGGATCCACCTTTCCCGCGCCCTGGGAGGCGAGCCCCAATGCCCCCAGCGCCACCAGGGGCAGCACGGGCAAGAGTGAACGGATCAATCCGGGCCTGGGGAAGCGCCCCCAAGCCGTGTCGGTTGCCGGCCCGGGAAAGGCGTGCAGCGTGGCGGAGAGCCAATGCTGGGTTCGGCTGGGCGTGAACAGGGATACCAGAACGATCTGGGAGGCACCCACCAGCAGCGCGAGGCCCAGGAGCAGCACGTAGGGCCGGGGGGACCGGGTGCGGCGACGCATCTCGCTCCACTCCAGCGTGACCACCGCGCCCGCGAGCGGTCCCAGCGCGCACCAGGGACGCAGGAGCAGCGACATCCCGAACAGCACTCCCGCAAGGCCCAGGGTTCCTTGCTCATCTTTCTCCGCGCCGCGATGGGCGCAACTGTAGGCGGCGACGGCTGCCAGGGTGGCCAGCGCCTCGGGCGTGGCCAGCCGGCCGGCGGCGATGGCCACCGGGCTCAACAGAAAGATTCCCGCCGCCGCCGCGCCGGCGAGCGGCGAGTTGCGGCCCCCGAGCCGGGCGAGCAGGATGCCCGAGAGCAGCACCGCCAGCGCCGACGGGAGGCGCATCGCGAGTTCGGATCGGCCGCACAGGCGCACGATCCAGCCGAGCGCGAGCGGGTATGGGAATGGCGTGGCTCCGGGCGAGCCCGAGGGTTCCGGGGAAGGATTCAGGGGATTGACCGCCCGATCCGCGGCGTTGCGAGCCATCACCGCATGCGCCCCTTCTTCGCCGCCGCGGATGTCCGCCCGGCCCAGATTCAGGATCAGCAGCGCCGCTGCGGCGAGGAATATGGCAAAGACCAGGGTTCGCAAGGCCGTCCAGGGGGTGAGGGTTGGGGGCAAGGCTTCGCCGCGCCAGTCCGCGGGAGCGGGCGCACGGCTCCGGCTCGCGAGGGTAGCCTTCCTCGGTTCGCGCGGCAAGTGGGGCGCGCTGGGCAAGGCCCTGGAACTTGCCCAGCCGGCGTGCGGCGTCCGTGCGATCGAAGAGACGCTCTTGCAGCTGGTTCTCTTTTCCGGATATCCGACCGCTATCGAGGCATTTCGGGTGTGGGCGCGGGTCCGCCAAGGCCCTTCTCGAAGTCCGGCCGGCGCCCGGGCACCCCGGAGGGCGAGGATAGCTGGGGAAAGTCTGTGTTTGCGGATCTACGGTGACCGATACTCCGAACTGCGCCGTTTCATGAGAGGACTGTCGCCCGAGTTGGACGCACTGATGACCGAGGTGGGCTACGGCCGCGTCCTCGCCCGACCCGGTCTTTCGCTGGCGACCCGGGAGGTGGTGACCGCGGCCGCACTGGCAGGGGCGGACCGGCCCCGCCAGCTTCGCGCGCACCTCGAGGGCTGTCTCCGGGTGGGCGTGACGGAAATGGAACTTCACGAAGTGCTTCGTGCGCTGGGCGGGGCGGGGGCCCCGGCCAGGCGCGAATTCCAACGGGAGCTCGCGGGCGCGGCCCAAACCGTGTCCCGCCAAGGAGGCCGATGAACCGCAGCCTGTATTTTCGGATTCTGTTCGCGCTGGCACTGATCCTGGCGGCCGCACCGGCGCCGGCGGCGATCCAGCCCCGCCAGCTCACGGTCCACAAGGGCGCAAACCTGTACCCGACCTGGCTCGCGGACAGCCGTCACCTGGTGTTTTCATCCGGGCGCAACACGCTCATGGGCGGCTTCACCCTGTGGACGACCTCCGCCGACACGGACACGGCCTGTCAGATCAGCTGGGGAGACTGGAACGACGGATTCTCGCAGCTGAGCCCCGATGGAAAATCGCTGCTGTTCATGAGCACCCGCGCCGGCGATTTCAGTCTTTACCTGCGCCCGCTGGACCTGGACACGACCCTGGGCGTCACCGATGTCTCCAGGATCAATTCTTTTCCCCACTGGTTCAAGGACGGCCGCCACATCGTCTACGTGTCGGTGTACGACAGCCTGGCCCACCTGTGCATCCGCGACCTACCGACGGGCGAGGAACGCAGCATCTACGAATCCCACAGCCCGATCTACTTCCCGACCCTGGATCCCGCAGAGAGAACCGTGTATTTCTCGGTCGGGCTTTCCGGAATCCAATACGACATGTATCGCATCCCGGTCGAGGGAGGCACGGCCCAGCTGTGGAACGATTTCCCCGGGCACAAGATGCGGCCCATCTTCACCCCGGACGGCCGGCACGTGATGTTTGCCAAGGGCAACGAGCAGGGCCTGTACGAGCTGTGGGTGGCCCCGGCGGATTCCGGGCGCGCCGCGATCCGGCTGGACACCGGCCGTCCCAGCGCCTACTACCCGGCCTTTTCGCCGGACGGAAAGTGGCTGGTCTTCTGCTCCAAGGACGAGACCGGCGGAGTGGACCTGTACGTCTCGCCATGGCGCGAGGAGGATCTTCCGAATCGCTGAACCACGGGTCAGCGTTCTCATCCGGGCCCGCGACGGCGGGGCCCGGCTGAAGAAACTCTTCGCGGCGCTGGAACGCCAGCGCGGCGTGGACTTCGACGGCATCGTGCTGGATTCCGGCACCCGGGATGCTTCGCTTGATTCCCCGCCCGCGCGCATGCGCGTCGTCCCGATCGAGCGCCCCTTCACCCATCCTGCCAGCTCCAACGACGTCGCGCGCCTCGCTTCCGCCCCGGTGCTGGTGTTCCTGTCCCAGGACGCGCTGCCCCTCGACGACAACTTTCTGGCCCTGCTGGCCGCGCCGTTGGCGGACTCCGCGGTGGCCGCAACTTTCGCGCGGCAGGTTCCCTCTCCTGGAACGCCGGCGCTGGAGGCCCGCGACCTGGCCCGCGCCTACCCGGAGTCGGGTAGATCTCCGGTGGTGCTCTCGAACGCCGCTTCGGCGCTGCGCCGGGAACTGTGGGAACGTCACCCATTCGAGGAAAGGCTTCCGCTCGCCGAGGACCTGGAGTGGGGCTTGTGGGCCGTGGCTGCCGGGTTCAAGATCGGCTATGTGCCCGGGGCTCTCGTCGAGCACGGTCACAGTTACGATGCAGCCTCCCTGTCGCGCCGTTACGAGAACGAGGGCCGCGCGCTCCGCCTGCTGTCGCTGCCCGTACCGGGGGAGGGCCGGGCGGTCCGAGCCTGGCTGCGCGGGCTTCCCGGGGACCTCGCGGCGGTCGCCAGGTCCGGGCGATGGTCGGAATTCCCGCGGGCATTCCTCTACCACCTGGACATGTTCCGTTCGCTCGAACGCGGCGCGCGCGCCGCGGAAACCGGAGGATCCCGATGAAGTGGACGGGCTGGGGCGAGCCCCGGGCGGAGGCCTGGGCCGTGGAAATGCTCGCACGCCTGCGCGCCAACATCCTGGATCGCTGGGGCGGACTGCTGCAGGGAATCCTGGTGGTGGGCGGCTTTGGACGCGGCGAGGGCAGCGTGCTGCGGACCATCGAGGGAACATTTCGCCCCTGGAACGACGTGGACCTGGTGCTGATCCGCAAGCCGGGCGCGCCGGTTCCCGCCGACTTCGACCTGCCCGCGCTCACCTGGGCGGTGGAACTCGGCCTCGACTCCGTGGACATCGCGTGGGCCTCGCAGGAAGAGTGGCGGGGGGAGCCGCAAAGCCTTTTCCACGCCGAGGTGGCCCGCGGCCATCGCGTCCTGTGGGGGGACGGCGCGGCGGCCGATTCCCTGCCGCTCGAACTGGGCAAGGCCGCCCGGGTGGCCGAGACGCACCGCCTGCTGGCCAACCGCGGCTACGCGCTGCTGCTGTGGGCCCTTCATCCCCAGGTGGGGGAGTCCGACGAGCGCCTGAGTTTTCGCCTGAACATCCTGGTCAAACTGGACATGGCCCTGGGCGATGCCCGCCTGCTGCAGGCCGGCCGGCTGCCGGTGCACTACTCGGACCGCCCGGCGTCGTTCCGCGACTCCGACGGGCCGTCCGAGCTCCGCACGCGCCACGCCGAGGCCGTGGAGAACAAGCTTCGTCCCACCGAGGAGTGGGCCCAGAGGCCCCGCGACAGCGCCTCCGAGATCTACGCCGCCGCCCGGCGGTGGCTGGACCACGGGCCTCTCGCTCTCACCGGCCGCACCTCGGAAGAGTACCCCGGGTTCGTCGCCCACGAACTGGGCAGCTGGCGCCGCCGCCTGAAGAACCGCCTCTCGGGAACGGGAGCGGGACTGGATCCCCGGCTCAAGCTGGATGCATCCTTGCCGCTCCTCCTGGAAGGCCTGTGCGAGCGGCGGCAGTGGCGCCCGGGGCCGCTGGTCTCGCTTTGGCCGGACCGCCTCTCCAACGAATCGGAGTGGGAAGCCTGCGCCTCCGCCCTGACCTACGAGTGGAAGGAAGGCAAGTGAGGCGGAAGGTCTTCTTGTTGATCGATGCCATGGGATGGGAGGTGGTGCGGCGTCACCACGCTTTCGAGACCCTTGCCCCCAATCGCAAGCCCCTGGAGACGGTCCTGGGCTACAGTTCCGGGGCCATTCCCACCATCCTCTCGGGCCGCCTGCCCGAGCAGCACGGTCACTGGGCGCTCTTTCCCCGGGCAATCTCCGGCAAATCGCCCTTCGCCTGGACCTGGATCCTGAGGGTCCTGCCTCGCTCTTGGCAGCATCGCTACCGGGTTCGTCGCCTGATCCGCGAGACCACCCGCCGGCGCGAGCGCATCACCGGCTACTTCCAGATCTACGACGTCCCGCTGTGGCTCCTGCCGCGCATGGACTACACGGAGCGGGTCGATCTGTGGTCGCCCGGAGGCCTGGCGCCGCTGCTCGGCGTCTTCGACCGTTGGAAGAAGGAGGGCCGGCGCTACTTCTGCTCCGGCTGGGAGGGGCCCGACGAGGACAAGTTCGACCGGGCCATGGAGGCGGCCACGGATGGGGCGGTGAACACTCTGTTCATCTACGGGACCGAGTTGGACGCGCTCATGCATCGCGTGGGTACGCACGATCCGGAGGTGGGGGCGCTGCTGCGGCGCTACGAGGATCGGCTGGCGCGGCTGCTGGAGTCGATGCGCCGGGTGGACGGCCGGGACCCGGAGTTGTGGATTTTTTCAGACCATGGGATGACGGACACCCTGGGCAGCCACGAACTCATGAAGTCGGTGGCTTCGCTTTCGCTCAAGGAGGGCCGGGACTACCTGGCGTTCTACGACTCCACGATGGCCCGGTTCTGGCTGGAAACACCCGCCTCGCGCGAGGCCCTGGTGCCGATGCTGCGCGCCCTGGACTACGGCACGCTGCTGGAGGAATCCGATCTCGCCGGCCACGGATTGAAGTTTTCGGACCGCCGCTACGGGGACCTGGTCTTCCTGATGAATCCCGGCCAGCTGATCGCGCCCAGCTACATGGGGCACGGAGCGCCCCGGGCGATGCACGGGTTTCATCCCGCGGACAAGGATTCCCCGGGAGCGCTGCTCACCCCGGAGAAGCTCCCCGAATCCGTCACTCATATCCGGGACATGTTTTCCTTGCTCACGTCCTGATCGCGGCTCGCCTCAGCGCGCCAGCGCCGGGTGAAGCTCCGCCATGCGGGCGGCGTCGGCGGCCTCGCCGGCATTCAGGAACACGCTCTCCGTCACGTATCCCCGCACCAGCGAGTGGGGAACTTCCTCGAACGGGGCGTTGACGACTTCCACCGGAGGGGCCATTTCCGCCACGCTCTCGCCGGGGTGAAGGGGCAGGCCCAGCGTACCGGGCTGCGGGTCCAGGAACTTGGCCCGAGCGGCGAGCACGTACGCCGGCACGTTCAGTTCGCGCGCGGCCAGGAGCAGGGGATAACTTCCGGACTTGTTGAGGAACCCCCGGGGGGTGACGGCATCGGCCCCGAGCAGCAGCACCGAGGCCCGGCTGAGCAGCATGGCCAGGCTCGCATCCGCGGTGAGCACGCACGGGATCCCCAGCGATCCCATCTCCGCGGCCAGCATGGCGCCCTCGCGCTCCGGGCGGGCCTCCGAGAGCAGCACCCGGAAGCGTTTCCCGCGAGCAGCGGCTTCCCGGATCGCGCGCTCCACGGTCCCGCTGCGGCTGTAGGTGGCCACCAGCGCGCCTTCTTCGATCAGCTCGGCTCCCTTTCGGCCGGCCTGCGTTTCCGATTCGTCCAGGTCCGCGGCAAAAGCCCGCAACGATTCAGCCACCGGCTTCCCGGTGCTCCGGCCTTCGGATGCGGCGGTGTCCGCCACGCGCAGCGCGCGGTCCAGGAGCCGCCACAATGCCCCGAACGCGGGGTGCGCCCGCCCGATTTCCTGGCACATCCCGGGCAGGGCAGCTCCGGCCCCCTCGCCCAGCCGCTCCACTTCGGCGGAGAGAAGCGCAGCCGCATCCCGCGTGAGCACGCCCGCGCCGTGGATCCGGTCGGCCCTCCAGGCCTTCACCGTGGGCGAGTCGAAGAAATCGCTCACCACGATACTTCCTCGAATCCCTCCAGGCGCTCCAGGTCCTCCGGAGTTTCCCGCCGGCGGGTGATGAACGCCCGGTCGCCCTCGACCCACACCTCGGGAAGCCGAAGGCGCCCGTTGTAGTTGGAGGCCATGGCCGAGCCGTAGGCTCCCGCGTGGCGCACCGCCAGCAGGTCGCCGGCCTCGACCGGTCCCAGTTCGCGATCCTGGGCCAGGAAGTCGCCACTCTCGCAGATGGGCCCCACCACGTCCGCCGGGGAAGCGGCCCCCTCGCGGGGCGAGACCGGCGAGATGGAATGATAGGCCTCGTACAGGGCAGGCCGGATCAGGTCGTTCATGCCCAGTTCGCAGATCACGAACCGGCGTCCGTGCGAGCGCTTCACGCCCAGCACCTCTCCGAGCAGGATGCCGCCATCCGCCACCAGGTAGCGCCCCGGCTCCAGGATCCAGGTCCGGCCCTTCCAGAAACCGGGATCTTCGAGGCTCGCGGCGAGCGACTCCAGGTCCAGGTCGCCGATCTCCCCGCGGTAGTCCACGCCGAAACCGCCACCCAGGTTGAG
The DNA here is from genome assembly GCA_025351485.1 of Candidatus Eiseniibacteriota bacterium. Taxonomy (GTDB): domain Bacteria; phylum Eisenbacteria; class RBG-16-71-46; order RBG-16-71-46; family JACRLI01; genus JANXVU01. Next base: position 16,665 of record JANXVU010000077.1, on the reverse strand, counting down.
GGCCGCGAAATGAAATCCGGGTCCCTCCAGGGACAGCCCGAAATCGCGCACGCGGGTGAAGGCCTCGCGGATGGGTCCCGGCTCGTGGATCTGGGAACCCAGGTGAACGTGGAGCCCTTCAAGGCGGAGATGCGGATAGTGGTGCGCGTCCCCCACCACCCGGTGGGCCTCCTCGAAGTCCATTCCGAACTTGGAAGTCTTGAGGCCGGTGGAGATGTAGGGATGGGTGGAGGCGTCCAGATCGGGATTCACGCGGAGCAGGACATGAAATACACAGTCCGCCCGGGCGGCCTCGGCCTCGAGCCGGGGGAGCTCCCAGGCCCCGTCCAGGTTGATCCAGGCGGCATCGGCGGCGATGGCAGCGCGCAGGTCCTCAAGGCTCTTGCCGTTTCCGTTGCATACCATGCGCACGCCCGCAAACCCGGCGCGCATGGCCTCGCGGATCTCGGTGGCCGAGACCACTTCGGCCCCCAGGCCCCTTTCCTGGAAGTGCCGCAGCAGGTGGGCGTTGGTGTTGGCCTTGACGGCGTAGGCGATCAACTGGGCGCGGTGTCCAAAGGAACCCAGCACCGCGTCCACCCGGCGGTCCAGGGCCGCACGGCTGTAGACATAGCAGGGCCCCACCGCCCGGTACAGGCGGGGGAGAGGGATTTCCTCGGCGTGAAGCACGCCCTCCCGATTGGAAAAGGGCTCCGTTTGCATGGAGTATGGTTTCATAGCCGCCACCCTAGAGGGAAACCCCACCACGGGCAAGTCCCTTGGCCGCCCAGTCCGCCGAGTGCGACCCCGCCTCTTTGTGCGCGTTCACCACCCTGGAAACCACCCGGCCTCCGAGATCGAATACCGAGAGGCTCACCATCCCCGCCCGCGGCAGGCTGTAGCTCAGGCGCGTCGATTCCCGGAACGGATTCGGAGCGGGGGAGTGGAGCGAGAACGCCATCGGACCACCCTCCGGAGTCCCGACGATCGGGCTGCCGGTCACGAGCCTGCAGGCCGAGAACTCGGAAGTCCCTTCTTCGACGCTGGTCGCCGTGGCCGTCACGTAGTGACCGGTGGAACCCGTCGGATTGAACTGCACGGTGAAGTCCACCCCGGTCTTGAGGATCCCCGTGTTCACCGTGGTCTTTCCCAGGTAGACGTGCCCCTCGCCGTTGTCCGAAGGATCACACACGTCGTTCCAGAAGAACTCGAGGGTGAAGTTCCGGGATGCGGCGCTCTTGAGGTTGCCCTGGATGGCCAGCACCAGGGGATGGCCCGCGCTCAGGATGGCCGACGCCATCGTGGGAAAGTTCGTGAGCCCGTTGGGCCCGGCGTCGGCATCCCCAAGGGCTTCGTTCGGCGTGACCCCGTCGGTTCCAAGATCGATTCCGATCCCGTCGTTCTTGTAAATCCGGTTGGCGGAAAGCACGTGCTGTATGCCCGAGAGCACCTGGACGCCGCGGCCCCCGTTGTATTCGATGGTGTTGCCGGCGCCCGCGCCGCCCACCGTCTTGGGACTGCCGCCCAGGGTAATCCCTTTCCGGGTAAATTGAATCCGACCACGTCGTAGCCTGGATGGCCGTTGGCGGCATCGATGCATTCGCGAAGCGATCCAGGGCCGGAGTCATTCGTGTTGACGGCGGTGTAGGTCAGGGCGGAGGTCTGGGCGGCCGGCAGCAGCAGGCACAGGAAGACGAGGCGCTGCCAAATCCCATGAAGGGGCATGACTTACCCCTTTGGCAATGTGGGGGATGGCATCGCGGCGTGCAGGCCGAGCCTCAGAATGAGTGAATGCGGATAACACGGCAACTTCGGGCGCGGAAGGCCATTCCCGTCCGGATTGCTGGAGCCGGACCCGGCCGGACCCGGCGGTGGCAGAGGATCCGCGCGGGCATCGGTTGTGAATCCACCGTCGCTTTGATAAAGTTTTCAGGCTTTGACCAGCGTTCGGCAAGTGGCCTACCGATTCCGGCGGCCGCCCCGACCCCTCATCCACTCCAGGGAGGCCCTTCGTGGAAGCCCGCACCGTGCAGGATCTTGAACGCCAACTCCAGGGAATCCTCGAAATCGAGGGACACCGCGTCCGGGTCACCGACGAAGCCGCGCTGCGCTCGAGGGGCTCGGTGATCCTGGCCCGCGCCGGGGCGCTGGCCGAGGTCGAAGACGTTCGCAACCGGGCCCGCCAGCTGGCCCGCCTGGCCGCCGCCTCCGTCGGGGTCCGCCCGGCCAGTATCCACGATCTCTACATGGCCCGCGGTCGCGGGGAAATCCGCCCCTTCACCGTTCCGGCCATGAACATCCGGGCGCTCACGTTTGACCTGGCATCGGCCGCTTTCAGGGCCGCCCGTCGCATGGACGCCAAGGCGTTCATCTTTGAAATCGCCCGCTCCGAGATCGCCTACACCGAGCAGCGGCCGGCGGAGTATGTGTGCACCCTGCTGTGCGCCGCCCTCCACGAGGGACACCACGGCCCGGTCTTTATCCAGGGGGACCACTTCCAGGTGAACGCGAAGAAGTTCGCCGCCAACCCCGAGGGAGAAGTGGCCGAAGTCAAGAAACTGGCCACGGAAGGCATCGCGGCAGGCTTCTACAACATCGACGTGGACACGTCCACGCTCGTGGACTTGTCCAGGCCCACGGTTCGCGAGCAGCAGCGGGTCAACGGCGAGAGGTGCGCCGAGATCACCGCGCACATCCGGTCGCTGGAGCCCAGGGGGACCACCATCTCGGTCGGTGGAGAGATCGGCGAAGTGGGAATGAAGAACAGCAACGAGGAGGAACTGCGGGCCTTCATGGACGAATACCTCGAGGCCCTCAAGCGCCACGGCTCCCCGGTGGGCATCAGCAAGATCTCCATCCAGACCGGCACCTCGCATGGGGGCGTGCCACTTCCCGACGGCACGGTGGCCGACGTGGCCCTGGATTTCGACACGCTGGGCCGGCTGTCCAAGGTGGCCCGCGAAGTGTACGGAATGGGAGGGGCGGTCCAGCACGGCGCCAGCACCCTGCCGGCGGAAGTTTTCAACCGGTTCCCGGAGCTGGAGACGGTGGAGATCCACCTGGCCACAGAGTTCCAGAACATGGTGTACGACAACCCCGATTTTCCGGCCGCGCTCAAGGCGGAAATCTACGAGTGGCTGAAGGCAAACGCGGCCGACGAGCGCAAGCCGGCGGACTCCGACGTGCAGTTCTTCTACAAGAGCCGCAAGAAGGCGCTGGGGCCCTTCAAGCGCCGCATGTGGGACCTGCCGGACGCGACCCGCGCGGCCATCGCCGCCTCGCTGGAGAAGAAGTTCGAGTACCTCTTCACCCAGCTCGCGATCGGCGGTACCGCCGCGTTCGTGGACAAGTACGTCCGGCTGCCGGAGGGCTCCTCGGCGGCCGAGGCCGCGCTCGCTGGCGGCTGGACCCAGGCCGAGGATGACCTGGAGGGGGAATGAACCCTGAGACCATCGAGAAGCCCAAGACCTACACCTTGGGCCGGTTCATCATGGAGCAGGAGAGGAACTATCCGGCCGCGACCGGAGAGTTTTCGTCCCTGCTCCTGGACTTCACGCTGGCCGCCAAGATCATCACCCGGGAGGTGAGCAAAGCCGGGCTGGTGAACATCCTGGGCGTCACTGGCAGCGAAAACGTCCACGGAGAAAAGGTCCAGAAGCTGGACGTCTTTGCCCACGAGACGATCTACAAGGCCCTGGACCACACCGGGCAGCTGTGCGTGATGACCAGCGAGGAGGAGGAGATGATCCTCCACATTCCCTCGCGCTATCCATGCGGCAAGTACGTCCTGAACTACGACCCGCTGGATGGATCCTCCAACATCGACTCGAACGGCTCGATCGGATCCATTTTCTCCATCCACCGAAGGGTGACCCCGGAGGGGCGGGGCAGCGAGCCGGACGTGCTGCAACCGGGCAACCGGCAGGTCGCGGCCGGCTACATCCTGTGGGGGTCCAGCGTGATGCTGGTCTTCAGCACCGGCCAGGGCGTGCACGGGTTCACTTACGATTCCAGCGTGGGGGAATTCCTGCTTTCGCACGAGAACATCCGCACCCCCGAACGCGGGGCGATCTACAGCACCAACGAAGGCAACTACAACCGCTGGACCCCGGGGCTGCGGCGCTACATCGACCACCTGAAATCGGAGGACCCGGCCAACGGCCGTCCCTACACCGCGCGCTACATCGGCTCCCTGTGCGCCGACGTGCATCGCAACCTGCTCTACGGCGGGATCTACCTCTACCCCGGGGACACCCGCAATCCCAACGGCAAGCTCCGCCTTCTCTACGAGGCCAACCCGCTCTCGATGATCGTCGAGCAGGCGGGGGGAGCGGCGAGCGACGGCCACACCCGGATCCTCGACCTTCAACCCACCTCGCTGCACCAGCGCGTGCCGCTCATCGTGGGCAGCCGCCTGGATGTGGAAGAGGCCGTCCGCTTCATCCAGGAAAACTGATCCGCAATCCACCCAAGGAGGGAAGCATGAGACGTACTTTTGCCATTGCGGCCGCGCTGGGTCTTGCCTGCGCGGCTTCCGCCTGCGCCGCCCCCATGTCGTTCATGAAACTGGCCGAGGGCGGCTACACGGCCAGGATCCACATGACCACCATGGACTCCAAGACCGGCAAGCCGATCGGCGGGATGAAAGGGCAGATGTGGGGCATGGGCAAGAAGTCCCGGATGGAAATGGAGAGCAGCGACGCCGGTTCCGAAAAGATGTCGAAGCAAGCCAGGGAAATGATGGCCGAAATGGGCAAGATGATCATACTGACCGACATGGACAAGAAAGTCGCCTACATGCTGATGTCCGGCCGGAAGACCTACACCGAGATCGACCTGTCCGATCCCTCCAACAAGAACTCAAGGCAGGATTGGTGGGGCAATGAGGAATTCAAGCTCACCGAACTCGGCTCGGATAAGATCGACGGCCACCCGTGTCGCAAGGCCCTGTGCGAATGGGACAAGACCAAAGATCGTGAAGCGGGCTCGGCCGTGATGTGGCTGGCCAAGGACCTGCGCGGCTTCCCGGTCCAGGTGCAGTCTGCGTCCGGGGCCGAGCATCAGTACACGATGAACTACCAGGACGTAAAGCTCGGGCCGGTGGACGCATCATTGTTCAAGATCCCCGAGGGCTATACCAAGACCGAAGGACTTGGCGGTCCCGGGGGCATGACCGGCGGAAAGCGCGGAAAGCGCGGAATGCCCGGGATGGACGGTGACCCCAAGCAGATGGATCCGAAGAAGATGATCGAGGAGATGAAGAAAAAGTACGGAAAGTAGCGCTCCCGCGCGGACGAGGTGAAAACGGGGCAGCCGAGAGGTTGCCCCGTTTTCGTGGTCGCGCGCAGCACCCGGCGGCGGTCAGCGAAGCCGGACCAACCTCACGGCCGATGTCCCCGACGGACCCTTCGCCCTCGCCCAGTAGATGCCGGAAGAGGCCCGGGATCCGTCCTGCAAGCTCCCGTCCCAGTCTACGAACGAGTTGCCCGGCGCCGGCCGGAGCAGGCGGAGCCGGCGACCGTCGGCCGAAAAGAGCGCGAGTTCCGACACGGCGTGCGCTCCACTCCAGCGAACCCGCTGCAGGCCCACCCCGGGGTTCGGGCCCACCACCAGGCGCAGCCGCGCCTTCGGGGCTGCCCCGGCTGCCACCACTTCACCGCACGAGAAGAGCGTGTCCATTTGCCTGGAATAAAGGCTGTCCAGCCGGGTCGCCTCCTCCAGCCACAAGTAGTGCCCCCCCGCGAAGCACGTCTGCAGCCCGCCGATTTCGTAGTCCACGACGCGCGGGAAACGGTCCCCGGAACGGACGGCCAGGCGCCCGGTGTAGACCCGGTCGCCGGCCAAGGTGTCCGGCCAGATCCCGTCGTCCAGCATGTCGATGAAGACCGCCGACGTGGTGTCCTCGGCGCTGCTGATGCGAGCCTGAACTGGCCCTCCAGGGCCTGCGGCGCTATCGAGGAGGACCGCGTGGAAGAGGACAGCAGCATCGGCGGGGGCCGCCAGGCGGTGAGTCATTCCCGAAAGCAGGTTCCGGGTGAAAAGTTGAATCCTGGGATCGGGCGCTCCCTCCGAGGTGCTCGAAAGTCCCCAACTCCATTGGATCGTTCCGGCATTGAAGATGCCCCCACCGGAGCCGGGGAGCCCGAAGCCCGGCTGGAGTTCATAGTACGTCCCGCTGTGGGTTTGCGGACACGGTCCGCCCACCGGAGTCTGGAACAGCGGCAGCGCGTGGACCGGCGAAAAACCCGGAAGGTAGACGTCGAACTCGTAACCCAGGACGTTCTCGCCGAACGAATGGCCCACCTCGGCCTCGAGCCCGTCGGTGATCCATGAGTACAGGCGGTTGAAGCGCACCGGCAGCGAAACCGTGCTTTCGCAGCTCGGCGTGAGCCCGCCAAAAAAGCCGCACTCGGGCAGCAGCAGCAGCGGGTCACGCCACTGCACGGTGGTGGACTCGGGGTAATCGGGCTTCATGGGATCGGAATAGGATTTGTAGCAGACCAAGGTGCGGGCGTTCTCTTCGTACCTCACGGCCCACATGCAGGTGTTGGCTCCGAGCACGGCGACGTTGCCTGCCGTGTCGGCGAAGGCGCGGGCCGCGGCGTACATGCCGGCGGACCAGTATTCGTCGTGGCCCACCACCACCAGCGCCCGGTGACCGTCCAGGATGGAGGGACGGGTTGCCAGGTCCACGTCGGTCGCGTAGTCGGCCCGGAGCCCGCTCTGGTCGATCCAGCGGGCAAACGGCAGCTCGTACTTGGTGAGTTGGCCCAGACCGCCGTTGGAATCGTAGGGCCGGTTGAACGTCACGCGGGGCGCCCGCCCGCCGAAGGAATTGTAGTCATACAGGCTCTTGCCGCCGAACGCGTTGTAGGCCTGCCAGGTGTTGACCGCCGAAATCACCAGGAGTTCGGCCCCGGTATTCAGCCCCCGCACCAGGAAGGTCGCCCGGGTAAGAAGCGTGCCGCCCGGATTCATCACCCGGACTTCATAGAGCCCGGACTTCCAGGAATCGGGCACCGGCGTGGACAGCAGCACCGGCCAGTCGCAGCCCTTGATCCAGGCGCTGTCGGGCACCGGGTGGCTCTCCGCCGGCAGATCGGTGAAGGTGGCCATGGAATCGGTGGAACCCCCCAGCCGGTTGATCCGAACGCTGAGGAACGGGATCGAACTGCTGGCGCGCACCACGAGGGTCTCTCCGGCGGCGTAACTGGTGGCGTCCAGGTAGGCGAGGGCCGTGTTGGCCGAACCGGCCGGATGCGCGCCCAGGAAGAGCGTCAGGAGCAAACACAGCCCAGCCAACCGACAGGGGCGAAAGTGGGCCAAGAACTCCTCCAAAGGGCGCGTTCTGGGGAAATATGGGGTGCCCTGCTATTATCGCCGATCGAGGCTCCCGTGGCTAGCCGGCGATCCTTGCCATGCCGTGGACTTCGAGTTCCCGGAAACGCCGCGGCCCCTTCGAGCGTCTAGGGATTGGAGGCGGGGGAACGGGATCCGGTCCATCGATGAGTTGTCGGCCGATCCGATCCCAGGTCCTTGCCTCCAGCACGCCGTTCGAGTGCCCCGGCCCACGGGCCGGCCACTCGTCATTTCCACGAAAGGAGCTCCGGTCACCATGAAGATCCCAACCTTGCTGGTCCTGGCCACCTCTATCGCACTGGCGGCCGTTCCGGCGCACGCGGAAGAATCGAACCAGACCGCGGGCCCCGCCCGAATGGGCCGTCCCGGAGGCATGGCCGGGCTTGCGGGGCAACTGAAGCTGACCGACGCCCAGCGCGCGCAGTTCCGCGAACGCGCGTTCGCGGCGGCGCACCGGGCGGTGCAGACCCGGTCCAAGCTGGCCGAGGCGCGCATCACCATGCATGAACTCATGTCCGCCGAAAAGCTGGACGAGGCGGCGGTGCGCGCGCAGGCGCGCGTGGTTGGCGATTTGCAGGGCCAGGCGGTGCGCGAGGGCATCGATCGACGTCTGGACATGCTCTCGGTCCTCACTCCCGAACAGCGCAAACTGGCCCGCGACAGCATGCACCGGGGCGGTTGGGGCGGCGCACCCCTCATGAGGATGCGCATGCATCGCCGCCACGGCGGACCGGGCATGGGGGAGATGGACTCACAGGACGGACCGCCGATGGAAGTGTTCGGCGGCATCCAGGGCACGGCCCCCGGGATGCACGCGCCCGGGACCACGGGCTCGGATCCGAGCAGCCCCGGCATGGGTGAAGAAGACGACATCGACTTCCTGGATTTCGACCCCGACTCGCCGGGGGAGGACGAGCTTCAGTAGCCACAGCCTGCCCGCCAGCGCCCCCGATCCGACGCCGGGGGCGTTTTTTTCCTTCAGTTGTGGTTCGAAGAGTGTGTCTCGGAAGAATTTGGCTTGGCAGAAACCATTATTCCACTGTGCGTTACGGCTCCGGACGTCGGAAATCTGAGGCTGATAGGCGATCTCTGCATGAGTCGAGGGAGGGAACTCGTGTGCCAGCGGCCAGGCGAGGGCCCCCCATTTCTGCCGGACACATTCTTCGAACCACAACCTTTTTCTTCCATGCGGGGCCGCGAGGTCCGTATCCTTCGTCTTCCATGAGAGCCGTTCGCCAAATCCTTCCGATCCTGCTCGCCCTGACCATTTCGGCCCGGGCCGGCGCCACTCCGGCCGTCCCTGACACCGGATGCATCCGCGGGGTAACCCTGAGCCTTTTCCACCCCGGGGACAGGGCCGGGGTGGACTCCAGCCTGGCGCGGATCGCGGCCCTGCATGCCACCCACGTCTGCCTGCTGTACACGATCGGGCAACATGACGTTCATTCGGACTCCCCTGGAATCGACCCCGGGTTGACGCCGCCGGACAGCCTGGTGCTGTCGGTCGCCTCCCGGGCCCGATCCCTGGGCCTTGGCGTGATCCTATTTCCGCTGCTGCACCTCGAGGACACGGGCCCCGGCAGATGGCGAGGTGCGCTGGCCCCCCGTTCCTGGAGCCGCTGGTTCAAGGCCTACGGGAACTGCATCGAGTCCTGCGGTCGGCTGGCCGCCCTGGCGCGGGCGGACTGGTTGTGCGTCGGGGCGGAACTCGTCACTTCGGAGCGCCACGCCAGAAGCTGGAACCGGGTGATCCGGCGGGTGAGAAGCGTCTTCCCGGGAAAGCTCTTCTATTCCCAGAACTGGGATCACCTGGCTCGTCCCGGTTTCGCCGGCCGGCTGGACCGGATGGGGATGAATGCATACTTCGAACTCACCCCGGAGCCCCGGCCCGCAGAGGAGGCCCTGGAGCAAGCCTGGGCCAGGATCGCCCAGCGCCTCCTTGCCGGGCGGACTGCATGGATTTTCACGGAAGTCGGATATCCAAGCTCTGCAAGCGCCGCAGCCAAACCATGGGATTATGTAGGTCAGTCGCAGGACACTCCGGAGCTTCAGCGGGACTGCATGGAGGCGTTCTTCAGGACGTGGAAAGACCGCCCGCAGGTGAGGGGCGTGATCATCTATTGGTGGTCGTGCGCGGAGAAGGGGGAGGGGACCAGCTACTCGATCAGGGACAGGCCCGCCGAGGAGACCGTCCGGAGCTGGTTTGGCAGGGGATTCCCGTGCGTCCGGGAGCCCTGAAATATTGCCACCGGGCCAGATTTCGTCAAACTGGCGCGTTCTATTCGCGGTTGCTGAAATCCGGCCGCGGGGCAAAGCCTTCCAAATCACAATAACTATAACGCCTTGTGACGTTATTGTCAAGTGACTTCTGAGGCACATTGTGGAAATGTGTTAAATTTAATCGGCAAACCTACGGTAGATCCTCCGGGAGGAGCCCCATCCGGATCACGTCCCGGTATTCTCCGTTTCGATACACCTCTTTGCGGAACAACCCTTCCCGCTTGAACCCCAGCCTTTCATACACCCCCGCGGCTCGCGGGTTGAAATCGTAGACATCCAGGCGAATCTTGCCCAGATTCATGGAGTCGAACCCGTACCGGCACAGGGTCCGGACCGCGTCGGAACCGTACCCCCGACCCCAGAGATCCCTTTCCCCGATCACGACTCCAAGGCTGGCTGTGCGGTTGACTGCATGGATCCGGTGAAACCCCACCGAGCCGATGTGTCGGTCGTCGGCCTTCAGGCAGATCGCGAGCGACAAGTCGGACGGGCTGCGTCGCCCCCGGCCCTGTTCCAGCCACTCCCGCTCCGCCAGGAGCGTGATCGGCTCGTGGCGCACCAGCGTAACCGTGACTTCCGGATCGTTGAACCAGCGGTGATAGCGGTCCTGATCGGACACTTCCAGCGCACGGAGGTAGATCGATTCGCCAGGGATCACGGGGCCTCCAGGGGCCAATCGGGTGGATCAGGGCTATCCGGGGCAACAGACCCATTTTGGGGCACCCGGGGGGCAGGGGCAACACCGGCGTTGCCCAAATCGCCTCAGGAACGTACAATGGGCGTCCATGCCCGATCCTTCTTCCGCCGCCTCTCCGGGTTCCGGGGAGGCCACCCCGGTGAGCCTCCAGGACGTTCGTGAGGCCGCAACCCGGCTACAGGGAAGAATCCACCGGACGCCGCTTCTGGGTTCCAGTACGTTTTCCAGCCTGGCTTCGGCCCGGGTGCACCTCAAGGCCGAGAATCTCCAGAAGACGGGTTCGTTCAAGGTGCGAGGGGCGCTGCAGCACGTCCTGCAGCTCGCTCCGGAGCGCGCGAGCGGCGGGGTGGTGACCGTTTCCGCCGGCAATCACGCCGCGGCAGTGGCTTTTGCGGCGGCCAGCGCGGGCATGCCCGCCCACGTGGTGATGATGCAGGGCGCGTCACCGGCCAAGCTGGAAGCGACCCGCGCCTATGGCGCCGAGGTCGAAATCGTGCCCGATGCGGTGACGGGCTTTGCGTGCGCGCGCAGGCATGAAGCCGAACATGGTTCGTATTTCATCCACCCGTTCGATCATCCGTGGACCGTGGCGGGGACCGGCACGGTCGGACTGGAAGTGGTGGAAGATCTGCCCGACGTGGACATCGTGATCGCCGGCGTGGGCGGCGGTGGCCTGCTCTCGGGGCTTGCGCTGGCGATCAAGGAACTGCGCTCCGCTGCGCGGGTCTACGGGGTGGAGCCCGAAGGGGCGGACGGACTCACCCGCGCCCTCGAGGCCGGACGCGTGGTTCGGCTGGAGCGACTCGATACGATCGCCGACGGGCTGGCGGCGCCCTTCGCGGGCGAGTTGAACCTGGTCCTGTGCCGGCGGTACCTCGACGGCGTCGTCCGCGTGACCGACTCGGAGATCGTGTCGACCATGCGGCTCCTCCTGGAGCGCACCAAGCTCCTGGTGGAGCCCGCGGGGGCCGCGGCCCTGGCGGCGCTGCTGTCGGGAAGGATCCCGGATTCGCAGGGCCGCAACATCGCTGTTATCCTGAGCGGGGGAAACATAGGCCCGCCAACACTCATGGATTTGCTCGGCCGGAAACCCTAGGCACCAAACGGGGGCTCCGGACTCTGGTACCACTCAACCCTTGCATCGCGGAGTAGTTATGCACGAACCCATGGAACCCGAATTCGAAACTGAGACCACTCCGGCCGCGGCCGAATCCGGGGAATTCGCCCAGATGCTGGAGCAGTCGCTCCAGCCTTCCGCCGAGCCATCCCTGAAGCCCGGCGACAAGGTCCGCGGCAAGATCGTGATGATCTCCGCCGACGAGGCGTTCGTGGACATCGGCGGCCGCAGCGAGGGCGTGCTATCGCTCTCGGAGATCCGAGATGACGCCGGCGCCGTCAAGCACCAGGTGGGCGACACCATCGAGGCGGCGGTGGCTTCCGTCGATGGAGCGGTGACGCTCACCATGGCGCTCCGCAAGGACAAGGTAAACACCGATGCCCTGCGCCAGGCCATGGACGCCGGCCTGCCCGTGGAAGGCCACGTCAAGTCGGTCAACGCGGGAGGCTTCGAGGTGCGCGTCGGCGCCCTGCGGGGGTTCTGCCCATTTTCGCAGATGGACCTCCACCCGGTGGGAGACGGCGCGGCGTGGGTGAACAAGACCCTGCCGTTCAAGGTCATCGAGATCGGCGAGGGCGGCAAGCGCATCGTGCTCTCGCGCCGCGCGCTGATCGAAGCCGAGCGCCGCGGCCAGGCGCAGGGCCTTCGCGATTCGCTGGCGGTGGGACAGGAGCTCGACGGCACGGTCACGCGCCTCGCGCCCTTTGGCGCGTTCGTGGAGCTGGGCGGGGTCGAGGGCCTGGTCCACATCTCGCAGTTGAGCAACGCCCGGGTCAAGGAAGTGTCGGAAGCCGTCCACCCCGGCCAGAAGGTGCGAGTGCGGGTGGTCAAGCTGGAAAAGGTCGGGCAAAGCGGCGAGCGCATCTCGCTATCCATGAAGGCGCTTCAGGAGAGCCCCTGGGCCACGCTGCCCGAGCGCGTGCACGAGGGCGACGTGTTGCAGGGCACGGTGGTCCGGCTGGCGGATTTCGGGGCCTTCGTCGAGGTGCTGCCCGGCATCGACGGCCTGGTGCACGTCTCGCAGGTCTCGCGGCGGCGTGTGGCGCATCCGCGCGACGCCTTGACCGTCGGGCAGCAGGTGGCGGTGAAGGTGCTCAAGATCGACCCGGCGGCCAAACGCCTCTCGCTCAGCATTCGCGACGCCGATGCCGGCGTGGTCGATGCGCCCCCGGTGGAGGCCGGCCAGGTGTACGAAGGGATCGTAGCGGGCATCAAGCCCTACGGCGTGTTCGTGGATCTTCCGTCCGGGCAGACCGGCCTGCTGCCACGGATCGAAATGAGCGTCCCGCGCGGCGCGGACCTGGCCAAGTTCTTCAAGGAAGGTGACACACTGCAGGTGGGCGTGCTCTCGCTGGAGGCCGACGGCAAGATCCGGCTCAGCACCAAGACGGCCGAGGAGCGCGCCGAGATGCAGAACGTGGCCGAGTACCAGGCTGCGGCGGCTCGTCCGGCCCGTCCCGCGGCACCCCGCCAGGACGGCGGGCGTGAGGGCGGTGGGCGCACCGGCGGCGGACGCGAATCGGGCGGACGCGACGGCGGCGGACGCGACCGCGGCGGCCGTGGGGGCGACCGGGACCGCGACTTCGGCGGCCCCATGCCGGCCCAGACCCACACCCCGAACAACGCCTTTGCCGACGCCATGCGCCGCGCCGAGGAGCAGCAGAAGGACAAGTAGCGCATAGGCTCGAGGCCAGACAAGGAAAAGCCCGCGGGATTCCAATACCGCGGGCTTTCCTTTTTTTCACCAACGGCCGGATAGGCCGCGGAGCTAGTTGTTCAGGTAGTCCTCGTACGCCTTCACCCCGAAATCACGGCCCAGGAACTGGTGCACCAGTTCCGCGGCGGGGGCGGAACCGCCCGCCGCCAGCACCGTCTTGCGGTACCGGGTGGCCGTCTCGGGGGACAGGAGGTCGTGGCCCTTGAAGGCCGAGAACATGTCCTTGGCGATCGCGAGCGACCACTGGTAAGTGTAGTACACCGCCGAATAGCCGGTCAGGTGCCCGAAGCTGCACTGCATGTGCGTCTCCGGCACGTACCCCCACGGGCTGTAGCGGGCGGCCTGCTCCTGCATCACTCCGTCCGAGCTCAGGCCCCGGGCCTCCCGGTTGTGCAGGTTGAGCGACAGCCCGGCGTAGTAGAGCTGCTGGCGCACCGTGATGCCCTTGCCAAAGTCGCGGGCTTCGCGCATGCGCTGCACCATCTCGGCGGGAATCGGCTGGCCCGTCTTGTAGTGGCGGGCGAATGTCTGCAACACCGCGGTGTCCCACACCCACTCCTCCAGCATCTGGGAGGGAGCCTCCACGAAATCCTGTTCGGTGGCCACGCCTGAATTGGAAATCCAGCGCTGCTGGCCCCCGAAAATGTGGTGCAGCAGGTGCCCGAACTCGTGGAAAAAGGTCTCCACGTCGTCATGCTCCATCAGCGCCGGATCTTTGCCGTGGGCGTCCGGGAAATTACACACCAGGCAGGCTTCCGGATACTGGCGGCCCTTGATCCCGGTGACCATCTGGAAATTGGCCGCGTGCGAGAACTTGTTGGCGCGCGGGTGCATGTCGAGGTGGAAGCGCCCGATCTTCTTGCCGCCCTCGAACACGTCGTAAGTCTCCACGCTGGGGTGCCACAGCGCCATCTTGACCTGGCGGAACTCCACGCCGAACATCCGGGCGCTGATGCCGAGGATACCCTTTTTGACCCGGTTGTACTCGAAGTACGGACGCACTTCCTGGGCGTCGAACTTGTACTGCTCGCGCTTGACCAGCTCCGAATAGTACGAACCTTCCCAGTAGTTCACCCGGGTGGCGGTGGGGTCGTCCTTCTTCTTGCGTTCCAGCAACGAGGCCAGGTCCTTGTCCTCGCGGGCCTTGGAAACGGCGGCCAGGCGGTCCAGGAAGGTGGCCACGGCGGTGTCGGAACCGATCATGTTGGTCTCGATGGTATAGGCGGCCCAGTTCGGATAGCCCAGCGTGGCGGCGTATTCCTGGCGTTTTTGCAGCAGGGTGTCCAGCACCCCGATGTTCGCCGGGTAGGCCCGGTTCTGGAAGATCTTCTGGAAGTCCCGCCGGGCGTTGTTGCTGCGGGCGTAGGTCAGGAAGGGATAGATGTCCGGGTAGGCGGTGGTCAGCGTGACCTTGCCGTTCGAGCCGGCCGGGTGGCCCTTGATGTAGTCCTCGGGCATGCCTTCCAGGTCCCTGGGATCCATCTCGATCGTGCTCTTGTCGGCGCTGATGTTCAGGTCGAACTTCTGGGAGTACAACACCAGGTCATCGTTCAGCCGGCGCAGGCGGAAGCGGGTCGAGTCGTCCTTGTCCACTCCGGAGCGCCGGAAGTCCCTCAGGGCCTTGAAGGCCATGAACTTGGTCCCCGCGTCCTGGCCGCTCACATCCACGGCCTTGAGCGCCGCATAGACGGCCGGATCGGTGGATACCTCGGAGACCAGCTTGGATCCCTCCTGGACCATCTTCTGGGCCGCGTCGCGCACCATGGAGTCGGGATGGACCTCCTGGAACAGGCCCGCGCGGTTGATCAAACGGTCCATGTGGATGCCGAACTCGTTCCAGACATCCAGGGTATTGGCCACGGTGCGGGGTCCCTGCACGGCTTTGAGCCTGGCGATCGATGCGCGCGCGGCTTTCAGCTCGCCGGAAGCCTCGGTGCGGTAGGCCCGCGAGGCGGGCGAGCCGGCAGCGGCCTTCCTTGCGGCAGGGACCTTGCGGGCAGCGGACGCGGGCAGGGCGGCGCCGAGCACGGCCAGCAACGTGGCCGCCGCCATCAGACGATTGTGTTTCACGGTGTTTCCTTCCTGTTCACGGGTAAGGCCGGGGAGGGTCGAAAAGAGCGCAGATGCGTAAGTTAAGCAAAGATCGCCGGGATTTTCAATGCGCCCGGAAGGCGGGCGCGGGCCTCAGTTCCGGGCGTCCCTGGGGTCCAGGGCGTCCCGCAGGCCGTCCCCCAGGAAGTTCAGGCAGAACAGGGTCACGGACAGCATCAGCCCCGGGAAGAGGACCAGCCACGGGAACAGCGACATCACCTCCGCGCCTTCAGCGACCAGGGTTCCCCAGGAGGCCGCGGGCGGCTGGACGCCCAGCCCCAGGAAAGACAGGAACGCCTCCTGCAGCATCACCGCGGGGATGGTGAGCGTGGCGTAGACGATCACCGGCCCCAGGGTATTCGGGACCAGATGGCGGAACAGAATGCTGGCGTCCCCCGCGCCCAGGGCCCGGGCCGCTTCCACGAAGTTCTGGCTGCGGAGAGATAGCACCTGCCCGCGGACGATGCGGGCCATGGTCAGCCACTGCACCAGCCCCAGCGCCACGAACAGCATCAGCAGGCTCTTGCTGAAGAAGACCAGGAGCAGGATCACCAGGAACAGGTAGGGGAGCGAGTACAGCACGTCCACGAACCGCATCATGCCTTCGTCCACCCGGCCCCCGGCGTATCCCGCGATCGCGCCGTAGGTCACCCCCACGCCGATGCTCACGAACATCCCCATCAGGCCCACCAGGAGCGAGATCCGGCCTCCAAACAGGACCCGCGCCAGCAGGTCGCGCCCCAGGATGTCGGTGCCCAGCGGATGCGCCGGGGAAGGGGGCGTGGGGCCCAGGGCCAGATCCTGCGCATTGGGGGCGGCCAGTCCGGGGAGCATGGGAGCGGCTACGCTGGCCAGTGCGATCACGAGCAGCGCCACGCCGGCCCCGAGCGCCATGCGGTTGCGCTTCAGCCTTCGCCAGGCGTCCTCCCACGGGCTGTAGCCCCGGCGGGGCTCGAGTCCCGCCGCCGCGGCCACCATGTCGGCAGCGGCGCTCACTGGAGCTCCACGCGCGGGTCGAGCCGCGTGTACAGGACGTCCACCGCCAGGTTCAGCACCAGCAGGAACCCGGAATAGAAGAGCACCGTGCCCAGCACCAGGGTGTAGTCGCGGTTGATCGCCGCGTTGTAGATCTGCCGGCCCAGGCCCGGCACCGTAAAGATCGACTCCACCACGACGGCGCCGGTGACCACGCCGGCCGTGGCTGGCCCCAGGTACGAGACCAGCGGCAGCACTCCCAGGCGCAGCCCGTGCCGCATCAGCACCTGGCGCTCGCTCAGGCCCTTGGCGCGGGCGGTGCGGATGAAATCCTGGCCCATCACCTCCACCAGCCCGCCGCGCGTGAGCCGGGCGATGTAGGCCACGTATACCGCCGAGAGCGTCAGGATCGGCAGCACCCGGTGTTCCCATCCGCCCCAGAGGCCCGTG
>JANXVU010000070.1 GCA_025351485.1 Candidatus Eiseniibacteriota bacterium | reverse complement strand
CCGCCGCCGCGCCTTCGCCAACACCTCTACCTCCGGGGACTGGGGGGAGCTTGCAGAACGGCTGACCATCTCGACTTCCCGACTCGCCCTCTACACTAAACTACAGGGGGGGCAGTGTCTCACTCATGTTGGCAGAGAGGGCAGCCCAGACCCCGAAGCACCCGCCCCAGAAGCTGCCGATCCGCCCCCAGGGGCGCCTGCAGCTTCTCGTACAGCGGCAGCCGGACTTCCTCATCGCGGTGGGCATCGCGCACCCGCTGCACCCGCACCGGCACCTTCTGGTCCGCCAGATAGATCGAACCCGGCTGCCAGCCCCAGCGGTAGAACCGCCGGTCCCCGGACCCGCGCTGGTACCGGGGACCCGCCAGCGCCTCCACCGCCTGCTGCAACTCCTCCGCGAACCTCTCCAATCCCAGAGGAATCAGCGACTGGATCGCTGCCACCGTAGAGTCCAGATCCGAAACCGCCGCTCCGATCACCGCCTCAATTTCGGGCTTCCGCCCGAGACCCTTCCGCACTACCCTCTTCATCGATGGCTCCTTGCTTGTGGTGAACCGATCCTTCCAGGGACCGGAACATCCTACAGGGAGCCGTCAACTTTTCAACGAAGGATGGCACTCACTCGGGACTCCGTCCGATCCTGCGATGCTTCGCTCCAGCTTCTCTCGTCCATGTCCATCCGGATCCCAGGGAGGATCAATGTCGGGTAGCGAGCCCCTCAGCACGCGCCACAAGGCGCTTCACATTAACCTCGAAAACCGTGACTACGGCGTGTTCGCCGAGATCGGGGCCGGGCAGGAAGTGGCCCGATGGTTCTTCAAGGTTGGCGGCGCGGCCGGGACGATTGCCAAGACCATGTCGGCCTATGACATGAAGGTGAGCGACGCCATCTACGGCCCCGCGGAGCGCTACGTGAGCCGCCAGCGGCTTGGAGACATGCTCGATCACGAGTTTCGCCTGCTGACCGAGCGCCTCGCCGCCACCCGCGGAGCGACCACGCGGTTCTTCGTATTCGCCAATACCATGGCGGCCCGAGGCTACCGGAAAATGGACGAGTGCCACGGCTGGATGGGCATTCTGTTCCAGGATGAGCCGGGCGCTTCCCCGTCGCAGATCCTCGTGCACGTCCGGATGCTGGACAAGGACAACGTTCAGCAGCAGGAAGCCATCGGGATCATCGGGGTCAATCTCGTCTACGGCGCGCTGTATGTTTGCCGGGACCCGATCACCCTTCTAAGTTCACTCTTGGATAACCTGGCGCGCGACCGGGTCGAAGTGGACATGATCAAGTTCTCCGGGCCCGCCTTTGCGGGCGTGGATAACCGGATCATGAGCCTGGAACTGGTCCGCCAGGGGCTGGCCGATGCCGCGATGTTCACTTCCAACGGCGAAGTGGTGCAGGCGGCGGAGATCCTCTACAAGAAGCCGATCCTGGTGGAACGCGGAAGCTTCAGGCCCGTAACCAAGCTCACGCTGGACATGCTGGACTGCGCCCAGGCTCAGTTCGTGCAGGAGCCCGAGGTGCACGGAAAGGCGCCCGTCGTTCTCTTTGAGATGACGCTGAACAACCTGGCCGACTCGGGGGTGATCGACCACGGGGACTTTCTTGACCGGGTGGACCTGGCGGGTTCGCTGGGCAAGACCGTGCTGATCTCCAACTACGCTGAGTTCTACAGGCTCGCAGGATACCTTTTCCGGTACTCCAAGGAGCCGATCGGGCTGGTGATGGGCGTGCCCACTCTCAAGGAGCTCTTCGACGAGAAGTACTATTCCGAACTGGACGGCGGCATCCTGGAGTCGTTCGGACGGCTGTTCAGGAACGGCCTGAAGCTGTACGTCTATCCCATGCGCGATCCCGCCAGCGGCTCCCTGATCACGGCCGGAAACCTGCTGGTTGCGCCCAACCTCAGGAACCTCTACGCGCACCTGATGGAAAGCCTTTCCATCCAGAGCCTGCGCGATTTCGACGAGCGCTGCCTGCCCATCTTCTCGCGTGATGTGCTGGCCAAGATCCGCTCGGGCGATCCCACGTGGCAGGACGCCGTGCCGCCCCAGGTGGCCTCGCTCATCCAGGAGCGGGGACTGTTCGGCTGGCCGGGAGCGGAGACGCGTTCCCCCGCGGCGCCCCAGGCCTGAAGGAACAACCCAACGAAGGGCGCCGGGGGGCCTGCCCGGCCATCGCGAGATGTGATATCATCGCCGGATCACTTTCACGCGAGGGACAAATGAGAATCTATCGACTTCTGCCAGTGGTCACGATTGCGAGCTTCCTCCTGACCGCATCCTCCTCGGGGCCGGGCATCGCCCAACCCTATTCGCCCGCCGGCTCGGGTATCTACCAGCCCTCTCCCGGACCCTGCATCGATGGCCTCGAATATCAACGGCTGGTCGAAGCCGGCCGCCTGGCCCGGCCCCCTGCACCGGGGCTTCTCTGGCCGGAGCAGGTCCAGTTCCCGTCCTACGCGTGGCCCCTGGAGCGCGGCCTGCGGGACGGGTACATCATGGTGAACTACGTCGATCACGATCCCACCGCCGCGATCAAGGACTACAGCAACGGCGCCTGGGCCTACGACGGCCACACCGGCACAGACATTACGCTGTACAATTTCCGCCTCATGGACCGGGGGTACCGGATTTTGTCCGCCGCGCCCGGGACGGTCAGTTCGGTGGTCTACAACAAGGAGGACCGCCACACGGGCCCGCCCTACGCAGCCACGGAAAACAATGTGGTCGTCACCAATAACGACGGCACATCGACCTGGTATATTCACCTTCGCACCAACGCCGTCACGGTCAATCCGGGGGAAGTCATCCCCGCGGGAACGCTCATCGGCCTGGTGGGTAGCTCCGGCAACTCCACCGATGCGCACCTGCATTTTGAATGCGGGCAGTACACACCCTCGTGGGTGACGCGAGATCCATGGAACGGGCCGAACAACGCGCTTCCCAGCCTGTGGGCCTCGCAGCTCCCCTACGTGGGCGCCCAGCACCTGTGGATCGCGGACATGGGCGTGTTCACCCAGGCCGCGGCGGGCGGGGACCTGAACAACTTCCCCTTCCCACTTTTCAAGGAGCGTTTCATCGCACCGGTGGTCATGGGGGCCAACGAGCCCTGGATCCCGGTATTCCTGCAGCTCCAGGGCCTGGCCGGGGATGCGTATCGGATCGAGATCCTGAGGCCGAACTCGACGTTGTACGCCTTTGTCGACTACACCCTCCCATCGAATAACCCTTACTCTTGGCACTACTGGTACTGGGGCTGGAGCGGCGGCGTCCCGCCCTCGGACTATGGCACATGGGCGGTGCGGGTCCTGATCAATTCGGTGGAGGTCAAGCGAACCACGTTCCAGGTTGGAGCGAGCACCATCTTCGGACCCCGCCTGGTTCCGAAGGCGGGACATACCTTCCGGCTGGACGGGACGACCCAGCGCGACACGATGCACGTCTCACCCCTTGGCAGCCCGGTGAGCTACTCCCTGCTGAGCCATCCGAGCGGTATCACGCTCGCGGACTCCATCGTGACCATTGCCTCCACCTTCAGCCAGAACCTGCGCTCGTTGTACTTCCAGGCGGTGGCCAGGGACGCCGCCGGGCGGGCGGACACCATGTGGTACCACATCGTGGATCCGACCAAGCCGTTGGGCGAGCAGACTGCAGTGGATGCGGGCCCGGCCCGCGTGGCGCGCCTGGCGCTGGCCCCCGCCTCTCCCAACCCGGCAGGCAGATCGACCGTCCTGCGCTTTTCCTGCGCGGCGGGGCAGCACGTGAACCTGTCGATCTACGATGCGGCGGGACGGCGGGTACGCACCCTGCTGGACGGCCTTCCCAGGGGGGGCGAAATCGAGCACGCGGTGTCGTGGGACGGAAGGGATGGCGCGGGGCTTCGAGTGCCCACCGGACTTTACTTCGCGCGTATCCGGGCAGGGTTGGAGTCCCGTTCGAGCAAGGTTGCGCTCCTGAACTGATCGGGCGTTTTCGGGTTCCGACCCAGGATCCGCCATCGGTCACGCGCCCCATCCATCCTCCCGGGAGAACCCATGCCATCGCTCTCCATCGCCGTCCTCGGCGGGGGCGCCAGCGGCCTTTCGGCCTCGCTGGCGCTCGCTCGCTCCGGCCATGACGTGACACTGGTCGAGCGCGACGATCTCTCCGTTGGCGAACCCCAGGACTCCCCGGCCTGGCCGCGGGGCGGGATTCCCCACTTCCTGCAGCCCCATGCGTTTCTGCCGCGGGGACGCAAGGAAATGCGGGCCACGTTTCCGGACGTGTTCGAGGCCCTGCTGGCCGCCGGCGCGAAGGACCACGACGTGCGCTCGAAGATCCAGGGCCCTTCGCGCCCAGGTGACGAAGAGTTCGTGTACCTCTCCGCCCGTCGCCCGCTGATCGAATGGGCGCTCCGACGCGCCGTGAAGGCTGAGGCGGGCATCCGCATCCTCTCCGGAGTTCATGCCACCGGACTTGACGGGGTGAGCGGCGACCCGCCCCGCGTGACCGGTGTCCTTACCACCTCGGGTGCGATCCGGACCGACCTGGTGGTGGATGCCATGGGCCGCCGCACGCCTGTCGGCGAGTGGATCCGGATGCTCGGCGGACTGCCGGCCGAGGCGCGCACCACCGAGTGCGGAATCCTGTATTACAGCCGCTACTACAAACTCCGCCCGGGGCGCAGCCTGCCTGAGGGTCCCTGGATCCCCTCGCCGCGCGCCGACCTCGGTTACGGAGCTTTTTCCAGCTTCCTGGGCGACAACGGGACGTTCGCCGCGGTACTCGCCATCGCGCCAGGCGACCGCGCGCTCAAGGCGCTCCGGCACCCGGCCGCCTTCGAGGCTGCCGTCGCCACCATGCCCGCGCTCCACGCCTGCACCAATCCGGACATGGCCGAGCCCATCACGGACTTGCACCCGATGGGCAGCCTCCAGAACACCATCCGCGGCCGCGGCGGGGATCGGCCTGCCGCACTCGGCGTGATCGGGGTGGGAGATACAATCTGCCACACCGACCCTGCCATGGCGCTGGGGCTGTCATTCTCGCTCATCCACGCGCGGGCACTGGCGGAGGCGGTGCGCGACCACGAGGCCAGCCCCATGGAGGCGGCCATGGCATTCGACGCGGCCGTCCGGCCCGAAATGGAAGAGCGCTTTCAATTCGCCGGCGATCTGGACGACGGCCGATCGCGACTGTGGGCCGGCGAGCCGGTCAACGTCGGCAGGCGCGACGGCGGCGCCTATGCCCTCTTCACCGTGGCCGCGGGCACGGCCGCGGCGCTGATGGACGGCGACGTCTTCCGCACGGTGGTCGGCAGGACGGCCTTCCTGGAGCCGCTGGCAAAGCTGGATGAGGACTACGGGCTGCTCGGGAGAATCGAAGAGTTGTTCGGGGAACTTCTGAAACGCGGAGCGCCGCGGCCCGGGCCAAGCCGCGAGGAACTGGTGGCGGTGGTGCAGGAGGCGGTGAAAGCAGCGTCCTGAGGCGGCCCAGTCGCGTTCTCCCCCCGGAGCCATGCGGGACAGGAGAAGAGCGAGAAAGAGTCGAAACAATCCTACCCGGGAGAATTCATGAATATCCTCGTTCTCGGCGGCGGTCAGCAGGGAAAGGTCGTGGCCACCGACCTCGCCCGCTCCCTGCCCCAGTCGCACATCACCGTCGCCGACATCGGCACCGTGTCCACCGCCCCGCTTCCAAATCTGAAGTCCGTCCAGGCGGATCTCGGCAGCGTGGAGGCCATTGCCTCGATGATGCACGGCTTCGACCTTGCGGTTGGGGCGCTGCCTTCCCGCCTGGGGCCTGCCACCTTCCGAGCGGCCATCGAAGCGAAACGCAACCTGGTCGACGTGAGCTTTTCCGCCGAGGACGCTGTACCCATCGATGGCCCCGCGCGCGCCGCGGGCATCTTCATCCTGCCCGATTGCGGGCTTGCCCCGGGGATCTCGAACCTGCTCAGCGGGCAGGCGGCTTCGAGGCACTCGCCGCGCGAACTCTCGATCTACGTGGGCGGCGTGGACCAGGATCCCGCCCGCCCCTACGGGTACAACGTTTCCTGGTCGCTGGACGACCTGCTGGAGGAGTACACGCGTCCGGCCCGGATCGTCCGGGCTGGAAAGCCGGTGACCGTGCCGGTGTTCAGCGGAATGGAGCGCCTCCAGGTGGATGGGGCCGGCGAATTCGAGGCCTTTTACAGCGACGGCCTGCGCACCCTGATCGACACACTGCCGGGGATCCCGGACATGGAAGAAAAGACGCTCCGCTGGCCGGGCCACGCCGAGGCCGTCCAGCCGCTGCTGCGGGAAGGGCGGCTGGTGTCGGAGCTTCGGGAGAAGTGCACGACGACGCAGCCGCAGGACCTGGTGGCCATGGTGATCCGGGTGCGGGGTAAAGGCGGCACCCACACGGCAACGTTGGTTTCGCGGGCGGCCCAGGGTATGTCGGCCATGGCACGCACCACCGCCCTGACCTGCTCGGCGGTGGCGCAACTGGCCGCAAGCGGAGGCGTGACGGGAACGGGCGTGCTGCCCCTGGAGAAGATCGCGGCGGACGAATCGGCGACGGCGTTTCTGTTTGAGCGCCTGGGGGCCAGCGGCGTGGCGCCGAAGTGGCGGTCGGAGCCCTAGCGGGCCTGGCGGGATCCACGCTGGCAATTCCGCCGCATACGAAGGGCCCCGGGAGGCATGGCTTCCCGGGGCCCTCGCTTTGAGTTCTTCGCGCCCGTGTCGCGCGCGTCCCACGGCTGGCGCTACTTCAGCGCGGATCCGTAGAAGTAATCGTACGGGGAAGTGCCGGGGTCAGCCGGCACATCGGAGCGGAACGACGAGAACAGGACGGCGCCTTGCAGGAATGAGATGAAAAAGTCCTGCCGCGAACTGCCGCTCGTCGCCCGCACCACGAACAGCCCCCAGCACGGGTCCTGCAGTTTGCCGGGGCCATAGAGCCACGGAGTGTCCGCCACCGGGGTGAGCGTTCCGGTCAGCAGCACCGCACGCTCCGCGCTCGTAACGGTGACCAGACCCGCCGCCGAGATAACCACCGCGCCCTTGCCCAGGTTCGGAGTCCCGGACTCCACGTTGCCGAGGCCGCTGTGGGCACCGACCTTCTGATAGTAGATGGACTTGTACGTGCCGGCCCAGTTCGGATCGAAGTCCTTGCTGGCGGCCTTGGTCAGTCCGAGGATCGCACCGTTCTGCGTGTCCACCGCGAAGATCCCGTTGGGCGTGCCGAAAACGTAGTCGTAGCCCTCGGAGTCGCTCCCCAGGCGCATGAACGTGCCTGAAGAATCGGGTTGGAATGCCTCGGTGGAGGGACTGCCGTTGTTGAAGGCGCCACCGCCGCTCGAAGCGCCAAATGGCCAGTAAGACGAGTTGTGGATCATGCTCGATCCATCGATGTTGACCGACCCGATCTCCATCCCGCCGGAAGCGGTACGGAACTGCATGTAGTTATAACTGTGGTTGGCGATGCCGGTGGGCGAGATGGGACTGCTCTTGACGGCGGTCACCAGCGCCATGGTGTCGTGGTGCGGGCCGGTCCTGGCGGCCTGGACCAGCAGCACGAAGTTCGGCACCTCGTAGGCCGTCAGCAGGTTGCCGGTGGTGTCCGAGAGGCTGTAGGTTCCGTCCGCGTTTACCGTGAACGGCACCGTTCCGGTATCCCCGTTGGACATGTTGGAATAGTGGATGGTATGGCCGACCGGATCGATGGACAGGGTCATGAAGTCCCCCACCGAAGCCGTGCCATTGTAGTTGCGCACGGCCCCCGAAGGATTGATCGAGGGGGCTGTGGTCTTGCTGGAGCAACCATAGGATCCAAAAACGAGCAAAGCGGCGACGACGAGCACATTTCTCAATGGACACCTCCCTTTGGTACGGGAGTTTTCGGCCGATTGGAACCCCATGGGGAGGAGGAAGTCTGCCCCGCGTCGCTCAATTGGGCTCATCGGGGCGAATTGACTTCACCCCCGCGAACCGAGATGGAGAGACGCTTCCGATCCACGACAGGAAGGCTCGCACTAAAACGACGAAGCCTCCAGCCCGAGGGCTGGAGGCTTCGCATTCACCGGAGAACGCTTCGGACTAGAAGCCGTTCTTCCCCTTGGGGCTGCCAACGCCCGTCGGGAAGTCGTACCCGGCAGAAGCGCCATATGCTCCGGCCGCGCCGCTGGTCACGTCGTAGAAGTTCGGACCACCCAGCCCACCGTAAATGAACGTGTCTTCTGCCACGCCGCTCCCGCGGTTGGTGCCGGACATGTTCACGATGCCCGCGATGATCGGGCAGGCTACGCTGGTGCCGCCGAACACGTACCAGCCGCCGTTCCAGTGCACCGCGACGCCCGTGTTCGGGTCGGCCACCCCCGCCACGTCGGCGATCCCACGAGCGCTGCCGACCCTGGTGGAAACTACGTTCTGGTAGGCGGGCCGGGGCTCATACACGCTCGGCCCGCAACCCGTCCCGTTCCACACCGTCTCGCTGGTGCGGTTGCCGCTGCCGTCCACGAACAGGGACGTACCGCCCACCGCCACGACGTTAGGCGCCGCAGCTGGGTAACTTCTCACGCCGCCATTGTCGCCAGAAGAGAAGAAGTAGGCCACTCCCGGGTGGTTGAAATGAGAGTCCGTCGCGGCTTCGCCCGAGGACTCGCCGCCGCCCCAGCTGTTCGAGCACTGCTGCGCGCCCGCGATCGTGGCGGCCTTGTCTTCTGCGGCATAGAGATTGGCGTTGCTGTTCGAGGTCGCCTCGACCAGGACGATCTTGGCGTTGGGCGCCATGGCATGCGCCCACTCGATGTCCAGGGACGCTTCCTGGCTCCAGCCGCTGTTATTGCGGGGCTTGGATCCCGAAGCGTACACGACCTGCAGATGCGCGTTGGTGGATGCCGTCACACTGGTCGACGTTTCCTGCGGCAGCCCGTACTGGGCCGAGAACGCGTTGAAGTCCGCCAGGGCGTACTGATCGTTGTACGCGTCCACGATCACGATCGTGCCCGAGCCGCCACCAGCGGGAATGCCGTAGGCCTGCAGGATCGTCGCGGGGCCGAATCCGGCCGGAGTCGCAGCCGCGGCGACGCTGCCGAAGGGTCTCACGCGCTCGCTAGCCAGCGTTCCGCGGGGCCCCACGTAGATCAGGTGGTTGGTGTGCATCTCCCCTTCGAGGTATTCGGACGATTGGGGAACCAGAATGTTCGGATTGTTGCGGAAGGGCGTTCCCAGGTCGGCCCGGCCAGCCGCGGGGTCCAGCGGCTGCGGAGCCACGAGCGTGCTCGGGCTATTCTTGCTGCAACCCGAAAGAATGAACAATGCAAGCAGCGCAACCGCCGAACCGATTCGTGCTCTCTTCTGCATTCGCACAACCTCCAGATGGAAGTACAGGCGCCACGGCAGGGCATGACACATACCTTAAACCGTGCGTGGAATATATAGGAAAGCTTGGGTGTACTGCAAAGGAAATTGACACGGGGCAGGAGCCCCCGAAGTCCGCCCTGGAGACACGGGACTGATCCGGTCCGCCGGCTACTTCAACGCCTTCTGCCAGTTGACCACCACGTACGTCGAAGGCAGCAGCCGGTTCTCGTCGGGCACGGTGGCGTAGAAGCTGGACCCGTCCTGCGACACGCAATAGTGAGGCCGCGGCACGTCGGGGTTGAGCTCCTGCAGGTGGAACAGCGCCTGGGGGAGGCCCAGGTCAAAAGCCGGGGTGGTGCGGATCGGAATCACCGTGAGCTGCTGATCCGCAGCCATGTAGTAGAGCTGCTTTCCGTCGGCGCTCCACTGGGGCTCCGTGCCCCCCTTGGTGGAGGCCTGCCACTTTTCCTTCCGGTCCGGGTACGACTGGACGTACACCTCGTCGTGGCCGGATTCGTTGGAAGCGTAGGCCAGGTAGCGGCCATCCGGGGACAGGGCCGCCATGCCTTCCGAGGCGGCGCTGTTCAGGAACGGAGTCGCCTTCCGGTCGCCCGTCATCCTCAGCACCCAGATGTCATCCTGCGTCTTATCCGCCGCCACGGTGAAGAATACCTCCTGGCCGTCGCGCGACCAGCATTGCGGTACGGCCTCCCCGTGTGTCCACGGCAGGATCACCACATCCTCGCCCGTCCCTGAAAGCTGCTTGAGGTGCAGGCCGGCCGCGCCGGGAGCGTCGGAATTGTACAGGATGCTCTTTCCGTCGGGCGCCCAGACCGGATAGTTCTCGTTGGTGGGCTCGAACGTGAAACGCGTGGAGATATCCCGCGCGATTTCGGTCAGCCAGATGTCCCGGCCGCGGGCCATGTTGTCCCTCGCCCGCATGGCGATATGGCGGCCGTCCGGTGACAGTGCGATGTGCAGGAGGGTCGTCGGCGCCGCGAGGGTCTTCAGCAGATGGCCGGTTCGATCCAGTTGCACCAGGCGCCCACCCTGCGCGCGTTTCGTGGAGTAAACCAGGATGCCATTGTCCGAGGCCCCGAATTCGGACGTTCCGATGGCATCCGCCGACACTTTTTCGGCCACGGGAACAGGTTCGCCCCGCAGCCTGTACGATCGGGTGTCGAAGTGCTGGGTGACCAGCGTGCCACCACGCGAAAACAGCAACATGTCCGGCGGAACAAATTTCATCTGCGACTCGCACGGACCGACCTCCACCACCTTCTTGGAGTCGATGTCGCCCACACAAAGCGTGGAGCGGGCGCCCATGGCCAGGAAGAGGAAATGCCGGCCATCGGGCAGGATCTCGGGCCAGCCGACCTGGACCACGGTCCTGGCGCTGTCCACCCAGGCCACGGGAGCGGCCACGCCCCCCGCCGCCGAGACTCTCAGGATGGGGTCCGCCTGGGCCCCGTCGAACAGGATGACGTCTTTGCGTCCCCAGCTGCCGTCGGCGCCGGTGGGGGCGTCACACAGCACCACCGGCGGCCCCCCGTTCACGGCCACCTTCTTCAACTTTCCCCCCGCGATGAAGCCGAGGAACCGGCTGTCGGGCGACCAGAACGGCCGCTTCGCCCCCTCGGTGCCCTGGAGTTGCTGCGCCTCGAGCGACTCCATGGGCCGCAGCCATATTCGCGAAACGCCCAGCGAGTCCGTGGCGTTGTAGGCCAGGAATTGGCCATCGGGCGAAATCCGTGGAGCATCCAGGAACTGCACCGTGGTGGGTGGAGCGATTTCAAAGCGCATCATCTGGGGCGCGTGGCGCGGCTTGAGCGCCAACCATCCGCCCATCACCAGCATCGCCATCACGGAAGAGGCTGTCGCCAGGACCAGCGCGCGCTCACGCCCCCGCCGCTTCGCCGCCACCGGCGCGGGCACGCCCGCCTGCGAGCCGCCCTCGAGGATCCACTGAAGCTGCAGCTTCACATCGTGCGCGGTCTGGATCCGTTCATCCGGGTCCTTGGCCAGGCAGGCGTTGACCAGCCGCTCCAGGCCCGGCGGCGCCAGTTCCGAGATGCCCGAGAGCGCCGGTGGCTGGGTGTGCATGATGGCCCCGATGAGCGACGCCTGGCTCTTGCCGGAGAACGCCTTGCGTCCGGTCACGGATTCGTACAGTACGACGCCCAGCGCCCACAGGTCGCTGCGGACGTCCGCCTCCTTGCCTTCCAGTTGTTCGGGCGACATGTACATGAACGTGCCGACGATCATGCCCTCGGCGGTGAGCGAGGGAGACATCGTGGGCGAGCTGCTGAGGTCGGTCACCGTGGGGGCAAGGCCGGTGGCCCGCGCGAGCCCGAAATCCAGCAGCTTGGCTCCGGACCGGGTGAGCATGATGTTGCCGGGCTTGAGATCGCGGTGCACCAGCCCCTGCCGGTGGGCCTTGTCCAGCGCATCGGCCACCTGCACGCCCAGGCGCATCGCCTCCTCCGGAGGCAGTGGGCCGCGCGCGATGCGCTCGGTTAGCGTCTCCCCTTCCACGAGTTCCATGACCAGGAAGTCAGTGTCCTCGTGGCGCCCAACGTCGTGAAGGGTGCAGATGTTGGGGTGGTTCAGGCTGGAGATGGCCTTGGCCTCGCGCTCGAACCGGGCGCGTGCCTCGGGCGTATCGGCCAGGTGCTGCGGGAGCACCTTGACCGCCACGTCACGGCCGAGCCGCGTGTCGCGGGCGCGGTACACCTCGCCCATGCCGCCCGCCCCGAGGGGCGAGACGATCTCGTAGGGACCAAGCCGGGATCCGGCGGTCAGGGGCATCCAGGGGCCTCCAGCAGCGGGTTGTTGTGTGACCTTGCAAGTCGGCAGTGGGAACAGACCCGCCTGACCGCCATGAGGAATCGGCACACAATACCAGAGTCGAATCCACTCTGCACGCGCCGTGTCCGGCGCCCGGGGCAAAGCGCCTAAAGCTACGGGGCGCGCCAGTTTCCTGGAACGCCCCGTGTGGACTTGGCTGGATTAGCGCCGGCCATCGTTTTCGCGCGCAACGCGCGGGCTACCTCGCTACAGCTTCACCAGTTCCACGCGCCGGTTGTTCGCCTTGCCCTCGGGCGTGGTGTTCTTGTCGATCGGCTTGGTCTTGCCCCAGCCCTTGGTTTCCAGCCGGCCGGCATCGACGGTAGCGTTCTCCACCAGATAGGCCTTTACCGATTCGGCCCGGTTCTTCGACAGTGTGAGATTCGAAGCGTCGGCGCCGTCACTGTCGGTGTGCCCCTCGATGGACAGCCGGAGGTCCGGGCTGTCCGTGAGCAGCTTGCCGATGTCTGCCAGGGTCTTGTAGGACTCGCCCCTGATCACGGCCGATCCGGATGCGAACAGGATTCCGTGGGTCACGATGCGCCCGGCCTCGTCCAGTTGCTCCCTGAGCGTCTTGCCGCCCTCGGCGTAGCGGATGTTGCCGATAAGCTGGGGATTGTCTGCCTTCCCCTGCGGGTCCATGAAAACGGCGATGGCGTTGGGAGTGAAACCCTCCACGGCCGGCACGTTGGCCATCCTTACGTTGTCGATGTAACACTTCAGGCTGGTCGTGGTGGCCATGACCCTCATGGTGTGGACACCGGGCGAGAGCTTGTTGTCGAGCGCCTTGTTGGCAAGGTGGCTGCCCTTGATGTCCAGGAAGGTGCGGTAGTCCTGGATGATCCCGAACTGCCCCACGTTGTTACTGCCGGCACTCCGATCCTTCGAGTCATACCAGTAGATAAAGAAGGAATGGGTCGCGTGACCCTGGCCCTTGACGTAGAAGTCCAATTCAAAGGTGTACTTGGGCGGGAGCGGGCCGGGCGCCACCTTGGGGCGGATCACGCCCCGGTTGGTGCACATGATCCATGGCCGGTCCCCAAGTTTCGCAACCTCGAACACCCCGACGTCCAGCTTCCACCGGGAGGGGAACTCGCCCGTCTCCTCGCGGGCCAGGTCGTCGAAGAAGATGACCTTGTCCCCCGGGATGAAGTCGTACTTGGTGTACAGGGACATCTCCGCCGGCGAGGCGGCCGCTTCCTTGCCCGTGCTGGAGGCCTTCTCCTGGCCGGATTTTTCGGATCCCTCCTTGCCCTTCTCCTTGTCGTCGGAGGATTTGTTGTCCTTTCCATCCAGGGCGTCATCCAACTTCTTGTCTACCTTCTCATTTGCTTTTCTCTTCACCTTGTCCTTCAAGCTTCCAAACTGGGCCTGTGCAGTGCCGGAAAAAGCCAGCAGGGTGATCGCGAGCACCGCGACAAGTAACAGACTGAGGCATCTACGCATGGTTCTCCTCCATCGGAGTGCGCCCTTGGTGCGCCCTGTTCAGTTCGGTTCTGTCCGTTGATTTCAATCACGGGAGGGCCGGGCAAGGTGGTGTCCAGATGATTCGGTGCATACCGTATGCCGAGGGCAGGCTGTTCAGGGTGGATGCGGTTAAGCCAAGCTGGTGCAGAATGATGTGGATCGGGGCGGTGGAACGGGCCGACCTTGCGGGACATGCCAGTTGCCAAGCTGTCCGTTCGGCCGCTGACAATTCGTCTCGGGACGAATCCCAAAGCAGGCGGCCAGGGTTCCCTGGCCGCCTGCGACAGCTTTGAATCAACTGTCCCAGGTGAGGGTCTTGGCGTTCCCTAGCGCAGCCGCACCACTCGTGCCGTCACTACCTGCGTTGAGCCCGCACTGCCGCCCGAGTGCACCTCCGCCCGCGCAAAGTACACTCCGCTCGAGACCGCGTCCGAGGGCAGGGAAAGACGGTGAACGCCCGCCGTCAGCCGGCCGTCATACAGCAGCGCCACCTCGCGCCCGGCCACGTCGTAGATCCGCAGCGAGACGCTCGAGGCTGACGGAAGCGACAGCGCGAACTCGGGGCGCGTCAGAGTGCCCGCGCCGGCGAGTCGCAGCGGCGTGGACCCGCCCGGGCCCTCCGGGGCCACGCCGACGACAGACTTCTTCATCACGATCTTGACGGAATTCGGAAGGTAGAGCACCGACACCCAACTGGCACCGGGCAGCCCGTCAAGCGTGACCGTCGCGAAATTGCCATTGAACTTGGGCGACGTAAGAATCGTCAGCGTGTCGCCACCGACCGGAAGGTGCCCCGGAATCGATCGCAGGTCCAGGTTCCCGTTCAGGGTCACGAAATTATTGTCCACCAGGGTGTCCTGGATGCCGCTGGCCTTGGAGCCGATCCGGAAGCGGATGTTGGTGGTCGCCTGCATGTTGAAGCCATTCACGCTACCCGCAACGCCGGTGCTCAGCTTCGCGGGAGTCGGGCCCAGGTCGAGTGACCCCCACAAGTTCAGCGATGGTTCCAGCTTGCCCCGGGCGGTGAGGGAAGCTGCTGCGTCGATGTAGCAGCCGCCGCCATAGAACCCGGTCGTGGAGGGCAACTTCAAGGACTGGCCTCCGAGTTGGGTGAGGCTGCCGTAGATCAACAG
The DNA here is from genome assembly GCA_025351485.1 of Candidatus Eiseniibacteriota bacterium. Taxonomy (GTDB): domain Bacteria; phylum Eisenbacteria; class RBG-16-71-46; order RBG-16-71-46; family JACRLI01; genus JANXVU01. The sequence continues at coordinate 1,491 of JANXVU010000070.1, read as the reverse complement.
GTTCTGCGGCTCATCGATGGCGATGGTCCCATCGTTGGTGATCGGCCCGAATACCATCAGATCGCTGTGCACGGCGAGCGTCTTGTCGCTTGCGAAATGACCGCCATGCGGAACGCTCAACCGGGAATACTTAAAGGTCGGGCCGGCATTGATCACCATCTGCCCCAATTCCGCCACACCCTGGCTCAAAACCACCAGAGTGTCGTCGACCAGCGTGGTGGTCCCCGTCGAGATGAATCCGTCCGCTGCCGTGGAGTCTCCCACGGTTAGGACCCCGTTCGGCCCGCCAAAGGCATCGCAGCGGATTGCCGCCGAGTCGGAGACGGAAACCCGCGCCGCGACGGTCCCGTATCCGTCCAGGAGTCCCGTGCGGCCGAGCAGGTGAAGCGCCGAAGCTTGCAGGGTCCCGCCATGGACCTGGCACTCGCCCTTCGAATTGATGCCGGCGGTGGACGTCATGTTCGTGCCGTTGTTGAGGTACAAGCCTCCGTCGGGCGCCACGTTGAACGGCCCGGCGCCGGTCACGTTCAGCACCGCGCCGGAGTCCACGTCGAGGATAGCGTTGGAACCTAAAGCTGTCCCCGTTCCGATGGCCAGCGTGTCGGAGATGTTGCCGACCGTCCCCGCGCCGATGAGCTTGAGCGTCGTCGGGTTGATGGACGTGCCCGAGAGCAGGGAGTCTCCGCCCGAGGTGAGCAGCGCCCCGTTTCGAACGGTGATGCCCCCCTGCTGGATGTGGCTCATCCCGGTAAGAGTGGCGGCGCCGCGCTCCACCAGTAGCGTGCCCGTTCCATGGGTCTTTCCGGGGCCGTCTGCGTTGGCGCCAACATAGGTCTGTCCGTGGACGGTCAGCGAGGGGCCGCGGGTGCCCGTCAGGATCTGGTGCACCTTTCCGCTGCCGCCATGAGCGCCTAGAAACAGGTCTCCAACCACATTCACAAAACCGCCGTTAACGATCTGCAGCACGGCCGTGCCCGAGTCTGCCACGATCACGTCCCCGCGCTTGCCGCCGCCCAGGGCGGACATCGTGGCCAGCCCCGAAAAGCCGCTGAGCAGCGATCCTCCGATGACCAGCGTGGAGCACAGGTCGGTGTGGGAAAAGCCCATGCTGAGGAAGGCATTGCCGTAGAGCCGCCCCCCCCCCTGGATGCTCACGCGCGCCGATCCGCCGTCCCCCATATACGAGCCGGACACGGAGTCCGCCGAAATGAGCTGGGCGCCGGGGCTGCCGAATGTCCCGGTTGCTGTTATGAGGAGCTTGCCCGGATTTCCGGAGCCGAGGAGGAAGTGCCCGGTGCGGAGAATGCCGCTGGCAAGGGTCAGGCTGTCGCCGTTGATGATCGACTGGCCCGCCACGCCAAGCTTGGTCATCATGTAGAAGCGCGGGCGACCGGCGTTGATGCTGAGGGACGCAACCGTGTCGATGGGAGTGACCCAGCTCACGTTGTACCCGGCGTTGGGCCCGAAGGAAGCCATGTCGAGAGGTCCGGG
>JANXVU010000064.1 GCA_025351485.1 Candidatus Eiseniibacteriota bacterium | reverse complement strand
CGAGGCGCTGATCGCGCGCGTGGACGCGCCTACCCGCGCTCGCTTCAGCGGGGTCCGGAGCGGCGGCGCAGGGCGTTGAACAGCAGGAAGATCGCGGTTCCCACCAGCACGATGGCCGCGCCCGAGGCCAGGTTGAGCGCGAACGAGGCCGAGATCCCCAGCGCCGCGGCGGCCAGGCCGAACACCACCGAGAGCAGCAGGAACGAGCGCAGGCTCCAGGCCACCTCCAGGGCCGTGGCCCCGGGCAGCACCAGCAGGGCCGAGACCAGGATGATCCCGACGGCCTTCATCGATAGAATCACCGCCAGCGTGAGCAGCACCAGCAGCAGCCGGTTCAAGAGCTGCACCGGCAGACCGTTCACCGCGGCCAGGTCCTCGTCGAAGGCGACCGACATCATCGCCCCCGAGTAGCGCGCCACCACCGCCAGCACCACCCCGGCGAGCGCCAGCATCATCCAGAGATCGCCCTCTCCGATGGCCAGCAGGTTACCGAACAGCAGGCTGAACAGGTCCACGTTGTAGGCGCGCCGCAGCGAGAGCAGTACCACGCCCAGGGCCATGGACGCCGCGTAGAAGATCCCGATGGCGCTGTCCTCGGGCAGCCCGCCCTTGCGCGAGAGATTCTCCACCAGCACCGAAAGGCCCAGCGCGAACACCACCGCCACCGGCACCGGCGGCAGCCCCAGCAGGAGCGCCAGCGCCACTCCCCCGAACGCGGCGTGCGCGATCCCGGAACCGGCAAAGGCCAGCCGCTTGAGCACCACGAACCCCGAGAGCAGCGAAAGGGTCAGGCTCGCGAGCAGCGCGCCCAGGGCCGCTCGCGCCAGGAAGCCCAGCCCCAGGGAAGGCAACGCCAGGCCGGTCACTGCTCCGCCTCCTCGTGCCGGCGCACCACCCGGTGCGGCACGTGGCCGTGCGCCAGCAGTTCCACTTCGCAGCCATAGGCGGCGGCCAGGCTTTCCTGGCCCAGCACCTCGGGCGGGGAACCGTGAAAGTGGAGCCGCTGGTTCAGGCAGGCCACTTCGTCGGCGATGGAGGCGATCATGCCCACGTCGTGCGTGACCAGGAGCACTGTCACGCCGGACTTCTTGAGGTCCTGCAGGCGGCGGTAGAAGCGGTCCTGCGCGCCGGTGTCCACGGCGCTGGTGGGCTCGTCCAGGATGAGCACCCGGGGCTCGGCGCACAGCGCACGGGCTACCAGCGCCCGCTGGAGTTCTCCGCCGGAGCAGGCGCCCAGGCGCCTGCCGGCCAGCTCCTCGATGTCCATGAACTGCAGCGCCCGGCGCGCCGCGGCGCGGTCTTGGGCGCTCATGCGCCCGGCCATGCCGTGGAGTCCGAGGCGGCCCTGGAGCACCGTTTCCTCCACCGTCATCGGGAAGCGCGGGTCCCATGCGCCGCGCTGGGGCACGTATCCAATGCGCAATCCGTCGGCGCGCGCCCGGGCGGGCTCCATGCCGAACCAGCGCACCTCGCCCTCCGCGGGCTTCATGAGGCCCAGGGCGACCCGCACCAGGGTGGTCTTGCCCGCGCCGTTGGGGCCGATCAGGCCCACCAGCTTGCCTTCGCCGATGGAAAGGCTCACCCGGTCGAGCAGCACCTGCGTGCCGACCCTCACGGTGATGTCCCGCAGTTCCAGCGCGGGCGCGGGCCCGGTCATTGAAGTCCCTCTCTCAGCGCCGCCAGGTTTCGCCGCATCAGGGCCACGTAGTTTTCTCCGGCAGCCTCTCCGGTGGTGCCGACGGGATCCAGCACCAGGAGCTTCACCCCGGCATCGCCGGCCAGCGCGGCGGGCAGGCGGGTCCCGAACTGCGGCTCGGTGAATACGGCGCGGCTTCCGCTCGCGCGGATCGCCCGGACCAGATTTCCCCAATCGGCCGGGCCGGGTTCTCGGCCCGGGGCCGGTTCCACCGACCCCGCCTGCACCAGCCCATAGCGCCGCGCCAGGTAGCCCCAGGCGTCGTGAAACCCCACGAAGGACCGGACTCGAAAGTGAAGGGCCGCCTCCCGGTACTCGCGGTCCAGGGAATCGATGGAAGCGCCGTAGGCGAGGGCGCGGCCCCGGTAGCCCGCAGAGTCCGCCGGGTCGAGCCGCGAGAACTCCACCGCCAGGCGATCGAGCGCCGCGCGCGCCACCGCCGGGTCGAGCCACACGTGCGGGTTCCCGTCCACCATCTGAAATCCCCGCGTGAGAACGAAGACGTTCTTGCCTCCGGAGGAGGCGGTGAGGCGTTCCATGAAAGGATCGAGGCCGGCGCCGACCGATAGCCACAGGAGCGCTCCCTGGAATCGGGCCACGTCGGCCGGCTTGAGCTCGTAAGTGTGGGGACTGGCGGCGGGAGGAAGCACGCACACCACCTGCCAGCCGGGGCCGGCCACGTGGCGTGCCCAGTCGGCGAGCGGGCCGATGGAGGCCACGACGACGCGCCCACCCGTGGAGGGCGGAGCGGCACAGGAGGCGGGAGCGAGGAGCAGCGCGGCCACGAAGCCGCGCAGGCGGCTAGACATCTTCGGGCTTGAGCAGGCCCAGCCGGACCAGCGCGTCGCACGCGGCGCTCTGTTCGGCTTCCTTCTTGTTGCGACCCTGCCCGCTCCCCAGGACCTTGCCCGAGGCCAGCACTTCCATCGTGAAGAGCTTCTCGTGATCGGGGCCCTCTTCGGCCCGCGTGCGGTACTGAAGGTGAGACTTGAAGGTGCCCTGCACATATTCCTGGAGGACGCTCTTGTAGTTCACGTGGCGCACGTCGGTGGTGATCCGGCCGGCCTCGCGAAGCAGGTGCTCGTGCACGAAACACCGCGCGCATTCGATGCCCTGGTCCAGGTAGATCGCGCCCAGCACCGCCTCGAACGCATCGCCCAGGATGGACGTGCGGTCACGCCCGCCGGAGTCGGCCTCGGCATCCGACAGGCGCATGTAGCGGCCCAGTTCCATGTTGCGCGCCTGCTGCGCCAGAATGGTCTTGCTCACCAGGAGCGACTTCATCTTGGTGAGCTCGCCCTCTTGAAGATCGCTGTGGGTGCGGTAGAGATGGTCGCTCACGACCAGGCCCAGGACCGAGTCGCCGAGGAATTCCATGCGCTCGTTGGACAGGGTGTCCTCGCCCATTTCGGGGAGCGCGGATCGGTGGGTGAGCGCCTGCTGCAGCAGGCCGGGGTCGTGGAAGCGGCAGCCGAGGAGAGCTTCCAGTTCGGCCGGAGCGGAATCGATCCGCTTCTTCTTCAGGCCGAACCAGCGCCACAGGAAGTTCATGACGACGGCTATTCGCGATACCGGCGGATCGCGAGGGTCACGTTGTGGCCCCCGAAACCCATGGAGTTGGAGAGCACCGCCTCGACGTCCGCCGCCCGGGCCTGGTTGGGCACGTAGTCCAGGTCGCATTCGGGGTCCGGGGTGGCGTAGTTGATGGTGGGCGGAAGCATCTTTTCCCGCACCACCTGGGCGCAGATCACGAACTCCACGCCGCCGGCCGCACCCAGCAGGTGCCCGGTCATGGACTTGGTGGAACTGACGGCGACCTTGCCGGCGTGTCCGCCGAGGACCTTCTTGATCGCGGTGGTCTCGATCCGGTCGTTGTAGAGCGTGGACGTTCCGTGGGCGTTGATGTACCCGAAACTCGAGGCCGGAAGCCCGGAGTCCGAGATGGCCAGTTCCATGGCCCGGGCGGCCGCGCTGGCTTCCGGGTCGGGCGCGGTCATGTGATAGGCGTCCGTGGTGGTGCCGTAGCCGATCAGTTCCGCCAGGATGGGCACGCCCCGGGAGCGGGCGTGTTCCAGCGATTCCAGCACCACCACCCCGGCGCCCTCTCCCATCACGAACCCGTCGCGGCCGGCGTCGAAGGGACGGCTGGCGTGCTCGAAGTCGTCGTTGCGGGTGGACATGGCCTTCATGCTGCCGAAGCCGGCCAGCGAAGACGGCGTGATCGGGGCCTCGGTGCCGCCCGCGATGCAGGCGTCCACGACTCCCCGCTGGATCATGCGCATGCCCTCTCCGATCGCGTGGGCGCCCGTGGAGCAGGCGGAGACCGGCGTGAAGCTCGGTCCCTTGAATCCCATCTTGATGGAAAGCGCCCCGGCAGCCATGTTCGAGATCATCATCGGGATGAAGAACGGGCTCACCCGCCCCGGACCCTTCTCGAGCAGCGCGCGGTGCTGGTTCTCGAACGTCTCGATCCCGCCGATGCCCGACCCGACGACCAGCGCCACGCGGTATGGGTCCAATCTGGCCGGATCCAACCCCGACTGCGCCACCGCCTGCCTGGCGGCAGCCATGGCGTACTGCACGAAGCGGTCGGAGTGCTTGATCTCCTTGCGCTCCATGTACAGTTCGGGCTCGAAGCCCTTGATCTCGCCCGCGAACCTGGTGCTGAACTTTTCGGCGTCGAAGCGTGTGATGGGGCCGATGCCCGACTTGCCGGCCAGGAGCGCCTGCCAGAAAGTGGCCACGTCTTTGCCGATGGGCGACACCACGCCCATGCCGGTCACGACGACCCTGGTCGCGGCGCCGCCCCCGTTCTTGTCACTGCTGGACATGATTGGACTGGTCTCCTGGCGACGGCCGGAACTAGCTCTGACGCTTCTTGAGGTACTCCATGACGTCCCCGACGGTCTTGATCTTGTCGGCGTCCTCGTCCGGAATGTCGATGCCGAATTCCTCCTCAAGGGCCATCACGAGCTCGACCGTGTCCAGGGAGTCGGCGCCGAGGTCGTCAATGAACGAGGCGGCGGCCGTCAACTGGTCGGGAGAAACTTCCAACTCTTTGGCAATGATTTCCTTCACCCGCTCTTCGCTGAAAGTCATGGTTCCTGGTCCTCCTGTAGGGTGGAATTGCGAACGGCCCCCGATCGCCGGGAGGGCTAGGCCATTCCGAATCAATATCTTCTTCGTGAACCAAGGGTGGAACGGAAGGCAACGGACGCAGCCGCAGGGCTTTCACCCCATCAGCATGCCGCCGTCCACTCGAAGTACTTGCCCGGTGATATAGCTGGCTTCTTGGGATGCGAGAAAGGCTACCACATCGGCAACATCCTGCGCCACCCCGAAGCGGCCGGCCGGGATGTGCCCCAGCATGGCGCCCTTGATCTCGTCCGTGAGGCCCGCGGTCATGTCCGTTTCGATGTAACCCGGGGCCACCGCGTTGCTGGTAATTCCCTTGGTACCAAATTCTTTCGCCACGGACATCGTGAAACCGATGAGGCCGGCCTTGGCGGCGGCGTAATTGGCCTGTCCGGCATTGCCCATCTGCCCGATCACGGACGTGATGTTGATCACGCGGCCGAATTTTCGCCGGGTCATGCCCCGGGTAAGCGCTCGCGTAAAGTGAAAAGCAGCCGACAGGTCCACCCGGAGCACCGCATCCCAGTCCTCGTCCGCCATGCGCCACAGAAGCCGGTCCCGGGTGATGCCGGCGTTGTTCACCAGGATGTCGAGTTCGGGCAGTTCCGCCGTCGCGCGCTCGCAGGCGAGCTTGACCGCCACGGGGTCCCCCACGTCGGCCTGGATGCTGAGGCACTTGCGGCCCATGGACTCCACCTCGGCCTTGATTAAAGCGGCAGACTCCGGGCTGGTGTTCACCACCGCGATGTCCGCCCCGCGCGCAGCGAGGGTCAGCGTGATGGCCCGCCCGATTCCGCGGGCTCCCCCCGTGACCAGCGCCGCGTGTCCCTGCAGTCCCGGATCGCTCATGCCACCCCTCCCGCTTCGATCAATGCCCGGCCCAGCGACTCCACGGTGGCCGGGTCCTCGGCGCCCAGCAGTTCCACTCCCGGATCCACCGCCTTCACCAGCCCGCGCAGCACCCTGCCGGGCCCCAGTTCGATCACCCGGGCGACGCCCCCGGCGAGCAACCGGCGCACCGTCGGCTCCCAGCGAACCGCGCCCAGGACCTGGAGCGCCAGGGCTTCCCGGATCTCCGCGGGCTCCTGCACGCATTCCGCGGATACGTTGGCGATCACCGGCACGCGCGAGCGCGAGATCGCCAGCGCCTGGAGGTGCGCCTGCAATCCTTCGGAAGCCGGAGCCATCAGAGGAGAATGGAATGCGCCGCTCACCTCGAGCCGGATGGCGCGCTTCGCCCCCTTTTCCTTGCACCGGGCCATGGCACGCTCGACCGCGTCCACCTCCCCGGAGATCACGACCTGGGACGGCGAGTTCAGGTTCGCGGGCACCACCGTGCCGCCGGCATCGCGGCACGCCGCCTCCACCGCATCCGCATCAAGACCCAGGATCGCGGCCATGGCCCCCGTGCGGTCCTCGCCGGCCTTCTGCATCAATTCGCCCCGGACGCGCACGATCCGGACCGCGTCCTCGAACTCCAGGGCGCCCGCAGCCACCAGGGCCGAGTACTCTCCCAGGCTGTGTCCTGCCGCGAAGGAGATCTCCGGAAGCACGGCCCGCGATGCCTCGAGCGCGGCGATGCTGTGAACCAGGATGGCGGGCTGGGTGGTGCGGGTCTGCTTCAGCTCCTCTTCCGGCCCCTCGAACATGACCCGGCTCAGCGGAAAGCCCAGCGCGCGGTTGGCGCGCTCGAACACTTCGCGCGCGGCGGGGACTGCTTCAAAGAGCGTCCGGCCCATGCCCACGTACTGGGCGCCCTGGCCTGGAAAGAGGAGCGCTGTCTTCATGGAATTACCAGCGGAGCGCGGTGGCGCCCCAGGTGAGCCCGCCGCCAAAGGCGACCAGGCCGAGGATGTCGCCGGACTTGACCCGCCGCGAACGCACCGCTTCATCCAGCGCAATGGGAACGGAGGCCGAGGATGTGTTCCCGTACTTGTGGATGTTCACGAAGACTTTTTCCATGGGCATTCCCAGGCGGTCCGCCGTGGCGGTGATCATGCGGATGTTGGCCTGGTGCGGGATCAGCAGGGTCATGTCGTCTGGCGTGAGGTTGGCATCCTCCATCACCCCGCGGGACACTTCTTCCATTCCGCGGACGGCCAGCTTGAACACCTCGTTGCCCTTCATGTGAAGATAGTGCAGCCGGTTCTTGACCGTCTCGCAGGTGGCCGGGTGACGGGATCCGCCGCCGGGCATGCACAGCATGTCGCCGTACTGGCCGGCCGAGCCGATGCGCGAGGACAGGATCCCGGGGCCGGAAGAGTCCGGGCCGAGCACCACCGCGCCCGCTCCGTCCCCGAACAGCACGCAGGTGCCGCGGTCGGTGTAGTCGGTGATCTTGGTGAGCGTCTCCACGCCGACCAGCAGTACCCGCTTCGCCACGCCGGTTTCCACCATTCCGCGGAGGAGGTGCAGCCCGAACACGAATCCCGAGCAGGCCGCCGACAGGTCAAATGCGGCCGCCTGGGGCGCGCCCAGGCGGTCCTGGACGCGGCAGCCGGTGGACGGGAAGAAGGTGTCGGGGGTGACGGTGGCGACCACGATCAGGTCGAGCTCGGTCGCCTTGACGCCGGCGGCATCCAGCGCGCGGACGGCCGCTTCGCAGGCCAGGTCCGAGGACGCCTGGTCGGGCGCGGCGACGTGCCGCTCCTTGATGCCGGTGCGAGTGGTGATCCACTCGTCGGTGGTCTCGACGATGCGTTCCAGGTCGGCGTTGGTGAGGATCTTTTCAGGGACGTAGCAGCCTGTCCCCAGGATTCGGGCGCGCGTCCGCCCCTGCTCAGGCATGGGCGATCTTGAGCTCCCGCCGGATCTGCGCGTTCACCTGCTGGTTCACCGCCATGGTGGCCGTGCGGACGGCGTTGTTGATGGCCCTCGGGGAACTGCTGCCGTGGGCGATCAGCACCACGCCGTCCACTCCGAGCAACAGCGCGCCGCCGTACTCGTCGGGATCGAGGCTGTTCTGGAGGCGCTTGAACGCCGGAAGGGTGAGGAGACCGCCCAACATGGTGAGCGGGGTGCTCTGGATTTCCCTGCGCAGGGCGCTTTTCACGCTCTTCACCAGCGCCTCGCAGGTCTTCAGGAGGATGTTGCCGGTGAACCCGTCGCACACCACCACGTCGGCCTTGCCGCGGACCATGTCGCGCCCTTCGACGTTGCCGATGAAATGGATCTCGCCTTCGGCCGCGGTGAGCAGTTCGAAGGCTTCCTGGGCCAGCTCGTTGCCCTTGGTCGGCTCCTCGCCGATGTTGAGCAGGCCGACCCGGGGCTTTTCCTTGCCCATCACGTGCCGGGCGAACAGGGTGCCCATGACGCCGAACTGGAGCAGATGGCTGGGCTTGCAGTCGGCGGTCGCCCCGACATCGAGCAAAACCACGCCGCTGGTCGCCGGGAACGGGATCACCGCGGCGATCGCCGGGCGGTCGACGCCATTGAGCCTTCCGAGGGTAAAGAGCGAGGTGGCGACCACCGCGCCGGTGTTGCCGGCGCTCACCAGCGCATCGATCTCACCGTCCTTGAGCAGGCCCGAGGCCACCACCAGGGACGACTTCTTCTTGCGCCGCGCGGCCTGGGCGGCCGCTTCGGACATTTCGATACGCTCGGGCGCGTGGACGATCCGCAGCGGAAGCGATTCCCAACCGGAGTGGGCCCGCAATTCCGACTCGATCGCGGCGCGGTCACCGACCAGCACCACTTCGTAGTGGCCCGGCTCCTCCGTCAGGGCCTTCATGGCCCCAGCCACCTCGGCTCGGGGAGCATAGTCCCCGCCCATGGCGTCGATTCCGATTCGGGGACCGCGTGGGCGGTCGTTCATAGGAATGCTGCCCTCCCGGCCATCAGGCCTTGGAAGCAACGACCTCTTCGCCGTCGTAGTAGCCACAGTTCGGACACACGCGGTGGGGACGCTTGGGCTGGCTGCAGTGCGAACACGGGTGCACGGCGGGAATGGTCAGCTTCCAGTGGGTCCGCCGCTTCTTGCCGCGGGTGCTGGAATGCCGCCGCTTGGGAACTGCCATGGTAGGTGCTTCTCCTTTTCAGATTTTGACGCTGGACGGCGCCGGTGACTCGGCCCGCTTCGCGCAGGTGCATGGTTCGGAATTCAAGTTCGCCCCGCAGCCGGCGCACAGGCCTTTGCAGTCGGGGCGGCACAGGGGCTGGAGCGGAATGCCCAGGAGCAGGGATTCTCGCACCTCGCCGCCCATGTCGAGCGAGACGCCATCGTGAAAGCAAAGATAGTGGTCGGTCAGCAACTCGCGGTCCAGGCCGCGAATGCCGCCGTCCGGCTTGCGCTCCGCGTAGACCGTGAACTCCTGCCGGAGCGACTGGCGGAACGCATCCAGGCAGCGGAAACACTCGCCCGTGATGGTGCCGGTGGCCACGCCCTTGATCAATAAGTTGTCCTGGTGGCGCACGATGTTCATGGCCGCCACCACGGGGCCCTCGAACGACACATCTCCCCCGCCCAGGTCCATCCGGCTGGCGTCTTCTTCCAGCTCCACGTCGCCGGATCCCTGGGGAAGGCTTCTAATGTCAAGTTTCACAAGTACCTGCCAGCCTGATCGAGGCGCCCTTTCGACCGCCGACAGGAGCATAACAGGCGGCCGGGCCGGGCGCAAGGAGGGCCGTCCACGGCTTGTATAGGATTATGATTAAACAACTTAAAGTCCCAGAAGGTCCTTGAAGTGGTTCAGCTCGCGGGCGGCCGAGGCCTCGGAGTCCGACGCATGGACGGAATTCGAGCCCTTGTCGATGGCGAACATCCGCCGGATGGTCAGCGGCTCGGCGGCGTTCGGATCGGTCGCGCCCACCACGGTGCGCAGCCGGGTCACGGCGTCTTCCCCTTCGAGGCAACCCAGGACCACCGGGCCCGAGGTCATGAAGTCGCACAGGGAACCGAAGAACGGACGCTCCTTGTGCTCCGCGTAGAAGGTCTCGACGCGCTGCCGGTCGAGCGTGGCACGGTGGAGCGCCTGGATTACGAATCCCCGGCCCTCCAGCTCGGCGAGGATGCGGCCGGTGAGGTTGCGCGAGACGGCATCGGGTTTCACGATGAAAAAGGTTCGCTGCTTCATGGGACTGGAAATCTCCTTTGGAGTTCAATGGCCGGCGATGTTCGGGCCGGGGTTTCAAAAGGGGCCAACGGAATCCTGGAAGGCGTTCGGCCTACCGGCCTCCGCCTCCGCCTCCGCGCCGACCCGGCCCACCGGCCGGATTCACGCGGGCACCCCCGCGCGTGGCGGGACGCTTGCGGCTGCTTTCCTGGCGCAGATGCGCCCTGGAGTCGGTGCGGCCCTCTTCGCGCCGGCCGGCGGGGCGCCCGGTCGGCTTGCCGCCCTGCGCCGGACGGCCTTCGGGACGTCCGGTCGGACGGCCCGTGGGACGACCACCCGGCCTGGGGCTCGCGCCCGTCTGTCGGTACGGACCCGAGGAAGGACCACTGCGGGGCCGCGGACCCACCGAACCGCGTCCGCCGAGCACCGAGTCCGGGGCTCCACGACGCCCATCGGGGCGGTGGCTGCCGGCTCGAGTGTCCGTCGGGCGCGTGTCGGGACGTCCATGCACGCGCGAGGCGGGACGGCCTTCGGAACGCGGCCCGTCGGTCCGGTAGCCTCGGCCGGGCTGCGCGGCTCGCGGCGGACGCGGTCCGCCCTGGCCGCGCTGCGGACGGCCGCCGCCGTAGGACGGGGCGTCGCGGCGAGGCGGCCGGTCGGGCCTCTCGGAACGCTCGGTGCGCACCACCGCGCGCGGGGGGCGAACGCCCTTGGCGGCCGGACGCGGCTTGTGCTCACTGACCATCTTGCGAAGGAAACTGGGGATCTCGGACGGGATGCCCGCGACCGGGACGCCGACCTCCTCGAGCGCGCGGATCTTTTCGGCCGCGGTGCCCGAGCCGCCGGAAATGATGGCGCCGGCGTGGCCCATGCGCTTGCCCGGAGGAGCGGTCTGTCCGGCGATGAATCCCACCACCGGCTTGGACATCTTCTCCCCGATGAATCGCGCGGCTTCTTCCTCGTCCGTTCCGCCGATCTCGCCGATCATCACCACCGCGTCGGTGTGGGAATCGGCTTCGAACATCTCCAGGGCGTGCAGGAACGTGGTGCCGATGATCGGGTCGCCGCCGATGCCGATGCAGGTGGACTGCCCGATGCCCGCCAGGGTGAGCTGGTGGACAACTTCGTACGTGAGCGTGCCGCTGCGGCTCACCAGCCCGATCCGGCCTTCCATGTGGATGTGGCCGGGCATGATCCCCACCTTGCACTTACCGGGTGAAATCAGGCCCGGGCAGTTGGGGCCCAGAAGGCGCGGCGCATTGGGTCGGCTGCGCAGCTGGTCGTGCACCCGCGCCATGTCCAGCGTGGGGATGCCCTCGGTGATGCACACCACCAGGCGGATGCGCGGCGAAGAGGCCGCTTCCAGGATGGCGTCCGCCGCGAACGCGGGCGGGACAAAAATGAGAGCCGTGTTCGCGTGCTGCGCCTCGGCGGCCTCGATCACCGAGTCGTATACCGGGACGCCGTCCTGCAGCGTGCCGCCCTTGCCGGGGGTCACTCCGGCCACCACCTGCGTTCCATATTCCATCATCGAGCGGGCGTGAAAGGAACCGTCCCGGCCCGTGATGCCCTGCACCAGCACTCGCGTGCGCTGATCGACCAGAATGCTCATCGGGACACCGCCTCCTTGCTGCTTTCCACCACCGCCTGCACGCCTTCGTCCATGGAGGTCGTCGCCGTGAGCCCGTGTTCCTTCAGGATCTCGCGCGCCTGCTCCTCGTTCGTGCCGGTGAGGCGGATCACCACCGGCACCTTGACGTCCATCTGGCCCAGCGCCTGCACGATCCCGTTGGCCACGTCGTCGCAGCGCGTGATGCCTCCGAAGATGTTGAACAGGATGGCCTTCACGTTGGAATCGGAAAGAATGATCTTCATCGCGGCTTCGACCTTCTTGGGATTGCTGCTGCCGCCGATGTCCAGGAAGTTCGCGGGATGCCCGCCGAAGTGCTTGACCAGGTCCATGGTGGCCATGGCCAGCCCGGCGCCGTTCACCACGCAGCCGATGTCGCCGTCCAGCTTGACGTAGGAGAGTCCCATCTCGCGCGCCAGTTTCTCGCCCTCGGTTTCCTTTGGGCGCATCTCGTCGTGGATGCGGACGTGCCGGAAGGCGGCGTTGTCGTCCAGCGAGACCTTGGCGTCCAGGGCGATCACGCGCCCGTCCGGGGTCACCACCAGCGGATTGATCTCCGCCAGGGAGCAGTCCTCGGCCTGGAACACTTCGTAAAGTTGCACGGCGATGCGGGCCATGGCCATGGCCGAGGCCGCGTCCGGGGCCACCCGCAGCATCACCGCGCGGGCCTGGTAGGGCTGCAGGCCGTAGGCCGGGTCGATCGGGAGCGTGACGATCTTGTCGGGGGTCTTCTTGGCGACCTCCTCGATCTCCACTCCGCCTTCGGAGGAGGCCATGAGCAGCGCCCGTTTGCGCCTGCGGTCCAGCACGACGGCGAGGTAGACCTCGGAGGCGATGTCTTCGGCGCGGGTCACCAGGACCTCTTCCACCGTCAATCCCTTGATGTCCATTCCCAGGATGGCGGTGGCCTTATCTTCGGCTTCCTCGGCCGTGGCGGCCAGCTTGATGCCGCCCGCCTTGCCCCGCCCGCCCACCAGCACCTGGGCCTTGACCACCACCTGCGCGCCGATCCTGCCGGCGGCCGCGCGGGCCTCGGCCGGGGTACGGGCAACCTCACCCTCGGGCACGGGAATGCCGTGCACGCGGAACAACTCCTTGGCCTGGTATTCCTGAATGTTCATGTCATCCCCTGGAGGCAATGGACACAGGCAATCTTCGCCGCGGGCGCGGAGTTCGCGCCGGGCGAGGTCTTCGGACCTGTCTCACTGCTAGAAATCAAAAATCAACGTCGGGGCCGGCGAAGGTCGGGCCCCGCGTAAGTCCCCACGCGCCGGACTTAGGAGTCCGAAGGCGCGGGAATTCGCATGGCGGGATAGGCAAACAGGATAGCAACCGGGAGGGAGCGCGTCAATTACGATTTGGACGCGCTCGGGGGGCGTCGCGTGGCCAGGCGGGTGGTCGAAGAGAACTTTCCGCGGTGAAGGCGCACCCGGACCACTTCCCCGCCCCAGCCGCGGACCTCAGCGGCGCCGACGATTTCGCTCTCCTTATAGTCTGCCCCCTTGACCAGGACGTCGGGACGGAGCGCCAGGAGCAGCCGGAGCGGGGTGTCCTCGCCGAACGGCACTACCAGGTCCACGTCCCGCATGGCCGAGAGCACCTCGGCCCGGGCCGCCAGCTTCTGGATGGGACGGCCGGGCCCCTTGAGCCGGCGGACCGAGGCGTCGCGGTTGAGCCCCACCACCAGCCGGTCGCCCTGCGCCCTGGATTCCCGCAGGATGCGCACATGGCCCGGGTGGATCAGGTCGAACACCCCGTTGGTGAACACCACCCGCAGCCCCTGGCGCTGCCAGCTCCGCACCCGGGCACGCGCCTCGCTGGGCGCCATCACGCGCTTCTCCCGGGCGGACATCAGGTGTTCTCCAGCAGCGAGGCGACCAGTTCCGTCGGACGGGGCACGGCCGTTCCCACCTCCCGGATCACCAGGCCGGCCGCGTGGTTGGAGACCAGCGCCGCCTCCAGCAGCGTGCCGCCCACCGCCAGGGCGAGCGCGAAGCACGCCACCACCGTGTCCCCGGCGCCGGTCACGTCGTACACCTCGCGCGCGACGGTCGCGAGGTGGGTCACCGCGCCGCCCGGCTCGAACAGCGACATGCCTTCCTTGCCGCGGGTGATCAGCACCGAGCGGGCCGCCGTGATCTTCAAGATCTCCTCGGCCACGCGATACAAGCCGGCCTCGTCGCGAATGCGGATCCCCACCACCTCGCCCGCCTCGCCGGTATTCGGGGTGAGCGTGCTCACTCCGCGGTAGAGCGCCACATGCCGCTCCTTGGGATCCACGCACACGGGAAGGGACCGGCGGTTCATCTCGGGCAGGAGCGCGGCCAGCACTTCGGCGGTGATCACGCCCTTTCCATAGTCGGAGATGACCACGCCCTGGACCCGATCCAGGAGCGGCAGCGTGGCATCGATCAGGCGCGCCGCTTCCCCGGAATCCAGGTCGAGGCGCTTTTCCTGGTCCAGGCGCAGCACCTGCTGTTGATGGGCCACGATGCGCGTCTTGAGGATGGTGGGTACGCCTTCCCGTTCCAGCAGATGCTCCGGGGAGACTCCCACGCCGGAGAGCGCGTCCCGAACCCTCCCGGCGTTCGCATCCCGCCCCACCGCTCCCACCAGGATCGTCTCGGCGCCCAGCGCGCGCGCGTTCCACGCCACGTTGGCCGCCCCTCCCAGCCGCTCGGTCTCGCTTTCGGCTTCCACCACCAGGACCGGCGCTTCCGGCGAAACCCGGCTGGCCTGTCCCCAGACGTAGCGGTCGAGCATGAGATCTCCCAGCACCAGCAGCCGGGCTCCCCGCATGGCTTCCACCCGGCGCGCGGCCGACCGCAGCACTTCCGTGTCGATCATGAACCCTCCAGGATGCGGCGCAGCGCCACGAGCGCCTCGCTGCCGGTGATGGGCTCGTCCGGCGCAAAGACGCCTTCGGAGCGCGGGAGCAGCAGCCCCGAGCCAAGTGCCCGTTGAATGGCGCCGGCACGGTAATCCCGCGCGGAAACGTCGGGCGGCAGCGGCGACTCCCGCGGGGAGCGGTTGCAGTCGAACAGATCGAGCCATGCGGCGAAGCGGCCCCGGGTGATCACGTCGTCGGGGCGAAACGTGCCGTCCGGAAAGAGCTCCATGCGGCTCAGGATCGCCGCCTCCCGCGCCAGGCCCACGAACGGGGTCCCTTCCATGTCCCGGAGCGAGTCGCGCACCGCCCGGAAGTGCACCAGCGTGGGCTCCGGATAGCGCGCCACGCACCGCACCTGCCCATGGCGCCGGAGAAGCCCCGCCAGCTGCAGGCGGGTGAGCGCCGGGCTGGCCCCGGCGTCCCGCGCCAATTGTTCCTCGGGGCTCGGAGGCGGCGGCGGGAGCAGCGAAGCGCGGATCGCCGGCGCGGTCGAATCCCCCAGGGAGGCCGCCCGGTCCAGGAGTCCCATGGCGTCGGACAGATTGCCGGTGCCCGCCCGCAGCCGCGCGCTGCGGGTGTAGGGCGGATACCACGACGTGTCGGCATGGATGGCCCGCCGGTACTGTTCCAGCGCCGCGAGCGTGTCGCGCTCCATCTCCCAGAGCCAGCCGTGGGCGAAGAAACTCTCCGGCTGGGTGGGCGGGAGGAGCTTGAGGACGATCGAATCGGAAGCGGCGATGTTGCCGCGGAGCCGTTCGGCCACCGCCAGTCCCCATCGCCCGGTCTCGTCCTGGGTGCGGCTCTCGCGCGCAATCTCGAGGCCGTCGATGAAATCGCGGGCCGCCGAGTCGGGCATTCCCGCCGCCAGGCTGGAGTAGCCCCGAAGGAACCGCAGCCGGGCCACGTCCACGCGGGGCTCGGCCGCCTGCCGGGCGCCGCCGGCGCAACCGGCCAGCACGCCGGCCAGGGCCAGGGCGGCGAGCGACTTGAGAAGGATCCGTGCGGGTGTCATGTCAGCGCGGAAGTTAGCACAGTGGACCGGCCCGCTCCAGCGTTGGGCCGGCCCCCCTGAGCGAGTCCGCCCCTCCCGCGCGCGGGACTGGACAACCCGGCCACTTGTGGCAATGTGTATGCGCGTTTCCTGAAGCCTGTCCATCCAACGACGGGACAGCCCGACTGCCGCACTGCGGCGGCCCGGCGGTCTCCAGTCCATTCGACCGGGGAGGGGTATCGCCATGTTGAGTTCCTCGCAGTTTCCGAGGTGGCTGGTCCGGGCACTCGCCCTGTTGACCCTGGCCGGCGCCGTGCCCGCCGCGGCGGCGGAAATCCCGCCGGCCCCCGCAACTCCTGCCCCCGCGGCCGGCCCCCCGGCATCCCCCGGGGCCCCGGGGCGCGAGCGCGACCTCAAGGCATTCAAGTGGCGCGCGGTCGGCCCCGCCAACATGGGCGGGCGCGTGTCGGACATCTGCGGAGTGGAGAAGGATCCCTTCACTTCGTACATCGGGCTGGGCACCGGCGGCGTGTTCAAGACCACCAATAACGGCACCACGTGGCAGCCGGTCTTCGACAGCCAGCCGGTGGCTTCGATCGGGGCGGTTGCGGTCTCGCAGCTGAATCCGAAAATCGTGTGGGTCGGCACCGGCGAGGGCAACAGCCGCAACAGCTCCTCCTGGGGCAACGGCGTGTACCGGTCCACGGACGGCGGCGACACCTGGGCCCACGTCGGGCTCGCCGAGACCCATGACATCGCGCGCATCGCCCTGGATCCCAGGGACGACAACGTGGCCTACGTGGCCGCGCTGGGCCGGCTGTGGGGCACGAACAAGGAGCGCGGGATCTACAAGACCAGCGACGGTGGAAAGACCTGGGCCGCCTCGCTCCAGGTGGACGACAGGACCGGCGCGATCGACGTCATGGTGGACCCCTCCAACTCCTCCACAGTGTACGCGGCCCTGTGGGCGCGACTGCGCAGCCCGTTCAGCTTCACCGGCGGTGGAAGTTCGGGGGGCATCTTCAAGTCCGCCGACGGCGGCAGGAGCTGGAAAAAGCTGGGCGAAGGACTGCCGGCCGAAATGGGCCGCATCGGCCTCGACCTGTGCCGCAAGAACCCCCGGATCCTCGAAGCGGTGCTGGAGTCGACCATGGGAGGGGCCGCCAGCAGCCTGTCCGACGTTCGCAGCCGCGCCGGCGGGGTGTTCCGCAGCGAAGACGGCGGGGCTCACTGGAAGCGCACCGCCGACCTGGCGCCCCGCGGCTGGTACTTCAGCAAGGTGCGGATCGACCCCGCCAACGACCAGCGGGTGTACGTGCTGGGATTCGGCGCCGCGATCTCGGACGACGGCGGAAAGACGTTCGTGAACAGCGGCGCCCGGGACATCCACGGGGACTGCCACGCGATGTGGATCGACCCGGGCAATTCCAGCCGCGTGATGATGGGCACCGACGGCGGACTCTATTTCTCGTACGACAAGGCGAAGACCTGGGACTTCATGAACACCATCGCCGCGGGCGAGTTCTACAACGTCAGCTACGGCATGGACCAGCCGTATACCCTGTGCGGCGGCTTGCAGGACAATGGCACCTGGTGCGGACCCTCGGCCACCCGCCGGCAGGCCCAGGGCGACGACCGCAAGAAGACCTCGGGCATCACCAGCGCCGACTGGAAGTTCGTGAACGGCGGCGACGGCTTCTGGACGGCGATCGACCCGACCGACCCCAACATCCTGTACGGCGAATCGCAGGGCGGACATCTGAACCGGATCGACCTTTCCAGCGGCAAGCGCCGCTCCATCCAGCCCGCGGCCCAGGAGGGCACGCCGGCATTCCGCTTCAACTGGAACACGCCCTTCGTGATCTCGCACCACGACCCGAAGACGCTCTACATGGGCGGGAACGTCCTGTTCCGGCTGACCGAGCGCGGCGACAAGTGGGCCGCCATCTCGCCCGACCTCACCACGCATGATCCCGCGAAGATGGTGACGGCGGGGTCCAACGCCGAGAACTACTGCACCATCGTGGCTATCTCCGAATCTCCCCGGGACCGGAACATCCTGTGGGCGGGCACCGACGACGGCAACGTGCAGGTGACGCGCGACGGCGGTAAGAGCTGGACCAACGTGGCGCCGAATATTCCGGGTGTTCCTTCCAACCTTTGGGTGTCCAGGCTTGAAGCCTCGCACTTCGAGCCGGGGCGGGCCTTCGCGGCGCTGGACGGCCACCGCAGCGACGTCTTTCATCCCTTCATCTTCGCCACCGAGGACTTCGGAGCTACCTGGCGGCCCCTCTCCGGCACCCTCCCCGACGGCGGCCCGGTGAAAGCCCTGCGCGAGGACCCGGTGAATCCCAACCTGCTCTTTGCCGGCACGGAGTTCGGGTTGTTCGCTTCCCTGGACCGGGGCGCGCACTGGATGCCGCTGAAAGAGGGTCTGCCCACCGTGTCCGTGGACGATATCCAGGTCCATCCGCGCGACCACGATCTCATCGCTGCCACCCACGGCCGCAGCCTCTTCGTGATGGATGACATCTCCCCGCTGGAACAACTGGCATCGGCCCGGCTGGACACCGAGGCGGTCCTGTTTGAGCCGCGCCCCGCCACCGAGTTCTACTACGCCCCGATCGGCGGCCTGTGGGGCGCCCGAGCCTTCAAGGCCAGGAACCCGGCCTTCGGCGCGTACATCAACTACTACCTGGGGAGCGATACGCTCTCCGACCTCAAGATCACCGTTGAAGACTCCAAGGGGCGCAAGGTGCGCGAACTGGACGCCACCGCCTCGCGCGGATTCAACCGCGCGGTGTGGGACTTGCAGGCCGATCCGCTGGACGCGCTGGACGAGCGCGGCGGCGAAGGCGGCGGCCAGCAGCAGCCGGTCTACGTCCCGGCGGGCGAGTACACCGTGACGCTTTCCTGCGGACCGAACTTCAAAGCGAAGACGCGGCTCAAAGTGGAGGCGGTGTCGGGAGTGCACGCGGGGGAATTCGTCGGGGAGTGAAGCCGCAGCCCGCTTCCGAATTCCCGTTCGACGAGGGCTGGGCCTGGATGCGTGGACGGTTCCGCGAAGAACCGTCCACGCTCCGGCAGTTGACCGGTCCCATCCGTTGTCCCTACCATCATGACAGGGTATCGGCCTCGCGCCGGCTCCCAAGCACGCACCTCCCCCCTGGAAGACCATTCACCATGCTGGCCAAACTCTGGAGCGCCGCCCTGGGCGGGCTCGAGGCGTTCCCCGTGCGCGTCGAGGTGGACGTCGGCCCGGGGCTCGCCGGATTCTCCGTGGTCGGGCTTCCCGACACCTCGGTGCGGGAAAGCCGCGAACGGGTCATCGCGGCCCTGCGAAATTCCGGGCTCGAATTTCCGCTTCGGCGGATCACCGTGAACCTGGCACCCGCCGACCGGCGCAAGGAAGGCTCGGCCTTCGACCTTCCCATCGCCCTGGGCATCCTGGCAGCCAGCGGTCAGCTGAAGCCGGAGTGCCTGCGCGGAGTCATGCTTGTGGGAGAACTGTCCCTCGACGGAACACTTCGTCCGCTCCGCGGCGCGCTGGCGCTGGCGCACGCGGCCCCACCGGATGGCGCGCTGCTGCTGCCGGAATCCAGCGCCCGCGAGGCCGCGCTTCGGCCGGACGCGCGCGTGTACGGAGCGCGCACCCTGCGCCAGGCCATCTCGCTTCTCGGCGGAGGGCTGGATGCCACGCGGGCCAGCCCGCCCGCGCCGGTCCGGGGGGGCGAGGCCGAAGTGGATCTCTCGGAAGTGCGCGGCCAGGCCAACGCGCGGCGCGCGCTGGAGGTGGCCGCGGCGGGCGGGCACAACCTGCTGCTGGTGGGACCGCCGGGGACCGGCAAGACGCTGCTCGCCCGCGCGCTTCCCGGGATCCTCCCCTCTTTCGAATCCGGAGAGGCCCTGGAGCCGACGCTCATCCATTCCGTCGCGGGGCTCCTCCCTCCCGGCTCGGGGCTGCTGGAGCGCCGCCCGTTCCGGGCGCCCCACCACACGGTGAGCGGCGCGGGGCTGGTGGGCGGGGGGCGCGGGCCGCGCCCCGGAGAGATCTCGCTTGCCCACCGCGGAGTGCTGTTCCTGGACGAACTTCCCGAGTTTTCCCCGCACGTCCTGGAACTGCTGCGCCAACCGCTGGAGGAAGGCCGGGTCACGATTTCACGTGCCGGGGGCAGCGTGACGTTTCCGAGCCGGTTCATGCTCGTAGGCGCTTCCAACCCATGCTAATCCGTTGCCTATTTGTGGCTGTTAGGGAGGAGTCCGGGATATAGAGGAGATCGATGGCCACTTCGTCCTGGCTGACAACGATCCTTTCTACAATGGTCTCAACGATTTGGCGCTTTTCTTCAGTGGTAAGTGAGGGCCATCGGGCGTGTAGATCGCGGGCTTCGGCCAGAACTTCGTCCCGGCTGAGGAACTGAATCTTGAGGAAGTCCACCTCCCCCTGTAGACGAGGGACCTCGTCGCCCAAGGCTTTCAACCGCTCCTCCAGGGGGCGGTATTGACTCCCGAATCCCTCGACGGAGAGCTGGTCGGAGATGTAGGCACGATACACTTTATCCTTTTCAACCTGGACCTTCGATCGCTCCGATTCAAGACTCTGGAGTCGCTCCTCCTTGGCCCTGATCGCCTCGTCGGCCTGGCTGACGTGCCGAGCCACATCCTCCGGCGAAAGCAGGAATGCCCTCAGCTGCTCATGGAAGACGGCTTCAAGGTCGTCGATGGCAATCTTGTTTCGGCACCCCTGGCAGATGTACTTTGGTGACCCCACGTAGACGTACATTTTCTGGCCACAGTGGCAGTGAACAAACCCCGCGAAGACGTGGACCGGCCGCTTGCCGGGTTTTTTACCGTTTCGGCGTCGATCAAGCAGGGTGGCGTTGCACTGTTCCCAAAGTTCTACAGGGACGATCGGCTCACACGAGGAATATACCCATTCACTTTTCGGCTTGAATACTCTTCCCCGCTGCGGTCCGACGGCCGTGGTGTAGTTGGCCCGACGCGAACCCTTGGCCGACGGGCACTCGATGATCCGGTAGACGGTGCTGTCCGTGAAGTTGCCCCGCCGGCGAGTCCGGTAGCCACGCTCATTGAGGATGCGAGCGACCGCCTTCAGCCGGCTGGTCTCGGCGAACAGCTCATAGGCGAGGCGGCGAATCGGTGCTTCGTCCGGATGCGGCACGAGCTGCCGGTCTTTCCAGTGGTAGCCATAGGGCGGGGCACCACCGGTGGACTTGCCGAGCATCGCGCGGATCGGGACAGAGGCAGCAACACGTTCGGAAATTTCCTCCCGCTCCCACTGCGCCATGGCCGCGATCATGGTGTAGAACAGGCGCCCCGCAGGCGAGGTGGTGTCGATTGCCTCTTGGAGGGAGATTAGGTCGGCGCCGTGGTCACGAAAAAAATCTGCGAAGTCGAGCAGTTCGCGGGTGTTCCGAGCTAGGCGGGCCAGTTTCGAGAAGACTAGGCCGGTGATGTGGCCCGAGGTGATGTGTTCGATCATCCGTTTCGCCTCGGGGTGCTCGCGGACCGATTTCCCGCTTACGCCTTCGAGGTGGTAGACCTCGCGGACCCGCCAGTCCTTCGATTCGGCGTACGCCCGAGCCCGCTTCTCGTGATGCTCCGGGCTTTCGCCCTTGGCCTGGTCTTCGGTCGAGACGCGGATCCAAATCCCCACGGACTTGAAATCAACTTTGACGCGTTCTGTCTTCATGGCTGAAATTACTCCCTGACATCAACTGAGGGCCCGGCGGGTCATTATTTATTTTTCAAGCGGCCCATGGCTCTGGCGATGACACTGGAAATCGCACCCCGCTTGCTATCCTGTTCGCCTGGCTGCGGCGGGCGCATCCGCACCTTGACCCGATAGCCGCGAACCGTCTTCGCCGATCCCTGCGACTCGGCCTCCAGGGCGTCGAGCTGGGCGAACAACTCCTCCGGGGAACAGTAGACCATTTTTTTCTTCTGGTCATCGGTGAGCGCCCGGCCGGCGAGCTGCTTCAGCCGATTCAAGGTCTTCGTCTCGGGCGAGACGGCCACGACTCGGCTAAAGCTGCTGGCAAGGCACTTCTGAATATTTTCCAGCTCATGCTCCGGCGATGAGCTTATCGCGATT
>JANXVU010000057.1 GCA_025351485.1 Candidatus Eiseniibacteriota bacterium | reverse complement strand
GTGCCGATCGCGGGCGCGGTGGTGGTGACGACGCCCCAGGAGGTGTCGCTGGCCGATACCGCCAAGGCCATCGGCATGTACAAGAAGCTGCAGATCAACATCCTGGGCCTGGTGGAGAACATGAGCTACTACGTGTGCCCGCACTGCAGCGAGCGCGCCGAGATCTTCGACCACAGCGGCGGCCAGCGGCTCGCGGCCGAGATGCAGATCCCGTTCCTGGGCGAAATTCCGATCGACATCGCGGTGCGCTTGGCGGGTGATGCCGGCACGCCGGTGGTGAAGCGCGCGCCGGACTCGGCGGTGGGCCAGGCGTTCATGGGCCTGGCGCGAAACCTGGCCCAGCAGGTGAGCGTCGCGGCGCTGGGGTAGGGCTGTTCTGGGCGGCTTCCCAGGCTCTCGCTCACTCTCAGTCAATCCAATCGAGCTTCATGCGTTGAAAATAAACAACTTAAAGGTTTTTGTTTGAATTGACGTGTCGACAAAATATGTTTTTGTCGACACGTTTTCTTGACATGTCGACGAGATCGACCTAAGCTGGCGATATGTCGAAAAAAACGGATTCTCTGGACAAAACAAAAACAGGGAAGTGGCGCCCGGAAAGCCCGTACAACACCCTGCCCAAGCTCCCGCCCAAGGGGGACCTGGAAACCAGGGCGGTTCTGAAGCAATGCGTCCAATCGAGGGCCGCCCTCGCGGAACTCAAGCAGGCGGCAGCGCTGATTCCCAATCCCTCCGTACTGATCACCACCTTGCCGGCGCTCGAAGCGCAAGCCAGCTCCGAAATCGAGAATGTCGTCACCACCGCGGACAACCTCTTCAAGCACATGGGGGCCATCGGGGAAGCGGACCCTGCCACCCGGGAGGCCAACCACTATCGTGCCGCCTTGCTCGAGGGCTTTGAATGGCTCAAGTCGCGTGCCGTCAACACCAACCTGGCCGAGTCCATCTGCACACGGATCAAGGGCACGCAAATGGCAGTGCGGAAGGTCCCCGGGACCACGCTTGCCCAAACCGCCACGGGCCGGGTGATCTACACACCGCCGGTGGGGGAGGCACTGATCCGGGACCTGCTTGCCAATTGGGAACGCTTCCTGCACGAAGAGGAGCCATTGGACCCGCTCGTCCGTATGGCCGTGGGACACTACCAGTTCGAGGCCATTCATCCCTTCACGGATGGAAACGGGCGCACCGGGCGCGTCCTGAACAGCCTCTACCTTGTGGAGCAGGGTCTGCTGACTCTGCCCGTTCTGTATCTCAGCCGTTACATTATCAGGAATCGGGCGAAGCACTATCGGCTGCTGCTGGGCGTAACGAGAGAGGGAGCATGGGAGCCGTGGATCCTGTACATGCTGAGGGGAGTGCAGGAGACATCAAACTGGACTACGGCGAAGATCGAAGCCATTCGGCTGCTGCTGGGCGCGACCATCGATCACGTGAGCAGGAAAGTCCCGAAGATCTACACCCACGAACTGGTCGAGGCGATCTTCAAGCAACCCTACTGCCGCATCGGGAACCTGGTGGAAGCACGCATCGCGAAGCGCCAGACGGCCTCCGTCCACTTGAAGGCGTTGGCATCGATCGGCGTGCTGCGGGAGGAGACGCATGGTAGGGAAAAACTGTTTGTTCACTCGAAGCTGATGAGCTTGCTGACCACGGATGAAAATTCTTTCGCACCCTACGCCAAAGCGGATGCTCAGGCCGCTTCCTCCAGCACCTGATCGCACCCGGCCGGAACGATCAGCGTAAACACGCTTCCCCGGCCGGTCTCGCTTTCCACGGTGAGTTCTCCCCCGTGGGCCCGAGCGATGCCCAGGGCGATAGGCAGCCCCAGCCCCAGGCCCGCGGAGTTGAACTCCAGGGTGGTCGAGGAGTGGTGCTGCATGGCGTCGCGCGCCGACAGCGGCTTTTCGAAGATTTCCTTCCGGCGCTCCGGGGTGATCCCGATCCCGTTGTCCCGGACTTCGAACCGGACGTAGTCGCCATCGCGCCTCGCCCGCACCTCCACGCGCCCGCCGTCCGGCGTATAGCGGATCGCGTTCCGCACCAGGTGGCCAAGCGCTTCGAACATCTGCCCGCCGTCCATCCAGGCGGTCCCGGTCCCCGGGGCCACCGAGGTAAACACCTCCACGTTGCGCCCGAGGCCGGCCGAAGTGGCCGCGCGCACCGCGCCCTGCACCAGTTCGGCCACGTCGTGGTCGGCCTTTTCCAGGTGCAGCTGCTGCTGGTCGATCTGCGCCATGCGCGTGGCGTCCTCGGCGATTCGCGCGAGCGTCACGGTGCTCTTGCCGATGGCCTGCACGGCCTCCACCTGGTGTTCGGTGAGCGGCCCCAGGATATTCCGGGCCAGCAGCTCCTGGTATCCCTGGATGACGCTGATCGGGGTGCGGATCTCGTGCGAGGCCACGCTCAGGAAGTCCGACTTCATGCGCGTGACTTCCTCCAAGCGCACCACGTAGTTTCGCAGGTGCTGCCGCATTTCCGCGAACCGCTTGGCCAGGTAGGCCACTTCGTCCCGCCCCGCCCATTCGATCGGAAACTCGTAGTTGCCGCGCTCCATGGCTTCAGCGGCTTTCACCAATTGCTGGATGGGGCGGGTGATGCTGCGGGCGATCAGGAAGCCGGTCAGCAACGACCCGAACAGGGCCAGGAAGCCGAACTGCACCAGCCGGCGCTGCATGATCCTCAGGAATGCGGTCTCGGAATCGAACGAGCGCTGCAGCACGAACACTTGTTCCGCGGCGGCTTCCGCCCCGGGCATGGGGCGGGAGAGGGTGAGGTAGCGCTGGTTGCCCCCGCGCACCTCGAACACTTCCGGACTTCCGGTCGAGCCGGCCGAAGGGGGCCGATGGCCCGAAAGACTGCCCAGCAGTGCGGCCAGATCCCCGTGTTCGGACAAAGTGCTGCCGCCCGAGCGGCCCTGGGAGATGAACGTCACTTCACTGCGGGTCAGGTCGCGCAACCTTTCGGCCAGCGGCTGGCCCACCCGCGCGCCCAGAAGTAGCCAGCCGGCCACGCGCCCGCCCACGTAGGCCGGGGAGAGCGAAACCTGGTAGGCCCGGCCGCCGCGCACGATGAGCCCGGACAGCTGTTGACCCGCGCGCGCCTGCACCAGCATTCGGCCCGGCAGCGGAGGGGGAACGTCCCGCGGATCGGCGGTGGCGATGAGCCGGCCCTGGTCGTCGAGCACTTCAAAGAGGTCCTGGCGGGTGACGGTGTTGAAATCCTGGGCCACGCCGGCCACGGTGTTGCGTGCTTCTTCGCTCCCGGCGCCGCCCGGAAGCGTGAGCACGGAAAAGAACTTGGGGTCCCGCACGATGGTCGACCCGGCCACGACCAGCTCCTCGCCGCGGGCCGCGAGCATCTGCTCGAACACCGCCGCGGCGCGCACCAGGTCGGCCCGGATGCTCACATCCATCTGGCGCGAAATGCTTCGGTTGATGCTCCACAGCGAGGCCGCCGCCAGCAGCGCCAGCGGCAGCGCCGTGAAGACCACGATCTTCCAGCGGAGGCCGGTGCGGATCATGGCCGGTAGTCCAGGGTCAGATCGAGGTCGCCCTCCCCGACCCGGACTTCACGGATGAGGTCGGGAAGGTCGGGATGCCAGACTTTCAGGGTGTACTTGCCGGGGGGCAGCGGGGGCAGCGCGAAGTGGCCGGAGGCGTCGGGCCGCGCAAAGAAGCCGTGCGGCAGCACCAGCACGAACGCTTCCATGTTGGCGTGGATGTCGCAGTACACCTTCACCAGCCCGGCCCTGGAAAACGTCACCTGCCTGGAGTGGCCGCGCGGATATTTGCCGAGGTCGAAGCGACGCGTGGGGGAGACGCTGAACACGTTGTGAAAGATGGGATCCATGTTCGGAAAGTCCACCGCGTTGCCCCGGGCCACGGCCACCACGCGGGGGGCGAACATCTGGTCTTTCTGGGTGAGCCTGGGGGTTTCCGGGGGCGCTCCCGCGTCCGAGCCCACGGGCACTTCGTCCACGTACACCACCGCGTCGGTGACCAGGCCGCGCTGCATCATGTGTGCGCCCGGGAGGGAGCGCGCCGATCCGGCGTAGGGATTGACCTGCATGCTGCCCGGGGCGGCCATCGGGGCGTGCAGCGTGCCGGAAATGGAGCCGGCTCCCGCGGTGGCGGCGAATAGAACGGCGAGGGTGGCGCTCGACAAGCAGCTGCGGAGGTGGACCAAAGTTCGAGACTCCCTGTCACGAGCTGGAAATGGGGAAGGAACCGTCCCGGGGCGGTCGGCCGCTACATGGTTGATTTTCGGCCCTTGGGGAGGAGATCTTTACGGGGAAGGGGTTGCGGAAGTAATTACACTAAAATGGATTAGCCGGGGTTTGGTCCCCTGTCCGGGGGTCCTCCCCGGGGCTGTCCGACGCCGGTACAGGTACCGCGGGTAGGTCTGCCCCCCGAACCAGTGCCCGACGACTTGCCGCACCTGCGCAAACCGCGGCCCGTAGTCGCGTTCGAGCTGGAAATTCCGCGAGAGGATCTGCCATCCGGGCATTTCCTCGAGCGGGCCGTTGCTCAGCACGCGGAGATCCTCCTCGTTGCGCACCCGTTCGCGGAAGGGCCGCAGCTCCGAGGCGACCCGCGCGCCGCTGGCCTGTTGGCGTTCCAGGTCCTCCAGCGCGACCCACGATGGCGCCTGGGCCAGCTTGATGCCGGTGAGCGAGGCCGGCACGTTTCCGTAGTCGGCCCAGATCACCCGGCCGGCCGGGAGCGAGGCCAGCTCCAAGCGCAGGTCGGCTTGTTGACGCGCAAAATCCGGCCCCGGCAGGAAGGCGCGCGGGTCGTACCAGGAGATGGCGAACTGCGCGAGCGCGAGCACGATCGCCGAGATCACCGCGCGGGCGGGCATCTTCACGCCCGCCAACTTCACCGCCAGATAGATTGCCGAGGCTCCCACGGCCACCCACGGTGCCCAGAAGGGAATCGGGTGATGGCCGCCCTCCCGGACTGAAAGATACATGACTGCCGAGAGGGCCAGTACCATCACCGCCAGCCGGCGGCCCAGCCGGCGAGGCCAGTCGGCCTCCACCATCTCGCGGGCCCCCAGGGCCGCCCCGATCCCGAGCAGCGCGATGAAGGGGACGTAGTGATTGTTCGACGAGCCGGCCACGGTCATGGTGAGCGCGGCGGTGAAGAGCGATCCGACCATCATCCACACCAGCGGGCGCGGGCGCCGGCCGTCGGCACGATTGGCGTGGCTCACCCAGATCAGCGCCAGCAACGTGGCGAAGGGCACCAGGCACGCCACCACGAACACGGTGCGGCGGAACGTGAACGACAGGCCCCGCTCCCAGTGGCCCGGCACCACGAGCGTATGCAGGAAGAAGCCGTCCCCCAGGATCGGCCCGATCAGGGCGTACGACACCGGCACCCCCAGCAGGCACAGCGCCGCCACGGCCCATCGCGGCAGCGCACCGCGCCGATAGACCAGTTCGTAGGCCGCCGCCAGCGCCATGTAGAGCGCGCCCTGCTGCTTGGACCAGAAGGCCAGGCTGAAGCAGGCGATCCAGGCCAGCCCGTGCCAGCGATTCCATCCATAGGCCCAGAAGATCGTGCCAAGGAGCACCCAGAAGAGCATCGTGGAATCGGGCAGGCCGGAAGTCAGGCATGCGTCCATGACCCCGTACGAGGAAAAGAAGAACGCCACGGCCAGCGCCGCCGCCCACCCGGAGCGTCCCTCGCGCCATGCGATCGCGCCCACCATGATCCCGGACAGCAGCGCGAAGACGGAGGAAACCAGTCGCGGGGCCGCGGGACTGTCCACGCCCAGGAAGAGGTGCAGCGGCGCGGCGATGAAGTAGTAGAGCGGCATCAGCGCCAGCGCTACGAACCCGGCCCCGGGGAGCGGATAGGCAGGCAGGCCCCGGCCGATGCGCTCGATGTGCTGCAGCACATCTCCCTCCATGGGCTCGGTGAAGCCTGGGAATGTGATATGGCCCCAGGCCATGTGCGCGAACAGGCCCGCGCTCAGCGCCAGGGCCGCGCCCGCGAACAACCGCATCACCCGCCAGTTCAAAAAGATCGTGCACCCCCCTTCGCGCAAACGCGCGTGGCGTGGGTAGTATAAGGCACCCGGCGGACCGGCAGTGCGCGGCGGGGGGCGTCGTGGCGATCCGCACGAAAGAGCCCCGCCTGCCCAGGTCAGAAATGAGTTGGAATCTTGCCACCTAAAACTAATTCAAATAAACAGATAATAAAATATTTCAAAACAGGACCGGGGGCGCTTCACGAGCCCGGCGCCGTGCTATACTCACGCCAATGACGGAAGCGTGGCTGGAAGCCCGAGCCCTGACAAGGGTTTACGGGCGCCGAACGGTGGTAAGGGACGTGTCCTTCCGGGTGGAAGCGGGAGAGCTGTGGTGCGTGCTTGGTCCCAACGGGTCGGGCAAGTCCACTTTGCTCAAGCTTCTGGCGGGGCTTTTGCGTCCTACCTCCGGAGAGTCCGAGCTCTCGGTGAATTCGGTCGGCATGAAAGGCCCCGAACGCCGGCGCCATCTGGGCCTGGTAAGTCCGGAAATCTCCCCGTACGAAGAGCTCCACGCCGTCGAGAACATGGAATTTGCGGCACGCATGCGCAACCTGCCGCGCGGCGCGGCATCTGGACCTGCTGGAACGGGTTGGACTCACGGATGCGGCGCACCGGCCCGTGGGGGGTTATTCTTCCGGGATGCGGCAGCGGCTCAAGCTGGCGATCGCCATCCAGCACGAGCCGGCCCTGCTGATCCTGGACGAGCCGATGGCGCTGCTGGACGAAGGCGGCCGCAGCCTGGTGCGCGCGGTGGTGGGGGAACAACTCAAGCGGGGGGTCGTACTGTGGGCGACCAACGACCCCTCGGAACTGCCCGCGGAGAGAAATGAAATCCGGCTTCCTGGCGCGTAGCCTGAGCGTCGCGCGCAAGGACTGGCAGGTGGAGTGCCGGAGCCTGGCCGGGCTCTCGTCCACCGGGCTGTTCGCACTGGTGACCCTGGCTTCGCTTTCGATCGCGGTGGGCCCCTACGCGGTGGGGCCCGACGTGCTGGCGGCGCTGCTCTGGATCGTGCTGCTATTTGCAGGCTTTGCCGGTCTGGCGCAAAGCTTCGCGCGGGAGTACGATTCGCACACGGCGCCGCATCTCAAGTTGCTGGCGGGGCCGCACGAAGTGCTGCTGGGCAAGGGCCTGCTGAACCTGTGGCTCCTGGTGCTGGTGGAATGCGGAGTGGTGCCGCTGTTCCTGGTGCTCATGGAACCCAAGTTGCCGCACCCCTGGGTGCTGATCGCCACCCTGGCCCTAGCCGACATCGGGTTCGTGGCCTGCGCCACGCTGCTCGGGGCCATCGTCGCCCAGGCGCGGTCGCGCGGGGCGCTGTTCGCCGGACTGGCCCTGCCGGTGCTGATTCCGCTGATGCTGTCCGCCATCGGCGGGACCAAGGCCGCGTTCGGCGCGCAACCCGACGCCGTGACGCACCTGCTGACGCTGAGTTCATTCGATGCCGTGCTCATGGGCGCGGCGGTGCTGCTCATCGAACCTGTGTGGAACGAATGATGACCAAGACGATTCTCAAGTTCGGACTCCTGATCTGGATGCTGGTGATGACCGTCGCCGCGTTCCTGTACGCCCCGCTGGCCGAGAAGCTGTTCGAGCTCACCCGCGTGATCTACTGGCACATTCCCATGTCCTGGATCACCGTGGCCGCCTTCGGCCTGTCCGCCTACTGGAGCCTGATGTACCTGCGCCGCCACGACCTGGTGGACGACGCCAAGGCCGCCATCTGGGCCGAGCTGGGGCTGATCGCCTGCGTGCTGGCCACCGTGAGCGGATCCATCTTTGCCAAGGGCATGTGGGGCTCCTACTGGAACTGGGACCCGCGCGAGACCTCCATTTTCCTGCTGCTGCTGATCTATGCGGCCTACGTCACGCTGCGCACCGCCATCGACGACGACGAGCGCCGCGCCAGCCTGTCGGCGACCTATGCGGTGGTCGCCGTGGCCACCGTGCCGTTCCTGATTTTCATCGTCCCCAGGATCTACTTTTCACTGCACCCCGATCCGCTGATCAACAGCAAGGGGCGTCAATTCATGGAGTACAGGATGCGCGTGGTGCTCTATTCCTCGCTGCTCGGCTTCATGGCCATCTTCTGGTGGCTGTACCGGATCCACCTGCGCCTTGCCCTGGCGCGGCTCGCTCAAGGGAGGGCCCGTTGAACGATTCCATTCCACAGTCGCTGGCCGACTCGGTCAATGTCGGTCTGGCGCACCGCGCGCTCAGTGACCGGGTGCAGGCCGACTACATCGTCATGGCCGTGGCCATGCTGGTGTGGGTCGGGGTATTCCTGTACCTCATGCGTCTCGACAAGATTTCCAAGGAGATTGCGAAGTCATGAAATGGACCCATGCGTTGGGGCTATGCCTGCTTGTGATGGGAGCTCTTGCCGGCCTCAGTGTGTACCGGAAGAACCTGACCCCCTACATCAGCTTCAAGGACGCGGTGCGCAGCTCGGGCATCGTGCAGGTGCACGGGACCCTCGAGAAATCCTTTACGCACTACGACGGCAAGGAACTCAGCTTCCGGATCAAGGACGAGCAGGGCACCATGATGGACGTCCGCTACGCCGACGTGAAGCCTGGCAACTTTGACCAGGCTCGCGACATCGTCGCCATCGGCCGCTTCGAGTCCGGCCAGTTCCACGCGCAAAAGCTGCTCGTCAAGTGCCCCTCGAAGTACCAGGAGATGCAGCGCAAGCAGGGTGCCCCGGTCCCCCAGGGCGGGGTCTAGATGTTCTTTGGGATTGCCCTCATCTGGGTTGGATTTCTGTCGGCGCTGGGCGCAAGCACACTTTACTTCGCCGTGGGCAAGGGCCGCGCGGAGCTTCTGGGCCTCGCGCGGGGGCTCTTTGCCCTGATGAGCGCGTGCCTGATCGGCTCGGCCGCCTATCTGCTCTATCTCATCCTGCAGCACCAGTTCCAGGTGGAGTATGTCTACCAGTACAGTTCCCGGGAACTGCCCACCTACTATCTGGTGTCCTGTTTCTGGGGCGGCCAGCAGGGCACCTTTCTCCTGTGGGCCATGTACGGAGGCATCGCCGGCCTGGTGCTGATGCGCACCGCCCGGGCGTTCGAGGGCTGGACCATGTTCTTCCTGGGCCTGGTGCAGTCCTTCCTGTTGTTGCTGCTGGTGCAGCGAAACCCCTTCGTGACCCTTCCCAACGTGCCGCTCGACGGACAGGGGCTGAACCCGCTCCTGCAGGACCCCTGGATGGTGATCCATCCGCCCATCCTGTTCATGGGATTCACCGCCATGGTGGTGCCGTTCGTCTTCGCGCTGGGCGCGCTGATGAAGAACGACGCCGACGGCTGGATCAAGCCGGTCATGCCGTGGGCCGTCTTCGCCAGCTGGGTCCTTGGGACCGGCCTGGTGATGGGCGGCTTCTGGGCCTACAAGGTGCTGGGATGGGGCGGCTACTGGGGCTGGGACCCGGTGGAGAACTCATCCTTGATCCCCTGGCTCACCAACACCGCGCTCATCCACGGGATCATGCTCCAGCGGACCAACGGCTCACTCAAGCGGACCAATCTGCTCCTGGGGATCTGCTCGTTCCTGCTGGTGGTGTGGGGCACGTTCCTCACCCGAAGCGGCGTGCTGGCCGACTTCTCGGTGCATTCCTTCCTTGATCTGGGGATCACCGGCTACCTGGTGGCGTTCATCGTGGTCTTTGCGGCGATGGGTCTGGGCCTGTTCTTCTGGCGCTTCGGCGGCATCAAGGCCGGCCCGGTCTACAGCACGATCTGGTCGCGCGAGTTCTTCGTGCTCACGGGAGTGATCCTGCTGGGGATCTCCGCGGGGCTGACCCTGCTGGGAATGAGTTCGCCGCTGATTTCCCAGTTGTTCGGCCCGCCGTCGGCGGTGCAGTCGGACTACTACAACCGGGTCATGGTGCCGGTCGCGATCGTGATCACGTTCGGGATGGCCTTCGCCATCCTGCTCAAGTGGCGCGGCAACGATAAGTCGGTGATGGAAAAGTTCGTGTGGCCGCTGGCGCTGACCGCGGTCACCACGGTCGCCCTGTGGCTGTGGCGCGTGCACCAGCCGCTGTGGCTGCTCCTGACCGCGGGCGGCTCGTTCGCCTTTTTTTCCAACGTGTGGGCCTTCGCGAGCAAGAAGCAGAAGGAACCCGCCCGGGCCGGGGCGTACCTGGCGCACCTCGGCTTTGGAATCCTATTGATCGGCGCCGTGGTCAGCAACGGCTACGAGACCAAGGAAAAGCTGGAGCTCCCGAAGGACCAGGCCGTGCGCTCCATGGGCTACCAGCTCACCTACAAGGGGATCCTGGGCTCGACGGACGGCAAGAGCATCGCGCTGGTGGACGTGGAACAGGGCGGCCGCCACTTCGCCGCCCGCACCCGCATGTACTACAGCTCCTACAACCAGGGAGTCATGCGCAAGCCGGCCATCGACCGCGGCCTCGGGCACGACCTGTACATCGCGCCCATCGAGGAGTTGAACCCCGCCAGGGAGTCGCTCCAGGCCGAGATGAAGGTGAACGAGGTCACCGACGTGGGCGGGTATCGCGTGCGCTTCGACGCCATGCGCCTGGAAAACGCGGCGGGCTTGATGAGCGGCGCGGGCGGCAAGGTGTATGCCGACCTGACCGTGACCGACACGCAGGGCAACGAGACCAAGGCGTCGCCCGCGCTGGTGGTGGCCGCACCGGGACAGCAAAGCAGTCCGGGCGCCATGCCCAGCGGGCTGGGCCAGGTGGCGATCACCGGCATGCAGGTGAACGAAAAGAAGGTGCAACTCTCCTTCGACGGCCAGGGGGGAATGCCCGACAAGGTCGAGATCCGCCGTGGAGAAACGGTCCAGCTGGGCAAAGCCAGCGTGCAGTTCGTCGACTTCCGGGTTCCGGATGCCGGCGCCATGAAGGAGGGCCGCCCAGCTTCGGTGTTCGTGGACCTGATCGTGACGCCGCAGGGGGGCAAATCCAGCCCGGTGGCGCCCTCGGTAAGCGTCGGGGGCGGAGCGCCCCGGGAGGAATCGCTCCCGGCCAAGCTCGCGGGTGGCGGAGAGGTCAAGATCGCCGATCTCAAGGCGGACGACCAGACGGTCAAGCTGGACTGGTCCAACGTCCCGGGCCTGCATCCGGAGACTCCCCCCACGCTGGCCGTGGAGGTCACGGTGAAACCCTTGATCTCGCTCTTCTGGCTGGGCACCCTGCTGACCTCGATCGGCTTCCTGGTCACCTTGGTACGGCGCGCCAGGGAGTGGGGGGCGGCGCGAAGCATGTCCGCCTGACCCGAACTATCGTTGAAAAAGAGGCGCTTCGCGTTCGCGCGGGGCGCCTTTTTAGTATATAATTTCTGGGTTGAGCTTGGACTGCCGCGCCGATCCTGGGACTTGCCCCGGGACCGCCACGCGCACACTCCCAGAGGATCGTCATATGGAACTCCCTGGAAATCCGAAATCCCTGCTCCCGCCGGCCAGCATATCCGACATGCAGCTCGTGGAGTCCATCCCGATCCCCGCCTTCATCTGCGATGCCGGCGGAGGAAAGGTCCTGTGCTACAACCGCCTAGCCGTCGGGATGTGGGGCTACGAGCCCGGCAAATCCCAGTCTCCCCTGAGCACGCTGACCGGCAACTTCCTGTTCCAGCCTGGCGGTTCGCAGCTTCCCCGCTCGGAATATCCCATCCTGAAGGCGCTCACTTCGGGCGCCCTGGTGAAGAATCGCGAGGTCATCCTCCAGATGCCGGGCGGCGCGCGAGTCCCGGTGCTGGTGAGCGCCAGCCCGCTTTTTGATGACGCCGGAAAGATTCGCGGCGCACTGGCCTGCTTCAGCGATCTCACCGACCTTCGACGCGCGCAGGCCTTGGCCCGGAAGAGCGAGTCGGATCTGCTCCAGACCACCGAGTATTTTGGCGTGGCGCTGTGGGAGTACGATCCGGTCACCGGCGCTTCGCAGCACCCCAGCGGCTTCTGGCAGCGCATGGGATTTCCGCCGGGGCAGGTCCCAGGCAGCCCCGAGGCCTGGAAGGCCATGGTCCATCCCGAGGACCATAATCTGGCGATCCAGGCGGCGACGGAGGCGGTACGCACCGGCGGAACCTATCGGATCGAGTACCGGGTCCTACCCCCGGATGGGGTGCCGCGCTGGATCCGGTCCTTCGGCCGCGCAGTCGTGAACGAACGCGGCGAGACGTCCAGGATGGTGGTGATGTCCAGCGACGTTTCCGAGGAAAAGCGTCTGGAGGCCGGGCTTCTCTCGAGCGAAGAACGCTTCCGCGAGCTCGCGGACACGGTGCCCAACATCGTCTTCACCCTGCGGCCGGACGGAACCAACGATTACCTCAACCAGCGCTTCCGGGAGCTGACCGGCTCCCACAACGCCGAGATCACAGGCGAGGGCTGGAAGCCGTTCCTGCATCCCGAGGACGCGGCGGCTGCGTTCGCCTACCGTTCGGAGTCCATCCGCAAGGGGATCGCATACTCCCACCAGTACCGGCTGCGGATGGAAAACGGGGACTACCACTGGTTCCTGTTCAGGGTCCGCCCGGTGCGGGACTCGGACGGACGGCTGGTGCGCTGGGTGGGCACCGGCATGGACATCGACGATCTCAAGGCGGGCGAGGAGCGCCGCCGCCAGGCCCAGAAACTGGAGAGCGTGGGGCTGCTGGCCGCCGGCGTGGCCCACGACTTCAACAACCTGCTGACCGGCATCATCGGGAGCGCGGGTCTCCTGGACTCCCGCCTCGCAGACAGCGATCCCAACCGCGAATTGCTCCACGTCATCCTGAACTCGGGCGAGCGCGCGGCGGATCTGACCCGGCAGCTGCTGGCGTACGCGGGCGAGGGTCGATCCACGGCCCAGCCGATGAACCTGGCCGCCAAGGTCGGGGAGACCACCGACCTGGTGCGCGCCTCGGTGTCCAAGAAGATCCGGGTGCTCAACGAGCTCGATACGGATCTTCCGTTGATCCTGGGCGATGCCGTCCAGCTCCGGCAGTTGGTGCTGAACCTGGTGCTGAACGCGGCCGAGGCGATTGGCGACGAAATCGGAAGGGTGATCGTGCGGGTCGCTGCCGAGGAAATCGCTTCCCCGCGGGGCTCGGCATTCGCCGGAGGAATCACCCCCCCCGAAGGCCGCTACGTGGTGCTGACGGTCATCGACAGCGGGTGTGGAATGGATGCCCATGTCCAGGCCCGGATGTTCGATCCCTTCTTCACCACCAAGTTCCTGGGGCGCGGTCTGGGCCTGGCCGCGGCGCAGGGAATCGTGAGCGCGCACGGCGGCGCCATCCAGGTGGACAGCCACCCCGGCCGCGGCACCAGCATCCGGGTGCTGTTCCCCGAGTCCACCGCGGAGGCCGCGCCGGAAGTTCCCTCTCCCGGCGCGCAGACCACTTCGGTGGGCCGCATCCTGCTCGTGGACGACGAAGAGGTGGTGCTGATGGTGGCCATGTCCGCGCTGCGCGATCAGGGATTCGGGGTGGTGGTGGCGCGGGATGGAAAGGATGCGGTGGCGCGGTTCGAGCACTTGGCCGGCGAGATCGACGGGGTGGTGCTGGACCTGACCATGCCGGTCATGGGGGGAGAGGAGACGCTCGAACGGATCCGGAAGATCCGGCCCGACGTGCCGGTGCTCGCCTGCAGCGGTTTTGGCGAAGAATCGGTGGAGCGCCTGAAGCACCGGGGCATCTCCGGTTTTCTCCCGAAGCCCTACCGGCCCGCGGTGCTGGTCGAGCGCGTCCGCCAGATGCTGGAGGTTCACCGGAATTCCGGCGGGAAGGCCCCCGGGGCCTAGGAGCTCTTCGCGAACCCCAGGGCTTTCAGCGCGCGTCCGGCGGTCGAAAGCCCGTCCTCCAGGCATGCGGCCACCGAGACGCCGCGATACGCGCTGCCGGTGGCGAACAATCCGGGCCGGCCCGCCAGGGCGCGGTCCACCTCGGCGCAGCGCTCCGCGTGGCCCACGTTGTACTGGGTGATCGCGGGCCGGTGGCGCCGGACCCAGCTCCTGGAAGGCGGGGCGGAAAGCCCCACGGAGCGCTCCAGGTCTTCCACGGCCATCCGGACCAGCGCCTCGTCATCCAGGTCCACGCGCTCCGGCGCGTTCGCCCCTCCGATCATCACCCGCAGCAGCGCGTGCCCCTCGGGCGCCCTTCCCGGAAACACGTTGGTTTCCCACAGCGCGCCGAGCACTCTCAGCTTCTCGCCGCGCGACACCAGGAATCCGTAACCGTCGGCCGAGCGCTTGAAAGCGCCCTGCGGAAAGGCCAACGCCACCACCGCCACCGGGGCGGAGGGCAGGAGCCGGAGCACCTCTGCCGCCCCGGGCTCCATGGGGGCCAGCAGCTCGGCTGCCCGGGGAGCGTCCGTGGCGATCACCACGGCGTCGGCCCGGACATCCTCTCCGGACTCCGTTTCCAGCCGGTAGCCGGCGCCCTCGGCGAGAAGGGACTTCACGGCCCGGCCGGTCTCCAGCGAATCTCCCAGGCGAGCGGCCAGCGCGGTGGCCCAGCGCTCCATTCCCGACCGGAAGCACAGCATGGCTCCGCGGGGCCCGGGGCGCGGTGGGGCGCTCCGACGGGATTTCATCAGCGCCAGCGCGGCCCGGACGAGCGAGCCGTGCTCGGTCTCCATCCGGCGCATCTGGGGAAACGCGCTAGTGATCGAAAGCTTCCGGGAATCGCCGGCGAAGATTCCGCCCATCACCGCGCTCATCAGCACCCGGGCCGCCTCGCCGCCCATGCGGCGTTCGGCAAAGGACTCCACGCTCTCGTCGCCCTCGCCGAGGCGGGGGGGAATCCACGGCTCGGCCAGGATGCGCAGTTTTCCGGGCAGGGACAGCACGCCGGTGGTGACCAGCGAAACCGGATTGGGGGAGATCGGATGCAGCCGCCCTCCGCGGAAGATGTAGCGCGTCGAGGCGGCGGGATTGGCCACGCACAGCTCCTCCTCGAGCCCGAGGCGCAGGGCCATCTCGGTCGCATAGTGCGCCGAGCCGGTCCAGCCCTGGGCGGCCCACTCGATCTGGTAGCCGTCCACCACTTCGGTTTCCAGTTTCCCCCCCGGGCGCCCCGCGGCTTCCAGGAGCCGCACGCCCAGCGGCAGGCCTTCCCTCTGGGCCGTTTCCCTCAGGCCCAGGGCGGCGGATAGCCCGGAGGCCCCGGCGCCGATCACGACGGCGGTCTTCATCGGCCCCCCCGACCCCGTCCCACGGATCGGGGTGCGCGTGCCGCGGCCCCGTGATACTCTTCCACCCGGTACGGTCGAACGTGTCCGCGCAATGGTCTCAAGACGTTCTTCCATTCATTTGAGGAGTGTCCATGATACGTCGTCTTCTCGCGATTCTAGCGCTGATGTTGCTCGTGGCGATCGTCTCCGGCTGTGGCGGCACATCCGGTGGCGGGGGTTCGCCCTCGTCCTCGGCCAAGGATATCATCGAAATACCAAAGATCTACAGGGCTCTTGCCATTCCGACCCAATGCTGGCCCCTGCACGCGCCCCAGACCTGGGTCTACAACTACACCCAGAGCCGCCTGGTGGCGCGCGCCGGCCGCCCCGACAGCGTCGCCTCGAGCTTCAGCGGCCAGGACTCGATGCGCGTCGTCAACTACATCGAGGACGTGGGGCACGCCACGGTGTTCATCGAGGACAGCTACAAACGCGCCGGCGAAGGCTTTGCGGCCACCTGGGTGTACGCGTTCCAGGACTCGTCCGTCGTGCTGCCCGACGGCGCGGGGGGACAGACCGTGATCTTTCATTTCCCGATCGCCGAGGGGATGAGATGGGGGCACGACCCGAACCAACCGGCCCAGGGGGACATCGGCACCTGGGTCGTGGTCGGCCAGGACGTGGCCTCCACGCCGGCCGGCAACTTCCGGTCCTGGAAGCTCGCTTACGACGCCCCGGCCTTCACGCTCTACCGCTGGTTCGTGCCCGGGCTGGGAATCGTGGCCGAGGAACAGGCGCCCCACCGGGGCGGGCGGGCCTACCGCATGGAACTGGTGCGCCACTGATGCCATTCCGCCTGCGCGGGATGCTGTGGGCCTGCGCCATTGCGGCGGGCCTGTTCGCGCCAGCGCGAGCGTCCGGCACGGAGCAGCCGACCAGGCCCGCCGAACCCGACGGAAAGGCGCTGTTCACGGAAAAGACCTGCGTGACATGCCACGCCATCGGCGGACCATCCGCCGGCGCCGGGCCGGAACTGACCCAGGTGGCCCTCCACCGGGACCACGCGTGGCTGGTGGCCTGGCTGACCGATCCGCCGGCGATCAAGAAAGACACCGACATGCCTCGGCTCAAGTGGGACTCACCCGACCAAATGGAGACGATCATCGCCTACCTGGTGTCGGCGCAAAAACCCGTTCCGGCGGCCGACTCCAGCGATGGCCAGAAACTCTTCGCCGACTACAGGTGCGGAGCCTGCCACAGGCTGAACGGCAAGGGCGGCAAGCCGCAGTTTTCCGATCTCACCGCCCTGGGCAAGAAGCGGGATGCCGCCACGATCGAAAAATGGATCTCGGATCCGCAGGGGGCCAAAAAGGGTACGTTCATGCCGGCGTTCAAGTTGAGCACGGCGGAACGAGGCGCGCTGGTGAAGTTCCTCTACGTCAAGAAGTAGTCCGCCGGGAGCGCACATCGCTCGATTCCCCGGAAATTCCCCGCGGCGCTCGCGGCCCTACGGCTCCAGGCCGAGCCCTTCGCGGATCCGGCGGCGGGAGACGAGCCGCCGCTCGCGGCGCTCGTCGGCCTCTCTCGCCCGCTTCTTCTGGGACGGCGAAATGAGGTGGATCGGGGGCACCGGCGCCGGGTGGCCCGCATCGTCCACGGCCACGAAGGTCAGGAACGCCGCCGTGGTGGGCCGCCGGGTGCCCTGCAGCATGTCCTCGGCGTCCACGTGCACCTCGACCTCCACCGAGGACTTCCAGGCCTGCGTCACCTCGCCCCGCAGCACCGCCATCTCCCCGAGCCGGACCGATCCCAGGAAGTGCAGCTCGTCCACCGAGGCGGTCACCATGGGGCGGCCGCTGAAGCGCATGGCGGCGATGGCCGCGCACATATCGATCCAGTGCATCACGCGTCCGCCCAGGGCCGCGCAGTGAAGGTTGGCGTCGTTGGGCAGCACAATCTCCACCATATTGGTGCGGCTGTCGGCGCAAGTCCTTGGGGAAAGGTCCTTTCGAGGTTTCAAGTTGGGCCGGCCGGCAGCCGATAATCCCCGTGAGGCCTTGTTCTTTTCCTTACTGGAGGCAGCCATGGAATTCCTCGATTTTCTGAAGGGGTGGGTCACCGGGCTCAGCTGGAGCAACCCGACCGTGCTGGGTGTGGCCATCTGCACCGCCGCGATGGCGTTCACGCGGCGCTTTCTTCAAGTGTTCATGATCTTCGGCACGCTCGTCACCGCCAAGGCCATCGAGTTCTATTTCCCCCAGGCCATGGGCGAAGTCGTGGCGGACATGAACATCATCCAGATCCTGTACGTGGTGAGTGGAATCGTCATCGCGATCACGGTGGTGGGCCAGATGGTGCTGCGTCACTGATCGTTCCGTCTTCGGCGACGCCGACTTCGCGCAACCACTGGCCCAGCTTCACCCGGTCGAACGGCGACAGCGCCAGCCGTTCGGCCCCGTACTCGAATGTCGGAATGGCGCGCACCCCGCCGTGCCACTCGATTAGCAGCCGGTCCGCCGGCTCGTCCTCGTCCACATCCACTTCCCGGCAGGCAATTCCCCGCGCCTTCAAGAATCGCCGGGCCAGCGCGCAATCCCCGCACCAGCTGGTGGCGTACATCCGAAGCTCCGTCATTTCGGCAGACTAACACGCGTTCCCCGAAGGGGCAACGCGGGCGGGCCGTCGTACGGGCCGCCGCTGCCGCTGCCGTCCAGCCGGCCCTGTTGGGTGCCTGCGCGACCGGATTGGGTTATCATCCCGGTGTTGCCGATTCTCCCTCGCAATCACCGGGCGCCACGCGCGCTCCGCTACCGTCACTGGAAGGGCCGCGCCATGATCGAACAGGAAGTCGAGATCCCCACCCCCGACGGAAACGCCGACGGCTGGTTCATTCGGCCCGACGCCGAAGGGGCGCTTCCGGGCGTGATCTTCCTGACCGACATCGGGGGAATTCGCGCCGCGAATCTTGAAATGGCGGCCCGGATCGCCGCCGAGGGCTTCTCGGTCCTGGTGCCCAATGTCTTCTACCGCACCCGCCGCCCGCCCATCTGGGATCATGACTTCCGGACGGGCGGCGACCGCTCCGCGGCATGGATGGCAGAGATCAGGGGCCCCCTGACTCCCGAGGCGCAGGAGCGCGACGGCGGCGCGTTGGTGGACTTCCTGGCCGGGCACGGCTTCGTGAGCCGGGGCCCCATGGGAGTGGCGGGGTACTGCTTCACCGGAGGCATGGCCCTCAGGATCGCGGCGGCGCGGCCGGAGCGGGTCGGGGCGGCCGCCTCGTTTCACGGCGTACGGCTGTGGTCCGACGATCCGGCCAGCCCGCATCGGCTGCTGCCACGCATCCTGGCCCGGCTCTACTTCGGCCACGCGGTGGAGGACCGGGCCATGCCCGAGGAGTCGGTGCGCGGCCTGGAGCAGGCCCTGGAGGCATGGGGCGGGAAGTACGAAAGCGAGACCTACGAGGGGGCGTTCCACAGCTGGACCGTTCCGGACAGTCCGATCTACAACAAGGCCGCGGCGGACCGTGCGTTTGAAAAAGTGACCGGGCTCTTTGCCGCCGCGCTGGGCTAGCGCGCACACGCCGGGAGCGGGCCGCGGGGCCATCCATGTTCCATGGTCCTGCTGAAATGCTATAGTCCCGCCATGACCTCGCGAGCCCAGGGCATCCTGCCCGCCGTTCCCACGCCGTTCGTGGAAGATCGTCTTGAAACCGGGCTGCTGGAGGCGTTGATCGAGCAGCTCGCGTCCACCGGGCTGCACGGGTTCCTGATCCTGGGCTCCAATGGCGAGGCGTTTTCGCTCACCGATCCGGAGCGCCGGGAGGGGCTGAAGTGCGCCCGCCGGGCCATTCCCAGGGACAAGTTTTTCCTGGCGGGCTGCGGCGCGGAGTCCACTCACCTGGCGCTGGAGCGGGTGAAGGAGGCGGCCGATGCGGGCGCCGATGCCGCGCTGGTGCTGCAGCCGCACTACCTGAAGGGCTCCTTCCGGGAGGATGGCTATCTCGAGCACTTCGCCCGGCTGGCCGACCGCTCGCCGATCCCGATCTACCTCTACCACATCCCGCAGTTCACCGGAGTCAGCATGGAGCCCGAAACGGCGGGACGGCTTTCGCTGCACCCCAACATCCACGGGCTCAAGGACAGCTGGGGCAACATCACCTGGCTGACCCGCGCGATCACGGCCTCGGGCCCGGACTTCCACGTGCTGTGCGGCTCCGACAAGGTGCTGGCCTCGGCGCTCCTCATGGGCGCCCGGGGCGCGGTGCTGGCGCTGGCCAACGTGGCGCCCGAGGAGTGCGTGAAGTTGTTCGATCTGTGCCGGGCCGGGCGGTGGGACGAGGCCGCGCAGCTCCAGGCCCGACTCATCCCGGTGGGGAGCATCGTGACCACGCGCTTCGGCGTGCCGGGCCTGAAAGCCGGCCTGCGCCTGCTGGGCCGCGATGCCGGAGCGGGCCGCCTGCCGCTGCTGCCCCTTTCCGAGGCCCAGGTCCAGGAGATCGCCGGCGCCTTTCGCGCCGGTGGGCTCCTGCCCGCCGAAACTTCCGCGCCCCGTCCGTCGTAGTTTCCATCGGCGCCTGTGCGGCGCAGGAGGAGACGACGATGACAGATCAATCCGATTCTTCCCGTCCCCCGATCCGCTACTACCCCGATGACCCGCTGGCCCTGAATCCCAATCTGGAAGATGTAGAGGCCCCCGATCCGCTCACGGACCGGCCCCGCGTGCGCGTGGTCGATACCACGGGCGCGCTGCCTCCGCCCCGCCACTACGAGCCCGGCACGCGCGCGTTCCTGGACTGGCAGCTGGAAGAGGCGCTGCACCGCGGAGTGGTTCGGTGGCGCTCCCTTTTGCCGGAATTCACCGCCTGGCAGGGGGGCCGTTCCACGCTGGAAGCGGTGGCTGACGAGGGCGTGGACCTGAACGCCTTCTACGACCGCCGCGCGCTGCACTTCTTTCACCGCGACGACCCGCAGCTTGGGCGGCGCGTGTGGAGCGGCGAAAGCCCCGACGTGGCCTGCCACGAGGAGGGTCACGCGGTGCTCGACGCGCTCCGGCCCGACCTGTGGGATGCGGCCAGTTTCGAAGTGGCCGCTTTCCACGAGGCCTTCGGCGACATCAGCGCGCTGCTGGTGGTGCTGGACGACGAGAACGTGCGGCGCTCGCTGCTGGAGCAGACCTCCGGAACCCTCCGTAAGTCCAACGACGTGTCCAGGCTGGCCGAAGAACTGGGCCGCGCGGCGCGGGACCTGTTCGGCCCCTCGGTTGCGCCTCCAGGATGCCTGCGGGACGCTGCGAACGCTTTCACCTACCGGCCGCCCGCCGAACTGCCGACCGATGCGCCCGCTTCTCACCTGTCGCGGGAGCCGCACTCGTTCTCCAGGGTGTTCACCGGCGCCTTCTATGACACGTTCGCCGCGCTGGCCTCGTTCCCCGCGGGCGTGCCCGACTCGGATTCCATCGTGCGGGCCTCCTCGCTCCTGGGCTCCTCGCTGGCCCGCGCGGTGCGCCGTGCGTCCCTGGAGAGCCGCTGGATGCGGGCGGTAGGGGAAGCCTGGGTGGTGGAACTGGCTTTCGATCCCGCCGCGGCCGGGGTGGTGCGGCTGGCCCTGGAGCGTCGCCGCATCGCCCCCGGGGGGCCATCGGAAGCGGAAGCGCCGCACTGGGACGAGCATGGATCGTTCGTGGGGGACCTGCGCGCTCTCGGCCGGTTGCGCGAGCCGGGCCTGGCCTGGCCGGGCCCGGGGACGCGAGCCACCCACGAGTGGCGGATCCGGCACGGCGCGCCCCGCCTTCGCAGGCTGCGCGTGGCCTGAAGGGACGTGGTATGCTGCCCGGCGATGAAACTCTACCTCAGGATCATCGCCGGGCTCGTGCTGCTGCTGGGGCTCTCCACCCGGGTGCAGCTGCACCAAGAGAGCCGCTTCACCGATGACGACGCGCTGATCACCTTCCGTTACGCCGACAACCTGG
This sequence comes from Candidatus Eiseniibacteriota bacterium, assembly GCA_025351485.1. Taxonomy (GTDB): domain Bacteria; phylum Eisenbacteria; class RBG-16-71-46; order RBG-16-71-46; family JACRLI01; genus JANXVU01. The sequence continues at coordinate 6,174 of JANXVU010000057.1, read as the reverse complement.
CCGCTGGCCGCGGGTTCGTCTATAACACCGGGGAACGGGTGCTGGGCACCACGACCCCGCTGTTCACGGGCGCGCTGGCGCTGGGGCTGCGGCTCGGGATCCCACCCGGAAGGTCCGCCATCACCCTGGACCTGGCCGGGTTCTTCGTGGCCGGAGCGCTGCTGTACCTGCTCCTCGAACAACGCGGCCGCCCGTGGCAGGGGCTGATCGCCCTCTTGCTCTACACCTGGGCCGTCAGCGGGCTCATGCTTTCCGATATCGCCGGCATGGAAACGCCGGTCTACGTGGCCTTCCTGATGCTCGCGTTCTTCCTGTACGCCACGGGCCGAACGCTGCTTTCGGCCGCGGCGGCCGCGCTGGCCACCCTGACGCGGCCCGATGGGGCCCTGGTCGCCCTGGCCCTCGGCCTGGCCTATCTCCTGGAGCGCCGTCGCCTGCCGCTCCGCGAGCTGGGCCTGTACACCGTGATCTGCCTGCCGTGGGCAGTATTCGCCCAGATCTACTTCGGTTCCGTCCTGCCGCACTCCATGGCCGCCAAGCAAGTGTATGCGCACACCCACTGGATGAAGACGCCGGTGGAGATCTTCCAGGAGTTCTTCGTGGGCCGCACCCGCGCGGCTCTGGGCGTATTGGCGGTGGGCGGGGCCATCATCCTGCTGGCTGCCCGGGAGTGGAAACTGCTGCCCGTCACGCTGTGGCTCGCGCTCTACCTGGCTGCGTTCCTTGGCGGAGGCGTGCTGGTCCACTACTGGTACCTGCCGCCCTTTTATACTCCGCTGCTGGCACTGGCTGCGGTGGCCATGGTGAGCCTGCCCGCACTCCTGGCCACGCCGTTCGGCTCGCCCGGTTCCCCGCGCCACGCCCTGGTGAAGGCGCTGCTGGCGCTGCCGTTCGCGGTGGTGGGAATGCGCGCGGGAACGGCGATGGAGTCCGCGCACACCGAGGCGGTGGCCGGACAGCGGCTGCTGGACCACGTCCACCGGGAGATCGGCTTCTGGATCGCCGCGCACACCGCCCCGAACGCACGGGTGTACGCAGGCGACATCGGCTACGTCGGCTATGTGTCCGGACGGCGCATCCTGGACGCGGTGGGCCTGGTCTCGCCGGAGGCGGTTCGATGGAACGCGCGCCGCGATCCGGTGGGACTGATCCGCGAGCAGCGGCCGGATGTGTGCGTGGTGGGCGCCTACGGGCGCGACTATCCGATCATCCTCGGCGATCCGTGGTTCGCCGCGAATTACCGGGAAGAGGCCCGCTTTCGAGACACCTCTCATCCCGGCCCCGGCTGGCCCGAAACCGACCCCCGGCGGGTCACCGGGTACGTGCCCGACTATCGCATCTACAGGAGGACCACCCGTCCATGAAACCAGATTCCCGCGTTGGAGGTGAGGGGGGGGTCTTCCTGGGCTTTTCCCTGGCCGCGATCTTCCTCTACCTCCTTTCGCCGATCAATGAACTGGGAGACAGCTACCACTACGCCCTGGCCATCGAGTCGGGGCGCCCCGGTTCGCTGGTCGAGGCCAGCCACCTTGTCTGGCGGCCCCTGGGGTATGTCCTGTGGACCCTCGCGAACCACGCCGGGTGGCACACCGGGGCGTTCGCCCCGCTGCGGATCGCCGCGCTGCTCGGCAGCGCCCTCGGCGTGGGAGTCGCCGCGGTGTGGTTTCGCCGGCGGATCGGCGGAAATCCGGCGCTCTTTGCCGCGGCGCTCTTTGCGGTGGGCCATGCCTGGTGGTCCTATGCCACCTCCGCCTGTTCCTACCCCACGTCGGTCACGTTGAGCCTGGCTGCGCTCACCCTGGTGTGGCCTGAAAAGGACCGCCCGGTCACGCTTCGCGCGCTCGTGGGAGCCGCGGTGCTCCAGTCAATGGCCATCCTGGTCTGGCAGCCCGCCTTCCTGAGCTCGCTGGCCGTGGTCCTGGCCGCCTCGCTGCGCCGGGAAGATGACCGCGCACGCCTTTCGCCGGGGATCGGGCTTGCCCTGGCCGCATCCATGGCGGGCCTGGTGGGAGTGGCCTACCTGGCGGTGTGGTTTGGATTCACCCACGACGTTACGGAGACCCTGGGGAAGTGGCTCTTGTCCGGACGCCACGGGCAGTCCATGGAGCTCACCGTGCTCAACGCCGCGAGGGCCGCCTATGGTTGGACTCGCCTGTTCCTGCAGCCCTCCCGCCTGGCTCTGGATCCGGCGCAACACGGCTGGGGCCGGCTCTTTTCCTCCCGCGTTCTTTGGGAGTGGGGGCTGTGGAGAACCGCGCTGGTCTATCTCTTTGCCGCTTCGGCGGTGATCGTCGGAGTCCTCAAGGTCAGGATCCGGATGAATGTGGACACGCTCCTGCTGGTGGTCTGGGTGTTGCCGCATCTGTTGCTTGCGGTGGCGTTCAAAGGCACGGATTCCGAGCGGTGGCTGCACCCGGCTCCCGCGATCCTGGCCGGCCTGGCCCTGCTTGCGCTCGGCGGCGCTCCGGGGGCCGTGCGAAAGCGTCTCGTGTGCGCCTCCATGATGCTGCTGGCCGTACTGGGAATCGCCGCCCGGTTCGAGCCTGGCGCAAACATGGAAAACCGGCCCCAGATGCGCATGATCCTGGATGCCGCCCCCTTCGTGCGCCCCGGAGACATGCTCTACATGGGAGGCACGCTGGATGAAGGCCAGCTCAATCGCACCAGCCAGTTCATGTGGCTCTTCTCATGGCTGTACCTGGATCGGGTCGCCGTGGTGGATGTCTGGACCGGCCAGCAGAAGCTGGCCCATGCGCGCTGGGAGGTGACCTACCTTCCCGGAGTGAAGGGAGTGGGGCGGGAATTCATCTCGGAGCGGGTGCTGGCGGGAATCCAGCCCGGCGATGTCACCTCGAGCGGGGCGGAACAGCTCCGCCAATCCCTGGTGGTCCGCATGCCCCCCGGTCCGCTGCGGAGGTCTTTCTCGGCCGGGGGAGAGCTGTTCTACCAGTTGCTTCCGCCAGGCTCGCCCTGATCGCATCGGAACCGGCTACGCAGAAGCTAGAAAGAAGCCCCCGGGGTGCATACCCCGGGGGCTTCCGTGTGTTGGCGCTTCGGCGGCCGGGCTTAGAAGGCCGCCCGCAGCGTGGCGGATCCCTCGAATCCGCTCAACTTCACCTGGCCCGGGTCCGCCGTTCCGGTGAGAATCTTGCCGGCGACGCGCAGCAGCGCGTTGCTCGAGGCCGCATAGCCGATCTCTCCGCCAAATCCTAGCAGGTGGGCCTTATCGTAGCCGGTCTCGTTCTTTCCGTAGAAACTGCCCTCGGCCGTTGCGGCCAGCTTGAGGCCCGACGATGACTCGAGCTCCAGGCGCTCGACGATCCCGACGTTGCTGCCGTTGTCGGTGGTGGTGGGAGGCACGTCGGCCTTGGCGCTGTAGAACTTGTTTTGCCCCTTGAGCAACTGGCGGGCCGACAGGTCGTTGTTCAGATGGTTGCCCAGGGTCGAGACCAGCCGCTCCTCCAGCAGGATCTGGCTGGCCTGCTGGAACACGTTGAGCCCGCCGGCCTGGTCCTTGGTGTAGAGACGGCCCGAGGCGTTCAGGCGCAGCAGGGTGCCCGGCGTGTGGTGATCGTAGCCCGCGCTCACGGAGAGCTCGCTCCCGGGCTTGTACTTGGCCGTGGAGCCCTCGCTGGGCGCGTACTCGCCCTTGTAGACCGCCGATGCGCCCAGCGCGAACGCGCCGTCCGAGCCCGCCTCGAATGCCCGGGTCAGCCCGAACTCGGCGCCGACGCCCTCGCCGTACCGGCGCACCCGGAATCCGAGCACGTCGTTGGCGGCGACGGCGGCCAAAGGCTCTTCGGCGGCGGTGAGCGAATGCTTGCCGGTGGGCAGGGAGACGCCCGCCGAAAGCACCATGCCGCCGCCGGAGCGCAGGAAGAGCCGCGCGCGGACATCGGTGATGCCGCTCAGAGACGTGGACGTTCCGCCCTTGGGCTCCACCTTGGTCTGTGCGTACGCGCCGTAGAGCACCGCCGAAAGCGACTTGCCCAGACGCAGGTTCAGGCTCATGGGCACGCTCATCTGGGTGGCCTTGGTCTCGCCTCCCAGGGAGTCCTTCACCGTGACCGAGCGAAACACGCCCCACGGAGACCACACGGTGGTCCGCGGCGTCAGGTCGGAACCCTGGATCGCCGTGGATTGCGCCATCGCGGCGGCGGAGAAGGCCAGGAGGAACGCAGCTGCAAGCAGATGGGTCTTCATCGCGGCAAGCTCCCGGTGACGATGACGGTCCCGTTCGACGACACCGCCGGACGCGTCACCTGACGATCATGCGCCTCGCCCGAGCCCAGGTCCGGGATCAGACCGCTCCCGGTCAGGCGTTCGGTCTCGAACGCGCGCTCCATGACGATGTCGTTGGCGCCTTCCCCGGTTCCCGCGCCCGTGCCCGGACCGGAAGGGGCCGGCTTGACCGCCACCGGCTTGACGGCCGGCGGCGCGGCCTGGCCCGCCCTGAATCCCTTGGCCATGTCGCCGTAGGAAATCGTCCCGCGGCCCGTGGCGGCGGCAGCCGCCTTGGCTTCCGTGAAGCCGGGGTCCTTCGAGGCGGCCTGCTGGTACTGCTCCGAAGCCCCCTTGAAGTTGCCGCGGTCTTCCTCGTCCAGTCCCCGCCCGTAGGCCAGGAACGCGGCCAGATCCTTGGTCGGAACCTGGCGCTCGATGCTGCTCCGCTCGGCCGTGGTCAGGCGCACCCCGAGCTTGTCGACCAGCTTGAAAACCAGGTCCTTTTCCAGCACGAAGAAGTCCCGCATCTTGCCATTCACCTTGACCGAGTTCTCCAGGCGGCCGGATTTCACGTTGACCACCTGGGCGTGCATCTCGAGCTTGTCGGTCTTTTCGTGGCGGAACGATCCCACCACCACGCGGCCGGCCGACATCAGGTGGCCCAGGCGTGGGGCGGTGGAGGAGTCGAACATCGCCGAGCGGGACAGGCTGAGCTCCCGCAGGAGGGCTTCCAGCTCCACCCGCTCCAGCACGGTCAGCTTCTTCACCTGGGCCATGTCGGAACTCAGCATGGCCGGGATGCCCTTTTCCAGTGGCGCGGAGGTCTCGTCGTCCGAAAGATTTTCAAAGCGGCCCACCGCGACGGTGTTGTTGGGGCCCACGGCGTTGGCCAGTTTGGATTCCTGGCCCACGGCGGCCCTGGCGCGCTCGTCGTACACCTCGCGCGAGAGCGTGAAGATGCGCGAGCGGACCATGGACGCCAGCGCCGGATCCGTGGTCCCCTTCAGGATACTGCGGTACTGGCGGATGGCCTCGTCGCGCTGCTCAAGCGAATCGGCGTGCAGGGCCGACTCGATCGAGACCGGAGAGTTGGCGGGCGCGGAACGGGGCTCTGCCGCCAAAGCCGGACCGTGGATCGCGGCCAGGGCCAGCAGGGCGGGGATCAGCAGTCTTTTCATGTCAGCTCACCTTCGCCAGCGGCTTGATCTTCTTCATACGGTTCGTGGGCGCGCTGAACTTGGGGTCGAGCTTGGAAGCCCGCTCGAAGCTCGCGTAGGCCAACTGCGTCTTGCCTTCGTCCAGGTGCTTGAGACCTTCGGAATAGGCCATGGCCGCGTCCAGCGACGGCTTGTCGCCCTTCTCGATTTTCTTCTGCGCCTCGGGGGCCGCCGCCAGCTTGAGGTCTCCGGTCAGGCCCACCGCCAGTTTCTTTTCCACGTCGAAAAACTTTTTGGCCTCGCCGTCGGTGTTGCTGGCCTTGAGGATTTCCCCGGTCTCCACCTTGACCAGGCGCCACGACACCCGCAGATCGCCCTCGTTCACCATCACTCCGCCGAAGAGCAGCGCCTGGGCGCCCAGGAGCTTGCCCACCTTGGCCGCGGTGGCCGGGTCCAGCTGGCCGCCCTGGGCCAGCTTGAGCTCGTCCAGCACGAAGCGGATCTTCTCGCGCTCCACGAGGCGCAGGCCCGGCACGCCCACCAGGTCGGTGATGAGCATCTGAGAGAGGCCGCGGCCGATGTTGGCGTACTTGTCGGCGCCGTCGCCGATGGAGTTGTTGTCGAAGTCCATGATGGCCAGCGTGGTCACCCCGGCGCGGGGCTCTTCCACGAAGGTGTTGGCTCCCTTGGCCGCCTTGTAGTAGATGCGCATGTACGACTCCGGGAACTCCTCCGGGTCGGGCTTGGCCGCGGGGTCCAGCTGGATCATGTTGCGGATGTCGCTCTCGGCGAG
>JANXVU010000052.1 GCA_025351485.1 Candidatus Eiseniibacteriota bacterium | reverse complement strand
TGCGGGTCGGCACCGGCGCGGGCATCCTGGAACTGCTGGAGGTCCAGCCCGACGGCGGAAAGCGCATGACCGCCGGCGCCTGGGCGCGTGGCCGGACCGTGACCGCCGGACAATCGTTCGAAAACGGGGCCGCGAGTTGAGCGGGCCCAGGCCGCCCGGAGGCGGCGCCCCGGGAAGGCCCGGGGCCGGACCTCCCGGTCCCGGAAGGCCCCGGAGCGTGGCGGGCCGTCGCAAGCCCGCGACCGGCGATCCCGAGCCGCGCGATCTGGCCGCGCGCCTGCTCGCCTCCATCGAAACGCGCCAGGCTTTCAGCGACAAGCTGCTGGCATCGGCCTTCAAGGGACGCGAGTACTCGGACTCCACCCGGGGCCGGGTGAACCGGCTGGTCAAGGGAGTGCTGCGCCGCCGCGGGGAGATCGATGCGCTGCTGGTGTCGCGGCTGCAGGCGCGCTTTCGCGGCCTGCCGGTGCTGATGCGGCAGATCCTGAGATTGGGCGTGTTCCAGATGCTGGACGATTCGCCGATTCCGCGCCCGATGGTGGTGAGCGAGACGGTCAAGCTGGCCAAGAAATACGGCCATCCGGGCACCGTGGGCCTGACCAACGCGGTGCTCCGCGCGCTGGCGCAGGCGGGCGACCTCTCGGCGCTGCTGCCGCAGGGGGACGACCCCGAGTCGCTGGCCGCGCGGCACTCGCACCCGGTGTGGATGGTGGAGCGCTGGCTCGCTCACTTCGGGCTGGAGCGCACCCGCACCATCCTGTGCGCCGGGCAGGCGGAACGCCCCACGTGGCTTCGGCCCAACCCGTTTCGAGGCGGCGCGGCCGCCCTCTCGCAAGCCCTCGACGGCGAGCGCGTGGCCCACGAGCTGGACCCCTTGACCGGGATGATCAAGGTGCTGGAGCGCTATGCGCCCCCCGATTCGGTGGCGTTCCGCTCGGGACTCGCGACCGCCCAGGATCCCGCGGAGCGCCAGGTAGTGGTGCTGGCCGGCGCGCGGGCGGGGGAGCGGTGGCTGGATCTGTGCGCGGCCCCGGGCGGAAAGAGCACCGGCCTGGTGGAGAGCATGGGGGAGACCGGCCGCGTGGTGGCCGCCGACGTGCATGCGGCCCGGCTCGCGCGGGCGCGCGAGACCGCGGTGCGCCTGGGCACCCCGGGGCTGGAGTTCGTGGCCGCGGACGGCCGGCATCCTCCGTTTCGAGCCGGCGCCTTCCAAGGAGTGCTGGTGGACGCCCCGTGCTCGGGGCTGGGCGTGCTGGCCCGGCGGGCCGATGCGCGCTGGCGCAAGGAAGCGTCCATCCTGGAACTCCTGCCGCCGCTGCAGCGGGAGCTGCTGGAGTCGGCCGCAAGGCTGTTGGGTCCGGGGGGCGTGCTCGTCTATAGTGTGTGCAGCTTCGAGCCGGAGGAGACCACGATGCTCCTCGAGGCATTCCTCCGGGAGCATCCGGAGATGCGGCTCGATCCCGCGGAGGCGCGGCTCGGGGCCGGCCTCGCCGAGAATGGATTCTTCCGGGTGTTTCCCGGGGAGCACGACATGGACGGCGCGTTCGCCGCGCGGATGATCCGCGCATGAGAGACTTCCTGACCCGCGTTCCCGGGCCCATCCGCTGGATCGCCGTCGGCACCGTGGCCTTTGTCGCGGGCATCATGCTGTTTGACTTCGTGGTTCTGCCGGGCCTGGTGCACCGGGGCGATTCGCGGGTGCCCGACCTGACTTTCATGCCGCTCCCGCAGGCCGAGCACGCCGCGGGAAGATCCGGGCTGATCCTTCGCACCCGCTCCGAGCAGTTCGATCCTTCGGTTCCGCGCGGCTCGGTCCTGAACCAGGACCCGCCCGCCGGCGTGATCGCGCGCCGCGGCCAGGTGGTGGCCGTGGTGGTGAGCCTGGGCGAGGAAAAGGCCACCATTCCGCCGCTCAAGGGGCAGGACTTTCGCGAGGCCCAGCTTTCGCTGGGCCGCATCGGGCTCGAGCCGGGGTCGGTGGCGCGGGTCTGGTCGGACGAGGTTCCCGCGAACCGCGTGGTGGCCAGCGACCCGGGGCCCGATTCCCCGATTCCCCAGAACAAGCCGATCAACATCCTGATGAGCCTGGGCGCCCAGCCGCATCGCTTTCTGGTTCCCAACTGGACCGGTCAGCGGGTGCGCGAGGTGGTCGCGTCGCTGGAGCGCGCGGGCGTCCCGCACAACCTCACCGGAAAGAACGCGGCGCTCGCGGGAGTGGTGAGTTCCCAGAATCCGGCGCCGGGATCCATGATCCGCTCGGGAGAGCCGGTGCACCTGGGAGTGGGACGATGAGCGCCGCGGTCCGCGTGGCTCCCTCGGTCCTGAGCGCCGATCTGGCGCGGCTGGCCGAGCAGGTGCAGGCGGTGGAAGCGGCCGGAGCGGACTGGCTGCACGTGGACGTCATGGACGGCCACTTCGTTCCCAACCTCACCTTCGGGCCCACGGTGGTCGCCGCGCTCAAGCGCATCACCGGGTTGTACCTGGACACGCACCTGATGGTCTCCGATCCCGGCCGGTTCCTGCGCAGCTTCGCGGACGCCGGTTCCGGCGGCCTCACCGTGCACGTGGAAGTGCCGGACGTGGGGAAGGTGCTGCGCGACATACGGGCCATGGGCCTGCGGGCCGGATTGGCGTTGAAGCCGGGCACCCCGCTGGAGGCCGCCAAGCCGTTCCTGGACCGCATCGATCTCCTGCTCATCATGACGGTGGAGCCCGGGTTTGGCGGCCAGAAGTTCCGCGAGGACATGCTGCCCAAGCTCTCGGCCGCCAACAATCAACGCCGCATGTCCAGGCTCGTTTTCGACCTGGAGGTGGACGGCGGCATCGGCCCCGAAACGGTGGGCGTGGTGACCGCCCGCGGTGCGGACGCGCTGGTGGCGGGCAACAGCATCTTCCCGCTGCCCGACCCCGGGGCGGCGCTGCGGCGACTCCGGGAAGGCGTCCGGCCTGCGGAGTCCTGAGCGGCCGGGGAACAAGCCCCGGCGTCGTGGCACCCTGGGACGGACTCCGGTCCGCCCGGTTGGGTGACCAAGTCCCTTCCTCCGTGGGGTTTGCCGGGTCCCGCCCACCGAACCGGGGCGGACCGATTCCCCGTGAATATCGCACCCGCATTTGCTACAATCCCCAATTCAGGTTTGACTTAGAGCCATCCAGCCCGAACGGCCTCGGCGCGCCCGGCCCACCTGGACTCGGCCATCGGGGGAATCCTTGTTTGAACAGCTGACCTCCCGTTTCGAGGAGGTTTTCAAAAAGCTTCGCGGGGAAAGCCGTCTCACCCCCGAGAACATGAAGGACGCGCTGCGCGAAGTGCGCCGGGCGCTCCTCGAGGCCGACGTCAACTTCCAAGTGGCCAGGGATTTCGTGGCCCGGGTGGAGGCGCGTGCCGCGGGGCAGGAAGTCTTGAAGAACCTCTCGCCCGGCCAGCAGGTGATCCGGGTGGTGCACGAGGAACTGGTGGAGATGCTGGGCGCCAAGGCGCATCCGCTTCCGCTGGCGAGCGCCCCTCCGACCGTCTGGATGATGGTGGGGCTGCAGGGCTCCGGCAAGACCACCTTCACCGGCAAGCTCGGCCTGTACCTGAAGCAGAAGAAGCGCCGCGTGCTGATGGCCGCGTGTGACCTGGCCCGTCCCGCCGCCATGGACCAGTTGGCCACGCTCGGCCGGCAGGTCTCGATCGACGTCTTCATTGACCGCGAGGCCACGCATCCGGCCCAGGTCGCCGAAAAGGCTTTCGACCGGGCGCGGGAGGGCAGCTACGACGTGTTGCTGCTGGACACTGCCGGCCGGCTCCACGTGGACCAGGCGCTGATGCAGGAGCTTCGCGAGCTCAAGGCCGCCGTGAAGCCGCACGAGACGCTGCTGGTGGTGGACGCCATGACCGGGCAGGACGCGGTGACCGCGGCCACGGCTTTCAAGGAGGGCGTGGACTTCGACGCGCTGGTGCTGAGCAAGGTGGACGGGGATGCCCGCGGCGGGGCCTCGCTTTCGATCCGGGCGGTCACCGGCAGACCGATCCAGTTCCTCAGCACCGGCGAAAAGCTGGATGCGCTGGAACTGTACCACCCCGACCGCATCGCCTCCCGCATCCTGGGGATGGGCGATGTGCTCACGCTGGTGGAGCGCGCCGAGCAGGCGGTGGAGGCGGACCAGGCGGCCAGGTTCGCCGAAAAGATGCGCCGCGACTCGTTCACGCTGGAAGACTTCCGTGAGCAGTTGCAGGCCATCAAGAAGATGGGGCCGCTGGAGGATCTGTTCAAGATGATCCCCGGCGTGGCCGGCAAGATTCCCGAGGGCGTCAAGATCGACGACGGCGGCATGAAGCGCGTGGAGGCCATCATCTGCTCCATGACCATGCGGGAGCGCGGCGGCCCCGAGATCATCGATGGAAGCCGTCGCCGCCGGATCGCCAAGGGCAGCGGCACCTCGGTGCAGGAGGTCAACCGCCTGCTGAAGCAGTTCGAGGAAATGCGGCGCATGATGCGCCAGGTCAAGAAGATGAGCAAGGGCCGGAAGCTGGGCTTCCGGTAAATTCAAAACCCAACAGGAGGTTTCATTTGGCAGTTGTCATTCGTCTCAATGTCCGCGGCCGCAAGCACCTTGCTTTCCACAAGGTGGTGGTGGCGGACTCGCGCGCTCCGCGCGACGGGCGTCACATCGAGATCCTCGGCCACTACGACCCGCTGGCCAAGCCGCCGGTTCCCATGGTGGTGATCGACAAGGAGCGCGCCATGTACTGGCTCAGCAAGGGCGCCCAGCCCAGCGAGCAGGTCAATTCGCTCCTGAAGAAGGCCGGCATCGTCCGTCCGCAGGCCGCGACCAAGCCCAAGAAGAAGAAGACCGCGACGGCCGAGCAGAAGAAGGCCCGCACGGCCGCGAACAAGAGCGCCGCGGCCGCGAAGAAGAAGGGCGCCGCCGAAAAGGCTGCCAAGGCTCCGGCCAAGAAGGCCGCCGCCAAGGTCTCGGCTGCCAAGAAGGCCGCCAAGAAGGCTGCCAAGAAGTAGCCGATGCTCGATCCCAAGTTCATCCGCTCGAACCCCGACAAAGTTCGCTGGGCGATCGCGCAGAAGCGCGAGAAGGCCGACCTGGACCGGTTCCTGGCGCTGGATGAACAGCGCCGGGCCGTGATGACCCGGGTGGAGGAGCTTCGGGCGCGGCGCAACTCCGTGTCCGAGGAGATCGGCCGCCTGGCCCGGGACAAGGGCGCGGACGGCGCGAAGCTCGCGGCGATGAAGGAAGAAATGGCCGCGCAGAAGAGCCAGGAGGCGGCCTTCGACGCCGAACTGGCCGGGCTCGAGGCGGACCAGCAGGGGATCGCCGCGTGGATTCCCAACGTGCCGCACGAGAGCGTGCCCGAGGGGGACGCCTCCGCCAACCAGGTGGTGAGGCACTGGGGCACGCCCGCGCCCGCGGGCAAGGCACTGGCGCACTGGGACATCGGCGCAAAGCTCGGGATCCTGGATTTCGAGCGGGCCACCAAGATCTCGGGAGCGGGCTTCATTCTGTTCGTGGGCGCCGGAGCGCGCCTGGAGCGGGCGCTGATCCAGTTCTTCCTGGACACCCACACGCAGAAGAACGGGTACACGGAGATCTCCCCGCCCTTCATGATCAAGGGCGAGTCGCTCTACGGCACCGGCCAGCTGCCCAAGCTGGCCGAGGACATGTACCGGCTGGCAGACGACGACCTGTACATGAACCCGACCGCCGAAGTGCCGGTGACCAACATCTATCGCGACGAGATCCTGCCCGGCGAGCAGTTGCCCATCAAGCTCACCGCCTACTGCCCCAGCTTTCGCCGCGAGGCGGGCGCCGCGGGCCGCGACACCCGCGGCATGATCCGGGTCCACCAGTTCGACAAGGTGGAAATCGTGCGCTTCGTGCGCCCCGAGGATTCTTACAACCAACTCGAAGAGCTCACCGAGAATGCCGAGGGCCTGCTGGAGGCGCTGGAGCTGCCATATCGAAAGGTGCTGCTGGCCACTGGCGACTCGAGCTTCGCTTCAGCCAAGACGTATGACCTGGAAGCCTGGGCGCCGGCGGAAGGTCGCTGGCTCGAGGTGAGCTCGTGCAGTAATTTCGAGTCGTTCCAGGCGCGCCGGATGAACATCCGGTTTCGCCGGGAAGCCAAGGCCAAGCCAGAACTCGTGCACACATTGAACGGTTCGGGCCTTGCGTTGCCGAGAGTATTCGCGGCGATCCTGGAAAACCATCAGACCGAAGACGGCCGCGTGAAGATCCCGACAGCCCTGCGCCCCTACATGGGCGGCCAAGAGCACCTCTAGAGCAGCCCGCGGG
>JANXVU010000042.1 GCA_025351485.1 Candidatus Eiseniibacteriota bacterium | reverse complement strand
GCACGCCGAATGCGGTAGAGCGAGTAAAACACCGGACGGGGCCGGGATAGTCCCAGGTTTTCCACCCGGGTCGCCATCACCAAGTGGTGCCGACGGGAAATCAGCGCGCCGGGCAGAGGGTCGCGGTCCACCAGGTAGTCGGGCCGGCCGGCAGCCTCGTAGAGCGAGTCGCGCACGATCTCCGCGAGATCGTGCCGGGCCAGCACCGGCTGCATCTCCGGAGTCACGAGTCCCCCAAGGTCCAGCACCCGGCGCTCCGAATAGAACCCGATCGCCCCGATGTCGGGCGTGGCCACCACGGTGGTGTCGGGCGTGTTGTCATGGAGCCAGCGGCCGATCCGGGCCGGACCGGCTTCCAGTCCGCGGGTGAAGGCGGCCATCCCCGGGGAAACCAGCAGCACAAAGACCGCCGCCTGCTGCGCCAGGTACAGGGCGCACCATCGGCGCCAGGCCGCCGGCGCGAACGCGCGTTCCACGGACACCGCGGCCAGCGCGCACAGGACCGGAAGCGCCGGCACCCAGTAGCGGGAAATCATCTGGAAGCGCGTTCCCAGGTACAGGGCGGCCAGCAACGCCGGCCACAGCAGCAGCAGCCGGAGCCGCGAATCCAGCTCCCTCCTGCGATGGAGCCGCCACAGCGCGACCAGCGTGGCCGCGATCAGCGCCGCATCGGTCAGCACCACCACTCCGAGGAAGTGATAGGTGGGCCGGAAGATCCCCATGAAATCCAGCGCCTCGTGGGCCCGCTTGGCGGCGAAGGTGGCGGGGATCCAGCTGCCGGTGCGTGCATGGATGAGATATTCCCAGGCGCCCAGCGCGCCCGCACCCAGGAGTGTCCCCAGCGCGGCGCCCCCGCGTCCGGGGCGGGCGAGCGACCAGGCGGCCGCCAGCCCGAAGACCAGCAGCGCTTCGGGACGGGCCAGCGCGGCCAGGGCCAGCGCGAACATTCCGGCGGCAGCGGCGCGCCTTCCCCGCAGGACTCCCCCCAGGCCCACGGCCACCAGGAAGGCCGCGAGCGAGGTCTCCATGCCGGAGAGCGACCAGCGCAGGAACCACGCGTGCAGGGCCAGGGCCGCCGCCGCCGCCAGGCCGCCGGCGTGGGAGGCTCTCGCCGCGCGCGCCAGGCGATACGTGGAGGCCACCGCGAGGAGCGTGAAGACCAGGCCGAGCAGGCGCAGGGTCAGGAGCCAGTCGCGCGCGACCGACTGCCCGGTCGCCAGGCACAGCACCCACAGAGGACTGGTAAATCCGTACGAGGGCACGCCGGGGTTGAAACAGAACCCGAGCCCGCGCGCCAGGTTCCGGGCGAACACCAGGTGGATGTAGCTATCATCGGTGAAGAATCCCGAGACCCGCGCGAGGGCCAGCGCGAAGAGCGCCAGCAGCAGCAGAGGCACACGCCCAACCCGCATCACGCGAGGCCATCCAGGATTCCCGCCAGGCGGCCGGTCAGGGCGCGGCGGGTGAATTCGGCACGCTCTTCGGTGCCGTAGCGCGGAGCTCCGTGGCCGTTCCATGCCTGTTCCAGCGCGTCCGCCACCCGCTCCGGCTCATCGGGCGGCGCCACCCATCCGGCACGCAGCCCGCGCACCAGTTCGGCCGCGGGGCCCTCGGGCGTGAGCGCCAGGATCGGCTTTCCGGCGCCCAGGTATTCGTAGAGCTTCCCGGGAATCAGTTCGCGAAAGCGCGGGTCGCGGTGCTTGACCAGCAGCAGCGCGTGCGCCCCCGCTTCCATCTCCAGGGCCTTGCGGTGGCTCACCTGGCCCATGAAACGGACCACGTCCTGCATGCCCCGCTCGCGCACCCGGCGAACCGGCAGATCGTCGTGCGGCCCGATCAGCAGGCACTGGGCACGGGCGCGGCGGTCGGGGAAGCGGGACAGGAACAATTCAAACCCCTTCAGGAAATCTTCCAGGTCGCGGTCGCCCGAGAGGCGGCCCGCGTGCAGCACCGTGAACTTCTCGAAGCGCTCGGGGGCGACGTCCCGCCACTCGTCCTCTTCGTAGCCGTTGGGGATCACGCTGGAGCGCGAGGCCAGCGAGGGATCCGCCCGCGCCAGCCAGCGGCGGGTTCCCTCGGTCGCGGCCACCACGTGCGCGGCGGAGGCCAGCACCGAATGGAGCATACGGCCGTGGGCGGCGCGGTGCCACCGGGTGGGCGGCTCGCGGTACCCCAGGCCGATCCACGGGTCGCGGAAGTCCGCAATCCACGGCAGGCCGGTGGCGCGACGCAGATCGAGCGCCACCATGTGGCCCGTGTCCGGCGGCGACGTGGAGTAGATCGCATGAAAACCGTCGGCCTGGAGCCGCGCGAGGCCCGCCTTCACGGCCGGCGCGCGCCACGAGCCGTACGCGTCCGGGATCGCCACCCACGGCGCCAGCGCCGCCAGCGCGGAAGCCCAGGCGGGACGTCCGGCCCCGCCGGCGCCCAGTCCCGCCGGCCCGGCTCCTCCGGCGCGAACCACCTCCAGGTCCTCCACCCCCTCCAGGAGCCCCGGATCCTTCACCCAGGCTCCGGTGGCCGGGCCGGTCAGGACTACCGGCTCGTACCCGAACTCGCGCAGGTGGCGCGCGAAGCCCAGGGTGCGATACACGCCTCCGCCCGCCCACGGCGGATAGAAGCGCGCCACCAGCAGCACCCGCTTCATCGCGCGCCTCCCGCGAGCGGACCGCTGCGCCACACGCGGTAAGCGCGCGGCCTGGCCCCGAAGCCTTCCTTGAAGAAGCGCGGCCCCTCACGGCCACCCGAAGATCCGAAATCCACCTGGCCGAGGCCCCGGCGCACCCCGTCTCGCAGGATCTCGCCGAACAGGATTTCGCCCGAGGGAACTTCGCGCGCCTCGGGCGCGTGCGCCACCAGCCACAGGAACAGCGTCCCGAACCCCTCGGTCACCGCGGTCACGGCCAGAGTGCGGCCCTCCCTTCGGGCGCGCCACACGGCGAGCCAGCCCTGCCTCTCGCCCGCGAGGAGCAGCGAGGCGGGATAGCGGAAGCGCATCCGGCGCGCACGGCCCTCGCGTTCGTGGAAGGACTCGAACTCGGCGGTCCCTTCCCCTTCCGCGCAGCGCTCCACGGTCACCCCTAGGGAGGCGGCGCGCCGGCAGGCTTTGCGGGTGCGGCGCTCCCACAGGGCTTCCAACGCGTCCTCGGACGGCGGCAGGTCCAGCGCGTGGGTTTCGCCCGGACGGGCTCGCGCCGACGGCCACGCCTGCGCGACCCAAGCCTCGGGCAGAATGGCCCGGTGGTCCACCACGATGCAGTCGTTCCAGGGACGGGCGTGCAGGCGGGAAAATTCGGAGAGCAGCATGACGGCCGCATCGCGATCACCGGGATCGCGCAGCCACACGCCGCCCGGCGTGCCGTAGGACATGGAGGAGACCCGCG
>JANXVU010000149.1 GCA_025351485.1 Candidatus Eiseniibacteriota bacterium | reverse complement strand
CCCGGAGCCATCGTCATTTCAGGCGTGCAATTTGGTGCGCTTACGACACAGGACTTACCGGGAAACGTCCCCAGGGTTCAGCGGTACATCCGCCGAATCTGTCCCCAGCTCTTGGCCTTGGCCGGGGTGGTGGCGCACGAGGGCGTGGCGCACGGCACGCCGTCCCCCAGGTAGGTGCCGTGGTCATCCTGGCACTCCTGCTGGCTCTTCAGGAAGCACTCGGTTCCCTCGCAGCACCCCCCGATCGAAGGGGCAGCGGCGCACACGAAAGTCTGGCAGCGGATCATCACCGCCGAGTCCAGGATGTGGTCCCCGGCATCAGCGATGGCAATCTTCATGTGGTTCACCCCCGGCTGGATCTGGCCGGTGGCGTAGAACACCTGGGTCAGCCCATCCAGTTCGGTGTTGATGCTCCCGCCGCCCTCCGGCAGCGCGTTGTTGCGGTAGCAATCGCAGTTCGGGCCGTTGGGGGGACTGAACGGGTACTGGCAGTCCACATTGTTGATGGCGACCGGGATGCCCCCGTTGCTGCACAGGGCGGGAACTGCCGCGATGTTGATGCCGTTCAGGAAGAACCCGAACACGTCATTGTAAGGAGATCCCACCCACTCGTTGTACTCCTCCGAACCGAACACGTACTGGAACGAGACCGACGCCGGATTCTGGCAGCTGAAGTCGAACTCGAGGATCGTCGCGTCATAGGTCTTGTAGCCCGGGATCAGCGCATCCAGGTCCGGGTCGCCCGGCAGGTTGTTGTCGAACGAAGTGTTGTCCGACAGGTTGGGCCCGACCAGGGTCGTGATGTTCCCGCTGGTGAGCACGATGCCCTGGTCGATGCCAAGGATCAGAGCGCCCCCTGTGAACAGTCCGGCTGCGGAAGGTGCGGCGGTGAGTGTCGCATTGGAAACCTGTACCCCGGGCCCAAGCAGGCACTGCAGCAGCTGGGCCAGGCCGGCTTCCTGGACCTGGATCCCGGTCGTCTGAAAGGGCCGGCTCACCTGGATCGGGCGTCCCGGCGTAGCGACCGGGCGTTGTGCGGGAGAGGCGACCGCGGAAGCGGCGGTGGACAGGGCCAGGCAGGCGGCGATTTGGCAGATGCTAGCAAGACGCATGAAATACCTCCTAGCTTGTGAAAACATTCACAAGCCCAGGTGCGGATGCCCGCAGGCGGCGCCAAGCCAGAGTGGATCTCCGTGGTGTCTCCCGCGACTCGAGCATTTCCGCGCCGTTAGCCTACTCCCTATCCGGCGGACTCCGCAATCCCCGGACTGGGTTCACAGAACTCTCCGGACTACTCCCGGGCCTCGGCCAGCGCGTCCGATATCGCCCGGCGCACCATACCCCGAACTTCGGGAGGCAGGGGCTTTCCACCCCAGTCGCGACAGGCCGCGAGCGTCGCGCGCAGGGTAAGGCACGCCGCTCCGCAGCTCGGGCACCCGGAGACGTGGCTCTCCAGCCTTGCGCAGGTGCCCGGGTCCATCTCGCCTTCCAGGTAGCGGCTCAGGAGCAGCGCCGTGTCCGGGCAGGAGTGCGGAGATCGCGAAACCGGCAGCGAGCCGCCGAAATAGTAGGGCGCCAGGCGCTCCCGAACCGCCAGCCGCGCCCGGTGCAGTCGCGACTTCACCGCCCGCTCATTCAGGTCGAGGATCTTTCCGACTTCCTTCGCCGGCAGGCCTTCGACATCTCGAAGCACCAGTACTTCGCGCTGCGAGGGCGGCAGGCTGCCGATGGCATCCTGCAGGAAGGAGCGGAGCTCTCCCCGCTCCAGTTCTTCGTCCGCTCCCCGCGCCGGATCGCGCACTTCCAGCGCCGGCGCGCCCGCGCGGTCCCCCGCCCCGTCCAGGGTCTCGAGCCGGGAGGGCTCGCCCATCTTGCGCCGGCGCTTTCGGAGGCATACATTTCGGGCGACAGTGTAGGCCCAGGTGCTGAGCGCCGAGTCTCCGCGGAAGCCAAACAGGGAGCGCGCAAGGGATGCCAGCACATCCTGCACCACGTCCTCGGCATCCTCGGGATTCCGGCAGAAACCGCTCGCGAATCGCAGCGCCGGGCGGGACACCGTTTCCAGGAGCCGCCGCAGCGCGCGCGGATCGCCTGCCTTGGCCGCCCCCAGCAGGGCCATTTCCGTCGCAGAAGGCCTGCCTCCCCGAGCCGCTGCCTTCCCGGTGCGATGGCTTGTCCCTGCCGGCTTTCGAGTCTTTCCCCCGAATCCTTTTGGCAAGGCTTGGCTCTTACCTGATGCCATGACCATGAATCCCCCGTTCCCAGCTACGCGCAAGTTCCTGTCGCGCATGATTCTAGCAGACATCGCGGCCGTTACGGTGCTGTTTGCGGCGCTCTCCGGCACGGTATCGGCCGCCCCTCTTTCATTAGAGCGGGCGCTGGACCAGGTGCGATCCGCGGAGCCGGGAGTCTTGGCAGCCCGCGCACGGGCGGATGCCGCCCGAGCCGATGCGGGCCTCGGCATCCAGTCCCTGAGCCCCCGCGTGCGCCTGCAGGCGGCCCTCGACCGGAGCGACGATCCGGCGTTCCTGTTCTCCCAGAAACTCTGGCAAGGCCGCTTCATCCAAGCGGACTTTGATCTTCGCGCGCTCAACCAGCCCCCCGAAGCTACGTCGCTGCATTACGGGGTGTCCGTCGAGCAGCCCATTTTCAACGGCGGGGGCGAAGTGATGGGCCCCGCCATCGCCGGGCACCGTCGCCGGGCCGCGGACGCCGCCGGCGAGGCCGAGATCTCCGGCAGGCTCCTGCAGGCGGTCCGCGGATACGTCGCGGCATGGAAGGCAAGCCAGGCTCTGGCGGCGGACTCTCTTGCGCTGGCCGCTGCCGAGGAACACCGCCGCGCCGCCGGGCTTCTATTCCACACCGGGCAGGTCTCTGAACTCGATACCCTGCGAACCTTCAGCCGCAGATCCCAAGCCTATGCCGAGTGGCTCACGGGTGGCTCGGGCCGGGAGATCGCCCTGCTGACACTCTCGAGCCTCGTGGGCGAACCCGTCGCGGCGGCGGACCTGGTGGACCCCTCCCAATCCCCCTGGACCGCACCCTTCGCCTCCACCTCCCGGCGCGGGGAACTCCGCGCCGCCACCGAGACCGCGGCGGCCCTGCGACTGGACTCCCGCCGAATGGGTCTGCGACTCCTGCCGTCCATCAATTCGGCCCTGCAGATCGACTGGTACCGCGATGCCTCCAGCGGGCCCGCGCAACGCCGTTGGACAGCCGGTGTGCGCGTGGATCTGCCGTTGTGGGACGGGGGCCGGCGGATCCAGGACTGGCGCGCCTCTTCGGCGCGGGCCCGCGAAGAAGAGGCCGTTGCCGAGGAGCTCGCACGGCGAATCGAAGTGGAGCGGCAGGAAGCGGCTTCCCGGATGAACCTGGCCGCCGGTCGCGCGCAGGCCATGCGCGCGGGGCGCGCGGCCGCCGAGGAAGCGCTTCGGCTGGGCGAAGCGCGCTACAAGGCCGGACTGCTGCCGCTCAGCGAACTCCTGTCCACGGATGCGGAAGCCGCCCGCGCCCGGCTGGCCGAACTGGATGCAGAAGCCAACATTGTCATGTCCCGATACGACTACCTGCACGCCGTCGGAGAGTTGAAATGATAAGGATCCGCATCGCATCCGCTGCAGCGCTGGCAGTGCTACTTGCCGTTCCGTTCGTGGCGGGCTGTTCCCGCTCACGCGGCGAGCCCGACGCCGGAGCGAGCCAGGCCACACCCGTGACCGTCCGCGTGGTTCGCGCGGAAGGACTTGCGGGCGCTTCCAGTCTGGAGCTGCCCGGGCGTGTCCGCGCCAGTTCGGAAGTGACCATCGCCACCACGATTTCGGGACGGGTCACATCGCTTCCCGTGGGCGAGGGCGGCACTTTCCGGCGCGGGGATCCCCTGGCGCGGTTCGAAGCTCCCGATTCCCGGGATGCGCGGACCGCAGCGCACGCGGCGCTCGCTGCGGCCGCCGAACGGCGCGACCAGGCCGTGCGCCAGCAGGCGCGCATGGACACCCTGCTGGCCTCGCGGGTGGCCTCGGTGCGCGAACAGGAATTGGCTCTCTCGGACCGGCGCGCGGCGGATGCTCAATATGCGCAGGCCCTGGCGGAGGACAGGCGCATCGCGGCCGGAACCGTGATCACCGCGCCTTTCGACGGGGCGGTGGCCCGCAAGAGGGTCGATGCCGGCGCGGATGTCACGCCCGGCACTCCCCTGCTCGATGTTCGTTCCTACGGGAGCGGGGAAATCGAAGTGTCGGTGCCCGAATCCGAACTGGGCCGTCTCCAGGGGTCGGCGGCGTCCTTCCAGGTCGGCGATGGCGGCTGGAACGCCGCACGGCTGGAACGCGTGGACGGCATGACCGATCCGGCGACCCGAACCCGCGCGGCCTACTTTCGGCCCGCAGGCCCGTCGACGGGCCTGGCCCCCGGCGCC
>JANXVU010000161.1 GCA_025351485.1 Candidatus Eiseniibacteriota bacterium | reverse complement strand
CGCACATAGGTCACCACTCCGCGGTAGGAATCGAACTGCGAGTCGAAGATCAGGGCGCGCAGCGGCAGCGTTCCGTCGCCCGTGGGCGGCGGCAGGTGCGCGACGATGGCCTCCAGCAGCTCGTCGATCCCGATGCCCTGCTTGGCGCTCACCCGGACGATCAGTTCCTTGGAAAGCCCCAGCTGCGACTCGATCTCGTCCTCCACCTCCGGGATCCGCGCGGCGGGCATGTCGATCTTGTTGATTACCGGCAGCAGTTCCAGTTTCTGGTCCATGGCCAGGTAGAGATTGGACAGGGTCTGCGCCTGGACTCCCTGGCAGGCGTCCACCAGGAGCAGCGCGCCCTCGCAGGCGGCGAGGCTGCGCGAGACTTCATAGCTGAAGTCGACGTGGCCCGGGGTGTCGATCAGGTTGAACACATAGTGTTTCCCGGCCTTGGATGTGTAGTCCATGGTGATGGGATGCGACTTGATGGTGATCCCGCGTTCCCGCTCCAGGTCCATGTCGTCCAGGACCTGCTCCATCATCTCGCTCTTGCGAAGGGTATGGGTGGCCTCCAGCAGCCGGTCGGCGAGCGTGGACTTGCCATGGTCGATATGGGCGATGATGAAGAAGTTTCTGAAGTGCTCGGAAGCCATCTCGTCCCTTCTAGGGAGAAAAACCCGCCCATGTGAGCCGGACGCCAAGCAGCGTCCCGGCCCCGCCGCGCTCCACGCGGGCGATGGGGGTTACGTCAAAGTCCTTGAAGTGTGCGTCCACGAATGCGTCCAGCATGGAGAGGCCCACCGCGCCGATGGTCCACCAGACGTACTTCACCTTGCGGTCCCTGGCACACGCGAGGGTGTCCGACGTACTCAGGCAAAGCCGGGAAGCGCTCGCCAGGGTGGCGCTGTCCATGCCCGCCTCGGTCCGGTTGACGTCCCGCCCGGCCTGGATCGCCCCGGCGACCAGGTAGCCCTCCAGCCCCGCGACCAGCAACGACTTCCACCATTTCCCGTTGACCCACTGGCCCCATCCGGGGACCAGCACCGAACGCAGCATGACCCAGCCGGGACCGGGCCGAGGATAGGCGATGGCCGCCTTCCGGGTCGAGCCGGAAGATGGCGCCTTCGCCGCGTAGCGGGTGTCCTCCTGCCCGGGCATCTCGTAGGCCGCGAAGACCACGGCGGAATCCAAGGCTCCATGGAGCGGCAGGCCCGGCGCCTCGGGGGCCTTCCGGAGCGAGTCCGGGATGTCCCTCATCGGCCGCGGAACCAGGTCATCGGCCGCGGGAGCGGGTGGCGCGGGCGGCAGCTCGTGGGCCGCCTCCGGCCTGGGCGTACTTACCCTGATCTTGAACTTCGGCAGTCGCAGGGCACCGGGCCGGATGATCCCGGACGAATCCACCGTCCCGGCGGATTCCGACTGGGCCCGCGCGGGCCCGGCCGCCAAGAGCCAGGCCGGCACGCACAGGGCCATCACCACCGCCAGGAAGTGGCGGGAATGTGTGGGAATCGAACCCACCTCGGACGTGAAACACGCCCGACACGAGGTTTTGAAGACCTGGGGCATCACCAGATGCCAACCACTCCCATGATCCTAGATCACTTCCAGAAGATGTTTCTTCTTTGCGATGACCCGGCCGATGACCGCCGCTTCGGGGGCGTGCTCGCACCGCAGGGCGGAGACAAGGATACGGAGCTTCGCGGGGCTCACGGCGATGAGCAGCCCCCCGCTCGTCTGAGGGTCCGCCAGCGCCTTCTGCTGCACCTTTGAAACATGCGGCGCGAACTTCACGACCGGCTCCAGGAACTTCAAATTGTTGACCAGGCCGCCGGGATAACACCCCGCTTCGATGAGATCCTCCACGCCGGCGATGAGCGGCACGCGGGAGGCATCCAGCTGTAGCGTGACCTTGCTGGCCGCGGCAATGTTGCGCGAATGGCCCAGCAGTCCGAATCCGGTGACGTCGGTGGCGGCATGCGCACCGGCCTTGACCATGGCCCGGGAGGCGCCCGCGTTCAAGTGGCGCATCAGGGCCGTCACGTTCTTCAATGCCTTGTCCGCCAGCAACTGGCGCTTGAGCGCCGTGGTGAGCACGCCCGTTCCGAGGGGCTTGGTCAGGACCAGCAGGTCGCCGGGACGGGCGCCCGCATTGGTGACCATCCGGCGGGGATCGACCCGGCCGGTAATCGCATAGCCGAATTTCAACTCGGGATCCCGGATGGAATGGCCGCCGAGCACCACCACGCCGGCCTCGGCCAGCGCGTCCTCCCCACCCCGCAGGATGTCCGACAGGACCCCGGGAGCAAGATCGGCCACCGGCGCCCCCAGCAGGCACAGGGCCGTCTCCGGCACTCCTCCCATGGCGTAGACGTCGGAAACCGCGTTCGCGGCGGCGATCCCACCGAAGTCGTAGGGCGAATCCACGATGGGCGTGAAGAAGTCCACCGTCTGGACCAGCGCCTCGCGCGCGTTAAGGCGATAGATCCCGGCGTCGTCCCAGGTCTCGGGACCGACCAGCACGCGGCGGGAGCGTTTCTTTTTCGAACTGGGCGCTCTTTCAAGCAGCAGGGCCAGGTCCCCCGGCCCGAGCTTGGCGGCTCAACCCGCGCATTCGACCTGGGCGGTGAGGCGGATGCGCGCGAGGTTCTTTCGGTCTACCGGACGGCCCATACTTCGATCTCGACCCGCGCGTTCTTCGGGAGCCCCAGCACCGCCACCGTCGAACGGGCCGGGAGATTCCGCGTGAAGTACCGCGCATACACTTCGTTCATGGCCGCGAACTCGTCCATGGTCGCCAGGAATACGGTGGTCTTGATCACGTTCTCGAGGGTCATCCCCTCGACGGCGAGCACGGCGGTCAGGTTCTTGAGCGCCCGCTCCGTCTCCGCCTGGACACCGCCCGGCACCATGTTGCCGCTGGCCGGATCCAGGCCGACCTGGCCGGCCGTCACGACCAGGCGCCCGGGAGCCGTGTCCACCGAGACGCCCTGGCTGTAAGGCCCGATCGCGCCGGGTGCGTCCGCAGTTTTGATGGTCGTGAATTTCACGGCAGATCCTTTCGAAATGAGGACTCGAAGGTACAATTGCGCTTAAAGAGCCGCCAGCCCACATCCGCTTCGCGGTGTGGGCGCGGCTGTGCGGCTAGGCATCCCCGAGTCGCCGCTCGCGCGGCTCCGGCTCCATCATGGTCCAAATTCTGGCTAGAAGCGCGGTGCCGGAGCCGCGGACAGCGGCGACACCGGCACGCCGGCCGCGCGGCCACGGCGGGCAACGCGAAGCGATTGCCCGCCAAGGGCCGCTCAGGCGATTACCCCCGGCGGAGCCAGAAGAAAGACTACTCGACGGTAACGCTCTTCGCCAGGTTCCGCGGCTGATCCACATCGCAACCACGCGCTAAAGCCACGTAGTAGGCCAGCAACTGCAGCGGCACGACCGAAAGCAGCGGCGTGAGCATTTCTTCGGTCTTCGGGATATAGATCACGTGGTCCGCTCGCCGGGCGACCTCGGTGTCCCCTTCGGTGGCGACGGCGATGATCTTTCCGCTCCTGGCGCGCACCTCTTCCATGTTGCTGACGACCTTGTCGTAGGCGCTGTCGCGGGTGCAGATAAAGACCACCGGCATGTTGTCGTCGATCAGCGCGATCGGGCCGTGCTTCATTTCGGCCGCCGGGTAGCCCTCGGCGTGGATATAGGAAATTTCCTTCATCTTCAAGGCGCCTTCGAGGGCCACCGGAAAGTTGTAGCCGCGCCCCAGGTACAGGAAATTGTTGTGGTGCTTGTAAAGGTGCGCGATGCGCTCGACTTCCTTGGCCCGGCTGAGAATGGTTTCGATCTGGGCCGGTATCTCGCGCAGGCCTTTCGCAATCCGCACCCCGTCGTCGCGGGACATGGCATTCACCCGGCCAAGCTGCAACGTGAGCACGGCCAGCGCAGTCACCTGGGAGGTGAAAGCCTTGGTGGAGGCCACGCCGATCTCGGGTCCGGCATGGATGTACACACCGCCGTCCGTCTCGCGCGGGATGCTGGAGCCGACCACGTTGCAGATCCCCAGCACCTTGGCGCCCTTGCGCTTGGCTTCGCGGATGGCCATCAGGGTGTCGATGGTCTCCCCCGACTGGCTGATCACGAACACCACGGTATTGGGGCGCAGGATCGGATTGCGGTAGCGGAATTCCGAGGCGTACTCCACTTCCACCGGCACCCGGGCGTGGTCCTCGAGCATGTACTCGCCGATCATGGCGGCGTGCCAGC
Organism: Candidatus Eiseniibacteriota bacterium; assembly: GCA_025351485.1. Lineage (GTDB taxonomy): Bacteria > Eisenbacteria > RBG-16-71-46 > RBG-16-71-46 > JACRLI01 > JANXVU01. The sequence continues at coordinate 342 of JANXVU010000161.1, read as the reverse complement.
TGGTCCCGCAGGCCGTGATGATGATCCGGTCGATCTTGCGAAGCTCCTCGTCGGTCATGTTGAGACCACCCAGGTGGGCCGTGCCCTCGTCCACCAGGACCCGTCCGCGCATGGCGTTCTCCACCGAGATCGGCTGCTCGAAGATTTCCTTGAGCATGAAGTGGTCGTAGCCGCCCTTTTCGATCTCCGAAAGGCTCCAGCTGACTTCGATGATTTCCTTGGTGGTGTTGGCGCGGTCCAGCGTGAAGCTCTGGAATCCCTCGCGGGTGACCACCGCAACTTCCCCGTCGTCCAGGTAGACCACCCGGTTGGTGTGCGCGAGCAGCGCGGCCACGTCCGAGG